>VGEY01000003.1 GCA_016869075.1 Alphaproteobacteria bacterium
AACACTACAAAAGAAGGAGGAGCAAGACTAAAATTTTTTACTCTAGGGTGGGGATTTTTAATGCTCATTACGTGGGGAGTTTTAGTTGACAATGACACTATGTTCAACCCGTAAATCCGGTTGTACCACCGCCACCCCCACCACCACCTCCACCAACGGATATATTGCCCCATTATCCCCCACCACCCCATATGGGGAATAATGGTTTTGGGAATGGCAGTGGTCCTGGCCCTGGTAGCCCTGGTAACTCTGGTTCAAATAGATGAGATGCGCGTTGGGGCGCTGTAGAGGTGCTATAGATTATTTTACTCCTGTAGTCCGATAGTATTCGGACGACAGGAGGCCTGTGTCCATAATCACACCCTCGTTCTAAGAAACCAAAATACATTCGAAAAATATTTATTAAAATTTTTTTAAAATTATGCTAGCCTAAAATCTGACTATTATAAACCATGGTTTTAGGAGGTTTTTTTTATGTTAAGAGGATTGTTTAATAAATTAGTGGCCATCGGGGTATCCTGTGGCCTTATGAGTGCAGCAATAGCCGCACCTGCTCCATCAGGTGGAACAGGAGCAGGCATAGGGAGTGGGGGTGGCGGAGGAGGAGGTCCTCTTGTTTATTCCAAGCTAACGACACGCCAACTCTCTCAAAAAGTCTCAGGGCGTTATTACGTAAGTCAAGACTTTGCCCATCAAAAGGATTACAACCCTCTTTATCCTAGCAATTCCAGTCCATTGTATACCTTTGTTGGGGCAGAATATTTCCCAACGCCTATGTCGAGCTTAGGCGCCCTTGCCTTTTATACACAGCAGAAAGAAATCTATACTTTAGTAAATGCCACTCAAAAGATGAAATCGTCGGGGATTATGCCTTATTATAGCCATATGCTTAGCCGTAGTTGGCTTGTAACAGGTCAATTAGGTATCTATGTAAACGATTATAATTTATTGAACTATACTCCTGGGGGCATTGTTAAATTGCGTCGCCAAACCATACAGCCCTATGTAGGTGGTTACTTCACGTGGATTGGTCCAGATAGACCTGTGACAGCCAGCGTCAGAACAGGCTTACTCTATACGAACGAAAGATATCGTCAAGCTTGGGATAGCACGCAGACATACCTCTATCCGGGTCGTCACTTCGAAACAATCCAAGCATCGGCCTCTTTTAGGCTTAAATATAAGCCAAAAGATACTTTTTGGGACGTTTACTTCCAAGGCGAAGTCGGGCACCGTATCCTTGCGTCCTCAAGACCTTATGTTTGGCGCCCAGATAGCGGTATCCAAAATATGCTTTACCAATTTGGACCAGGCATGCATATCAACATTAACCAAACATGGGAAGTTCGTATGATGTACCTCCATACCGTCGGCTATGGATATGTTAAGGACGACCGTATTGGCATCCGCTTGAGAGCTGCCGTTTAAACAGGAAGACATATTCTCATCCTGAAGGGGGGAGCACAGATCATGCTCTCCCCTTTTTTATGCAGTGTATAATAGTGAATAAAAGCTTGCACAAAAAAAGCCACTCCGAAGAGTGGCTTTTTTAATTTGTTGATATCTACTTAAATTTACGGACGTGCAACCTTAATATATGTTCTTACTAAAGTACTATTTACATTTGGTGCAGTTGGAAGATTTAAGGCATGCCTAATCAGAGATTTGCCAGCATCATTAGGGCCTGGCGTGGCTGCAGCTTCAACTGCTTGAATGATGTTTAGTTTTTGATCTGCAGTACCATGAGGCATTCCATTAGCAGCGGGAGCTGCATTTGGTCCAGGCCCTCCAACTCCAACGCCGGCCAGTTCTAGGGCTACGTTGGCCATGTGTCCTCCAGGAGCTATATCCGCCTGGGAAGTGACTAAACGATTAATATAACCGTCTAATCTTCCTGCAATCAATGTTTGCAGAGGCAAGTTTACAAATCTTTGTTCAGCAACAGCGAGGAAATGATTTAATTCTGCTTGCGTTGCGGCAAAATTGGCAGGGGAGGGATCAAGACCCAAAGCTGTTCTAATGGCTGAACGATGCTGAGGGTTAGTAGCTCCGTGAGCACCTGCTGCTTCGAGAGCTCTAATCGCTGCAATTTTATTAGCTTCTGTAGCAATAGGCATTGCAGCACCAGGAGGAGCACCAGGTGCAACTGCACCACCGACCACACATGCATTATCTCCAGCGGCAGCTGTTAAGGCGGCACCCACAGAGTTTGCCGTAGCAGGGTTAAGAGCGCGATCTGGATGGGCCATGGCGTCTTTTAATTTTGTCATGTTTGCTAAATTGGTGCCATGCCCTGCTCTTACGGTAGCGAGTTCTTGCGCGTGCAGTGCTTGTAAGTGACGCTTTACATCTTCTACTCCGCTTGCGGCTTTTGTAAGAAACAGAACTCCAGGAACAAGGGTTCCTAGAAGAAGAGCAGAAGAAAGTTTGAGATATTTAGTATTGGTCATAATAATAAGCTCCCTAAAAGATGGATGTCTATATCCTAGAATAGAGGGAAGTTATTAAAAATTTATAAATTCACTGTGGTATTTTTGGAAAAATATAATTACTCTTTTGAAGTAAAAGAAAGCCATGAAAAATTAAAGCTTATGCCAAATAATTGTCATAAGCTTAAGATGAGATGTTTCGTTGAAACCATTGGATTCTGCACTTAAAAACGCGCAGCTCTCAAAAAGACTTCCACCTTATCATGATTGGCTCCTGGTCCTGCTGGGAGGTTAAGTGCAGTTCTAATTAGATCTTTCCCATTGTCATTGAGACCCCCATCTGGCGGAGCTGCCTCAACAGCATTAATGACGGCAAGACGCTGATCTTCATTACCATCTGGCATTGCGGCTGCAATGCCTCCAAGACCTTTAAGATTTGCGGCTAAGGTCGCAAAATGACCACCAGCAGCCAATTGAGCTCGTGCCGTTCTTAAGCGATCTATATATGCAGTTAAAGCTGCAGCACGTTGAGTACGTTCTGGCAAATGAACCAATCTTTGTTCTGCCGCCGCAAGAAAATGGTTTAATTCTGCTTGTGTTGCGGCAAAATTTGCAGGGGCAGGATCAAGTCCAAGAGCTGTTCTAATGGCTGAACGATGCTGAGGGTTAGTAGCTCCGTGAGCACCTGCAGCTTCGAGAGCTCTAATCGCCGCAATTTTGTCAGCTTCTGTCGCAATGGGCATTGGTACAGGAGCTGGAGCAGGGCCAACTGCTGCTGGAGCAGCAACGGCACCACCTATTACACATGCAGGATCTGCAGCTGCAGCTACTATAGCGGCACCAAGTGAACCCGGTGCGCCAGGTGTTGCGAGAGCTTGATTTGGATGAGCCATAGCGTCTTTTAATTTTGTAATGGCGGCCAAATCCGCACCATGGCCTGCTCTTACGGTAGCTAATTGTTGTGCGTGAAGTGCTTCTAGATGACGCTTTACATCTTCTGCACCATTTGCTGCTTTTGGAAAAACCAAAACTCCAGCAACAAGGGTTCCGAGCAGAAGGGTGGACGAAAGTTTGAGATGCTTTGCAATGGTCATAATAATAAGCTCCCTGATATATGGATGTTTCTATCCTAGAATATTTGAAACTGATTAAAAAATCGTAAAAAATTTAGGAAAATACTCATCTCTCAAAGTGCTTAAGCAAAAATTATGGGCAGGGGGTGTGGATTCTTATTTGTCTACTTCGGCTTCAGTCTGATGTTTAATTTGACGATGCCACATGGCTGCATAAAGTCCCTTTTTCTTTAAAAGAGCAGTGTGTTTTCCTCTTTCCACAATTGTGCCTTTATCCAACACAAGGATTTCATCTGCGTGGATGATGGTAGACAGACGGTGCGCAATGATAACAGTGCTATGATGGGCTGACACTTCTTGCAAATTTTTTTGAATTTGCTTCTCTGTGTGCGAATCAAGGGCAGAGGTTGCTTCATCAAACAAAAAGATCTTTGGCTTCTTCAAAAGTGTGCGCGCAATGGCAACACGTTGTTTTTCTCCACCTGAGAGCTTAAGTCCGCGCTCTCCCACACGTGTTTGATATTTTTCTGGCAAGGTTATGATGAAGCCATGGATGTGAGAATGTTGGGAAGCTGCTTCAATTTCTTTGCGTGTGGCATTTGGTTTTCCATAGGCAATGTTATATTCAATGGTATCATTGAACAACACTGTATCTTGAGGAACGACGCCAATGGCTTGACGCAAACTTTCCTGAGTCACATGACGTATATCTTGTCCATCTATGGCAATAGAGCCGTGCGTAACATCATAAAAGCGGAAGAGAAGACGTCCTATGGTTGATTTTCCTGCCCCACTGGGTCCTACGATAGCAACAGTCTTGCCAGGAGGGAGGCGAAACGAAATATTCTTTAAAATGGGTCGCTCAGGATTATAAGAGAAGCTTACCTGATCAAATATAATTTCCCCTTTATTCACCTTTAAAGCCGGGGCATTTGGTAAATCCTTCACTTCTTCAGGCACACTCAAGAGGTCAAACATACTTTCCATATTGACCAAAGCCAATTTGACTTCTCGGTAAGCAAAACCAAGTGTGAATAAGGGAATATAGAGCTGGAGGAGGTAGGTATTGATGGCAGCAAAATCCCCCACAGTCATTTTATGATCAATGATCGCTTCTCCTGCCAAAAGCATCACGGCAACAAGCCCTAAAGCGATGATAAAAGCCTGTCCAATGTTTAAGTATGAGAGGGAAAGCCTACTCTTAAGAGCGGCTGTTTCGTACCGTTTTAAAGCTGAGTCAAAGCGTGTCGCCTCGTGGTTTTCATTATTAAAATATTTAACTGTTTCAAAGTTAAGCAAACTATCAATGGCTTTCGTGTGGGCCTCTGTGTCTGTCGAATTCATGGTTCTTACAAACCCAATGCGCCATTCAGTGATATAGAGGGTGAAGGCTGTATATGCGATCATTGTGCAGAGTGTAATGAGAGAGAAGCGATAATCATACAGAAACCATAATACGACGCCTACCAACAAAATTTCGACAAAGGTGGGGACAATGTTGAAGGTTAAAAACTGGAGAAGAGATTCAATACCCTTCGTTCCTCGTTCAATGGTGCGGCTTAAGCCACCCGTCTGCCTTTCTAAATGGTAGCGTAAACCAAGGTTGTGCAAGTGATGAAAAACATTTAAAGCAATTTGACGAAGGGCTCGTTGCGTCACTGTTGCAAAAATTCCATCTCGTGCTTCAGAAAAGAGGGCTGAAACAAGGCGCGCAATTCCATAGGACAAAATAAGAACTACGGGAATCGTTAAGGGAGTTTGCTCAGGAGAAAGAGCATTAATGGCATCTTTAAATAGCAGCGGCACCCATAATGTAGCGCCCTTTGCAATGACAAGAGAGATACAGGCTAAAATAATCCGTGCACGAATTTGTGGCAGGGATTTGGGCCAAATATACGGAAGGAGTTTTCCGATCGTTCGAATTCCCGGCTTTAGGGCAGAATCTTGTGGGACAGGTGTAATAATCATAAACACTCTCTATGTTTTTTTGCTTTTTTGCACTATATCATTTTTTTGAGGAAGAGAGCATATTTAAATCCCATTCCAAAATCAATACCCTTTCCTTAAAATAATAAAATCATAGTTTTTTCAAATAGTTTTGAGTGATTTAAGTAAAAAAAATACATCAAGACAATATTTTTTCTTTTTTTTGGAGTTGTGTTAGGCTAGGGTGTGGAATTGTTGTCAATTAAGATTGGGTAAGATTGTTATAGCCTATGAATATAAATTCGGTCTGTTTCAACACTTCAATCTATATTTCATTATCTCATTTTAGTAGGATGAAAGCATGAAACAATTGCAGAATGTAACTTTGTCTTCATATGCCGAGTCAGCGGCAACACTCCCACCACAAGTTGAATTAGTGAAATCTGTTGAAGAGCGGTATGCCTATTGGCGTTTGCGGATACTCTATAGCATGATCTTTGGGTATGCTGCTTTCTATCTTGTCCGCCAAAATCAATTCTCTCTTGCAATCCCAAGCTTAAGTGCCGAATTTGGGTATACCAAGACACAATTGGGTGCCATCATAACCATTTGGTCGATTGTGTATGGTGTTGGAAAGTTCGTTAACGGTTATTTTAGTGATCGGTCCAATGCACGTTATTTCATGACCATTGGGTTGCTGGGTTCTGCTCTCACATGTTGTATTTTGGGCTTCGGGACAAGTCTGTATTTTTTTGGATTTTTCTTTGCAATCAATGCATGGTTTCAGTCCATGGGCTGGCCTCCGGTTGCCCGTCTTTTGGCGCATTGGTTTAGTCCCGCAGAATTAGGAACAAAATGGGGTTTTACCATTATTTCCCATCAATTGGGAGGTGCTGTTATTACCTTTATCGCCAGCTGGCTTATTTTGAATTATGGGTGGCAATCATCTTTTATTGTTCCCTCTATGATTGTGGTTGGCATTGCTCTTTTCCTCTTTAATCGCTTGCGGGATACTCCAGAATCCATTGGCTTACCTTCTATTGAGCAACATCATGGTTTAACTGATGCAGCTGAAGAAGGTGAAGACGAACATCTGACCCCTAAAGCGCTCATTTTGCGCGTTATGAATAATAGGCTTTTATGGTATGTGTGTCTTGCCAACATGTTCTTCTATGTTGTTCGTCTCGGCATTGTTAACTGGGCCCCCACATTCTTGCGAGAATTAAAAGGAGCCTCCCTCATGTCTTCAGGGTGGCAGGTGATTGGGTATGACATTGCAGGAATGTTTGGAGGCATTGCAGCTGGGTGGATATCAGATTATTTTTTCAAAGGTCGCCGCGGTCCTGTGAGCGTTCTATATATGACACTTTTAATTGTGTGTTTATGCTGCTTATGGTTGGTTCCGGCAGGAAACGATCTTATGAGTGCCTTTACAATGATGGTACTTGGATTTTTAGTTTATGGCCCGCAAGTGCTTGCAGGAGTTGCTTCAGCGGATATTGCTTCTAAAAAAGCAGTTGGTATGGCGAATGGATTAACGGGAACTTTTGCTTATCTCGGCAGTGCTCTAAGCGGTATTTGTGTGGGTTGGATCGCAGATCACTATGGTTGGAATGGTGGCTTTATGTTCTTTGTGATATCTGCCCTTCTTTCCACATTTTTCTTTTCTCTTACTTGGGGATATAGATCTAAAGTCTTAGAAGAATTGCACGAAGACCTCATTTAACAAAAATTGAGAACCTTTTTTCTTGAGTTAAACGTATATCTACGATATATTTTTTTATCATGAAAGAAGATTCAAATCATAGGTCCTCGAATGCGTCACTCAGCTTTCGTCCTCCAAAGACAATTGTTCTGGTTGGCCTTATGGGAGCAGGTAAGACGAGTATTGGTCGGCGCCTTGCAAAGCGCCTAGAGGTACCTTTTTTTGATTCTGATATGGAAGTTGAGTCTGCAGCAGGGTGTCATATCAAGGAAATTTTGGACCTCTTTGGGGAAAATGCTTTTCTCAATGGTGAATATCGCGTCATAAATCGTCTACTCGAGCAAGAACCTCACGTTTTAGCAACAGGAGGCGGTTCATTCATGAACCCGGATACGCGGGAGCAAATTAAGAACAAAGCCATTTCAGTGTGGTTAAAGGCAGATTTAGACACTCTTGTTGCGCGTGTGTCTCGGCGCACTGATCGGCCATTGTTAGAAGATGCAACGCGTCATCGAACAACTTTAGAAGAACTTATCACCCAACGATATCCCATTTATGGAGAGGCAAATGTTATTGTTCAAACATTTGATGAGCCAACAAACACAACTGTGGATCGCGTGATTGCAGCATTAGCTGAATATATTCGTGACCATTATCCCGCACAATACGTATTAAAAGCCTTTTAGAATAATGATGGTTGGTCATAACTTGTGTTTACGAGAACATGAAAAATCCTTATAATCAAAATTGCAGGAAATGTTTGAGTTGATATGGTTAAGTTAAGGATTGTGTGTTGAAGAAAATGTATTATGTCATACGAAGTTTTTTGGGACTTTTGTTGGCTTTGAACTTCATGAGTAATTCAAAAGCTGCCATAAGAGGGCAACGTTACTCTCTCACTAAGGAAATAATTAACTGTCAATCAAGTTTGAAGACCTCATCGAAACATTTGCAACACTATACTAAAGATCGCCCAACACAAATTTATTATGAAAATCTTGATCGCCAGATCCAGGACTATTTAAAGTCTTTAGAAAACGTAGCTTACAATCCTGTTCATTTAAATCAGTGTCAAAATTTTCTCACAGCAATACACAGCATTGTTGGTAAACACGTTGCTGATGTACCTGAGATGCCACGTTATATGGCGATTCGAAGCGACAAAGGATTGTCAAAACCTATTTTAGAGCTGAGTAAACGAAAAGAATTGCGTCGCATCCATTATGTGTATGAATCTCCCAAACCAAAAAAGGCAAAAACTGAACAAGGTGGTGCAGAAGAAGATGAAGAGACCCTAGAAGCTGTCCCCTTTTCAAGCCACCGTGCAGCTAAGACCGGGGGAGTTTTAGCTTCAGCCGCTAAAGAACGTAAAGAACTTGAATGAGTAGATCTATATTAAAAAGTGATATATGGACATAAACCTTAACCATAATCGTGCAGGTATGGCATGATTTTATTACTTGCACTTATTATTTTGTTGCTCCTTGTTGGAGCGGCTTTTCTATCTGCATCTGAGACTGCTATCACTGCTGCTTCAAAATCTAAATTGCATCAGATGGCGAAACATGGCGATAAGAAAGCTGTGCTCATACGCTACCTCCAACAAACACCTGGGCTAACATTAAGTGCACTTCTTTTGTGTGCAACAATATTTATGACCTTCGCTACTTCGATCATGACGGAATTACTTGACCGTATCTTTGAAGATGGAAGCGGTGTTATTTATGCGCCAATCATTGTAAGTTGTTTGATCACCATTTATGCAGAAACAATGCCGAAAATTATTTCAGTAAACCAGCCAGAGCGCGTTGCACTTTTTCTGGCAAGGCCTATGGCTCTCATTTGTAAAGTTTTTCGCCCATTGACAGTTGCTATCAATTTTATTGCACGCATAACATTAAGACTTTTTCGATTTCATGTTCGCGTAACTTCAACATCCCATGCAACTTTAGATGAATTGCGAGGGGTCATTGATCTCCATCATGGACCGGGCCATGATGTACCACATGAGCGTGCTATGCTGAAAAGCATATTAGATTTAGGGTCAGTACAGGTGGGTGAGATTATGGTTCATCGCAAAAATGTTACAATGGTAGATGCCGATGACCCGCCCGAGGTTATTGTTGATCAGGTTTTGGCGAGTCCTTTTACGCGAATTCCTTTATTTAAGGAAGACCAAGATAATGTAATAGGTGTTATTAATGCTAAGGCTCTCTTGCGTGCTGTTCGGGCGCAGGATGGTCAAGTCAATAATCTTGATATCACCACTGTTGCAAGTTCCCCATGGTTTATACCCGAAAGTACTGACCTTCTTGAGCAACTTCAGGCATTTCGTCATCGGCGGGAACATTTTTCACTCGTGGTAGACGAATATGGCTCTATTATGGGAATTGTAACTCTGGAAGATATTTTGGAAGAAATTGTGGGTGAAATCTCTGATGAACACGATGTAACTGTCAAAGGGGTACGGGCACAAGAAGATGGGTCGTATATCGTTGATGGAAATGTAACCATTCGAGATCTAAACCGACAATTCGAATGGGATTTGCCAGACGAAGAAGCTGCAACAATCGCAGGCTTAATTTTATACGAAGTTCGTCTTATTCCTGAAGTTGGTCAAAGCTTTATGCTGGCAGGATTTCGTTTTGAGGTTTTAAGACGACATCGGAACCAAATCACTCTTTTGCGAATTACACCTCCTTTACGTGCTTCTTCTGAGACTTAATATCGTATTATTAATACATTCATTTACAATTCATTGGAGCTTATAGTTGCTCCCTGCGTCATTTCGAGCTTGGTAATGAAAATTATACGTAACATTATGAATGTGTTTATAAAACCATTTCTTTAAATATGTACGTAGGTAGTACTTACGCATATTTTCCGGATAAGACAAAAAAAATTTTTTTTATAAACGCTGAATTGCAGCCGCCAGTATGAGGTGAAAATAACAACTTTTGCAAATACAAGGGATAAAACACATGAAAGCACAAAACAGTATATTTTTCTTTGCCACGATTATTTTATATTTTACATGCTTGCTTTCAGCTTTATCCAGCTTTTAATCAAAAGCGCAAAATTATAGAAAGACTATTTTATTTGTGCCAAAAAAATATATTTCTTTTACCATTCACACACAAGTAAAAATCGGCTGTTGTATCTCTCCTTTGGGAGAGATATGGGGCTCTCTTCAAAAGTTGCGGTAATTGAAACTTGATGGTTCAATGTTCTTTAATCTGTCTAAAGCGCCTTGAAGAATATATGTTGCTGCAAGTTTATCTACCACTTCATTGCGTCTCTTGCGGGACATATCTGCGTCCATAAGGGTTCGGGTAACAGCAACGGTTGATAATCTTTCGTCCCAAAGAGCAACTAAGATTTGGGAGAGCTCTGAAAGTGAGCGCGCAAACTCACGCATTTTTTCGGCTTGAGGGCCCATAGAACCATTCATATTGACAGGTAAGCCGATAACTATTCCAACAACATGATATTGGTTGGCGAGACTTAATACAGAGGCTATATCTGAATTCTTGTTGGTTCTACGAATGACTGACACGGGTGAGGCAACTCTCCAAGTTGAGTCTGAAATTGCGACACCAATGGTTTTTTCACCTAGGTCAATTCCTAGGAGACGTCTTCCTCGTTCACGGTAAGTTGCTAAATCATTTATATCATATACTGGCATTGTTCTCTCCTTATGATTTCATGGTACCTTGGGTTCGAAGTTTATTCCAATATTCTAAACGCTTTTGAACTTCACGCTCAAAACCTCTTTCAACAGGGTGATAAAAAACTTGGCGCCCCATTTTTTCGGGAAAATAGTTCTGTCCTGAAAATCCCTGTGTAGTATCGTGGTCATATTCATATCCTTGCCCATATCCTTGCTGCTTCATGAGGCTGGTTGGAGCATTCAAAATGATTTTAGGTGGGACTAAGGAGCCAGACATTTCTGCAGCCTTTTCTGCTTTATTCCATGCTATATATGCAGCATTAGATTTTGGAGCTGTAGCAAGGTAGATGGCAGCATTGGCCAGAGAAAGTTCTCCTTCTGGGGAGCCGAGACGCTCATAACTTTGCTGAGCAGCCGTGGCATGAATAAGAGCTTGTGGATCCGCAAGGCCAACATCTTCTGCAGCAAAACGGATCATACGTCGTGCGATGAAAAGTGGATCTTCTCCACCTTTAATCATCCGCGCCATCCAATATAGAGCTGCGTCGGGATCTGATCCACGCATTGATTTAATAAAAGCACTGATTAAGTTGTAATGAAACTCTTGAGAACGATCGTAGAGGGCAGCACGCTTTTGAAGAATTTTAGCCAGATCTTCTGGTTTTAAAGGTTCGCTTTCTGCTTGCTCAAAGATTGTTTCAATTAAATTCAAGAGCATCCGACCATCCCCATCAGCTAGATGGAGTAAACTGGTTCGGGCTTCTGGCGTGAGTGGCAAGGGTTTTCCTATTTTATCTTCTGCCCTTAATGTTATGGATTCAAGAGCCTCAATAGTTAGGGAATGAACAACGAGTACGCGAGCACGGGATAATAATGCAGAATTGAGAGCAAAGGAAGGGTTTTCAGTTGTTGCGCCTAAAAGAGTGATTAAGCCACTTTCCATAGGACCTAATAGAGCATCCTGTTGAGATTTATTGAAACGATGAATTTCATCAACAAAAAGAATTGTGTTTGGTTTTTTTGTGGCTTCGTCAAACACGCGGCGCAAATCTGCTACGCCTGCAAATACTGCCGATAACTGAACAAATGGTTGGGAACGTTCATGGGCAATAAGGCGTGCAAGCGTTGTTTTTCCTGATCCTGGAGGGCCCCATAAAATAAGGGAAGGTAAACGAGTTGATTTAAGCAAATGTGAAAGAGGGCCGTTGGGTCCTATAAGGTGATCTTGCCCTACCACTTCACTCAATGTTGTTGGGCGTAATGCATCTGCAAGGGGAGTGGAAGAGGGAGAAGTTTGTGATGTGAATAAATCTTTTTTCATTGGTGTTTTACCTCTATACGACGATCGCCTTGTCGAATTTTAATGGAATTTATTCTTCCATGCAAAAGAGATAAAACATTTATGAGCTCATCAACTGAACGAAGAGCTTGGCCATTCACTTCTTCAATTATGTCTCCTTTACTTAAATTAAGACGGGCTGCGAGCTGATTTTTACCTGTGTCAGTAATGATAACTCCCTGTTCGGGTGTACCAAAGGGGAGTTGATATTGCACAATGAGAGCGGGAGATAGATTGGCAACTTCAATATCATTTAAGAGAGTTGCACCTTCTGTGAGGCGCTGTTTTTGAGGAGCAGGAAAGGCAGGCGGATCAATAGGATAAAATTGTATATTCACTTTCTGTTGACCACGCAGAATATCAAAACTTATTTGCTGACCTAAAGGGATAGATTGAATGCGATAAATGAATTCTTCAGGGTTAACAATCTGCTGATTGTTGATATGTGTGATGACATCTCCTTGTGCAAGACCAGCGGCTCGTGCAGGGCTGGAAGGGTGGAGACCCACAACTAAAACTCCTAGGGGCAGTTGCAATCCAAGAGAGGAGGCAAGATCATTCGTCAGACGTTGAACTTCTATTCCTGCCCAGGGACGAATAATTTTACCACCGGCATTAATACTGTTTAAAAGATTCCGAATCATGACACTTGGAATAGCAAATCCAATTCCATGATTGACCCCAGTTTTTGATAAGATGGCATTCGGGATTCCGATTAAATTACCATTCATGCTAATCAGGGCTCCGCCAGAATTCCCTGGATTAATTGGCGCATCTGTTTGAATGAGCATTCGTCCACGGACATTTCGTGCGATAGCTGAGATAATTCCATTGGTTACGGTTTGCCCGACACCAAAGGGATTACCAATAACAAGGATGAGATCTCCGACTTCAATATCACTTTCTTCAAGATAAACAGAGGGCAGGGGGGTTTCCATACGCACCCTTTTCAAACCGATAGCGGCTAAATCATTTTGCATATCTTTGAGAATAACTTCTCCTTCAAACTCTCTATTATCGCTTAAATGCACAACAATTTTTTGAGCATTTTTGATGACATGGGCACACGTGACGACAATGCCACTTGGATCAACTATGACGCCAGACCCTAGGGAATTAACCAAACCTTGGCGATGCGGATCGCCGGTTAGATTGTCTCCAAAGAAAAAATTAAAAAATGGATCGTTGCCAAATAACGATCCTGCATTATGTACCCGTTGCTGTGTTGAAATACTCACAACCGCTGGGGCGACTTTTTTAACAATGGGAGCATAACTTACTTTTGAGAAAGTTAGGGGTTGTTGTAGAGCCATCAATGGCTGTACTGAATACAAAAGCCCAATCAAAAGCAAAAAACGCAACAAATACATTACTCCTCCCTTATAACTTTCTAGCTTATCATAAAATACTTAAAAAGAGGTTACATATTTTACTTGAAGTTAATAGTTTATAAAAGAAATTTTATAATTTTTATATAAACTATACAATTTTACACATAACAAAACAATGAAATTGAAAATGTTTATTTAGCAATAAACATAAAGGATATTTTTTAAAAGAAGAAATATGTTAAAAATAAAAATTTTAACAATAGGGACTTGATTCCTTCCCTAATAAATGATTTTATATTTACACGAATGAAATTTATCTTAAATATGAGATAATTTTTAAATTCTACGTTCAAAAAATATTTTTGCAGCACAGCTGCAGGAGTAAAAAAAATCTCAAAAGCGAAATCTTGTTTTAATAATCTTAAAAAATTTGATTGGAGAAAAATATGAGCATCAAAGGGCGCATTATATCTTTCATTTTGTTTTACATGATTTTTGGTTCTACCTTAAGTGTGTCATTGGATAGCTCCTTATTTGATCGAGAAGGAGGTAACTCTGCTAGATCAGCCTCCGCTCCTCAATTAAGAGAGCAATGCCCTAGTATTCAATCTTATGGAGCTGCCTCTTCGGGCTCTGCCCCTCCACCACTTCTTGGATCTTGGTCTAGATCTTCTCTGACTAATGCTGATATTGATGCACTTCTGGCAGATGAAAAAAATCGCGCAATGATTGATGAATTTAATAGTAAATTATCAGTAAGAAGTGAAAGACTCCCCGAGGTAGCAGAATGGCCGGTAGAGCTACGTGAACCCTTAACTGAAAGATCTCTAACTCCCCTTGATGCAGAGCTTCAGGAAAAGAAAGGAAAATGGGTGAGATATCGCTGGGCGTTAGGAAAACCAACGCGTGCCAATTTTGATACGGTAGAAAACTCGAAATGGCAAGAGGCGCGCGATGTTGTAATTGACAGTCTCTGTACGCGCGCCGATGGATTAATCCATGTTGAAAGAGCGAGTGAGATTCAAATTAGGGAGGCATTTAAGACATTTAGTGGTCCCGTTATTGCTGTAACGGAGCTTGGGGGGGTATTTTTTAACTTTGCTAATAGAGAAAGCAGAGATGTTGTGGTGGTGCCGATTGTAGCTCTATCTGCCTTGCTTGGCCTTACGGCAACGCAAGCTGATGTCCCTCTTGCGGTGGTAAGTTTGGGAGAAACTTTTAATTTGGCCATCAGTGGCCCGGGAAGTGATACAATTATGGCTTTGGTAACAAGCTTATCTCTCCTTCCATACACGCATCAATATTCAAAGCTTTTTCTTACACTTGTGCGCCATTGGTACAAAGAACCCTTAAATAAAATGCGTCGTAAGGAAAGTGGATTACAAGGAGCGGCAAAAGTGATGGTTGTTCTTAGTTCACTTGTGAGAGCGGGCGTCAAGCTTGCCTATCTTCTTGCTTTAGAGTCAGATTCGAGCGTGAAGGGGGGCCGTGTGTTTGCAGCTATTGTAGGGGGACCTTCCGTATTTTCTGAATGGTTATGGCAAATGAAAGTAGGCAGAACAGCCCTTGATAATTCTTATCATCTTAATATGCGAGATGCCTTGACTGACAATAAAAGAAGAATCATAAGAAAGGGAATTGAAAACTGTCTTTTGAGAGCAAGTCAAGATTCTGTTTTCTGCGATAAGGTATTTGGAGTGGTTAAAAGTAATTTTCGTTCGCACTTTCATTTTGAGCAATGGATCATTGAAAGTGTTGCTCTTAATTCGACAAGAATGGATCGAGAAGTTGCTCTATCTGCGTTATTTTTGATTCATGGTTCTCATCGTACTCAAGACACGGCCTTTGGGTGCGATTTCCAAACCATTTCATCAGACTTACAGGGAGGAACATTTTCTCGGTATCTAGTAGATGCAACATCGGGAATTGCAACAGCAGTTAGTTTCATAGGAACATCTTATGGTGTTGAAAATTTAATATTAAAAAAATTGTTTCATTTGGATCCTTCCACGGCTGTAACAATTACCTCTAAAGCTATTGGAGGGGCGTATGCTATTGCAACTGGTCTTCTGAAATTTAGAGCCCCCCTCGATCAGCAATATAATGTGAGACAAATTTCGCCCACTTACAAAAGCTTTCCAATATGGAGAGGCCTAGGCCGTGTGGCCAGCACGATCAATTCAGCGCTGCAGATGTGGTGGCCCGTTTCTATTGCAAATCAGGCTTTTGAGGCCGCCTCTGCGACAAAGGATGTGGTTATTCCCGTGTTAGCGTGTTATGCAGGTCATGAATTTGCTACGGCTGATAGACGCTATAATGAGGGAATTCAGGATACCATTACACATGTAGGTTTAAGAACGATGAATTGGGATAACCCTTCTTCAAGTGCAAAACTTAATTTAATAACTTATGTGGGTGGTAAATTAGCGAAAGAGATTGATCGTTTTCCTATTCAAACTGTCCAAGACCTTTATGAAGTTATTTTTGCCTCTCATCTTGACCCGGAAAATATGGCGATGACTTCCGCAATCATTTCTCAAAATGATGTCGAAAGTGCAGTTGCCGCGGCCGCGCGAGCTGCTGCACCTCCTCTTCTTGTATCTGCAGGACTTGCTAGCGCTAAAGAAAAACATAAAAGCACACGCTGAGGTTATTAAACAGAAATGCACACAAGTCTCTTTCTTATAAAATTCTTCGTGGGGTTCTCCAGCATTTTTGTTTGGTGCAAAACTGAAGCAGTTGAACAACTTGTAATGCGGCGACCTTACGAAGAAGCATTTATAGAGGGAAAGAAAATACAGAGACAGGTTTTAGTTCACCTTCTCCCGCACCATAATTTGCCAGATGATTTAGGAGAAGCTCCTCATGAGCAGGCATTCTGGACAGAAGCGCGAAAACAATTTTGTAAGGTAATGGAAGAAGACCAAGGAGAATTTCACTCTCTTACAAATCTTTTGGGACAATCAAATGCCTGCTTTACAAAAAGCCTGAAGTTACATCCCCATTTCCCTTACCCCCTTTATTATATGGGAATAAATTGGTGTATGGGGGGAAATGTTTTGAAGGCTGAGGATTATTGTAGACTGTTAGAGAATAAAGAAAAAGAACAGCAAGTAATAGAAAGAAAATGGAAGTTTCCGCTGTTGCAAGCTCTCATTGGAATTCATATTGAAATGAATTTAAAAATTGAACGAGAAAAATCTGAAGCGCAACGCCTTTATCTTTTTAATGAAATGGCTGGTTTTGCCGTTGCCGCTTTTACACTTGTGTATTGTCGAGAACATGTGATGCAGGGGGTTGGGAATGTTGGACAAAGTCTATTGGGGCCTGGTTATGGTGATGCTTGGAAGGTACTCATAGAACTTAGGAATATAATTCCTGGTTGTCAGTTCCTGATTGAGCCCGCAATAATCTTCACATTGACAAAAAATGCAACGCATGCAGTTTTTGACTTTGCAATGCCCTATGTTTATAAAACCAGGCCTGCTGCTCATCTGAAGGAGGAGTGATTACCAAGCTGGAATAACAGCACCTTTATAAGTTGTTTCAATGAAGTTTTGAATTTCTTTGCTTTGATAGAACTTTACGAATTTTTTGATCTCATCTTTTGACTCGTCTCCGATACGGACCACCAGAACGTTTGCGTAAGGAGAATCTTTGTCTTCTTGAAGGATGGCTGATTTGGGATCAAGCCCTCCCAAAAGAATCCAATCTGTATTAATAGCAGCTGCATCAACATCATTCAAAGATTGGGGTAAAAGGGGTGATTCAATTTCTATAAAAGACAAGTTCTTTGGGTTTGAAGTAATATCCAAAACAGAAGGAATTGGCACATCTTTAACTTCAATTGCTCCAGCTTTAGATAATAATTTTAGGGCACGCCCTCCATTGGTTGGATCATTAGGAATGGCAACTTTTGCTCCCTTTGAAAGCTCACTCAAGGAATTAATTTTCTTTGAATAAATTCCAAGTGGCATCACAACTGTTTTTGCAATGACTTTCAATTTATAGCCACGACTCTCAGTTTGGCTGTTTAAAAAAGGTTCGTGTTGGTAGCTATTTATATCGAGATCGTTATTATTTAAAGCCTCATTAGGCAGGATGAAATCATTAAATTCTTTTATCTCAATATCTAAGCCATTCTTTTTTGCGACCTCACTTATTTTCTTTACAATATCTGCATGGGGGCCTGCGGTTACTCCCACTTTTAGAGCAGTGGTAGAAAAGCATAAAGAAAAAAAGATCTGTAGTACTAAAAGAGGGTATTTCATATAAATATGATCCTTTATTTAGAGAGTTTACGAGAAATCAAATCACCGCTCATTTGTATGCCTTGCACAAAAGCGACCAAAATTGCGACAATGATGATCATTAAAGAAAAGTCATAGCGTTGATATCCATAGCGAATTGCTAAATCTCCAAGGCCACCACCGCCAACAGCTCCTGCCATGGCAGAAAAACCTATAAGATTAATAATGACGGTTGTAACATCAGCTGTTATAGAGGGCAACGCTTCGTATAAAAGAATTTTCGATATAATTTGCAGCTTTGAAGCTCCCATTGCTAAACCTACTTCTACTAATTCATAGTCAACATTTCTTAGAGAATTTTCAACTTTACGCGCAACAAGAAGGATGCCTGCTAAGCTTAAGGGAATTATTGCAGCAAACGTGCCTATGGAAGAACCGACCATGAGTCGTGTAATGGGAACTAAAAGGACGACGAGAATTATGTAGGGAATTGATCTGATCGCATTTACCAGTGTGCTTAAAGCATGATTAAAAATTGAATGCGGTAAAAGTCCATTAGGAGAAGTTATATTAAGTAAAATTGCCAATGGTAGTCCTAAAAATACGGAAAAGAAAGAGGCTGCACCAACAATAAGAAGTGTCTCTAAACTGGATTGGAGAAGAAGGGATGTCATGGTTGAGGTATATATCCTAATATTTCGGCTGCTATGCCGTGCGTTTGAAAATAATCCAAAAGTTTTGGGAGTTGCTCATCTTTTTTAGGTGTGCCCTGAAGAGGAAGAGTTACGATCATTGATCCACATGTTACTTCCTGTATGTGTCCTAAATTTCCCGCAATAATGTTAAGAGGAACTTTAAACTTTTGAATTGCTGAAGCAAGAGTTGGCCTGGAGGATGTCTTACCCGAAAACATCAAGCGGAGAACTGCATGATCATTCTTTAGGGGTTTGGCATGTAAAGTTTCATGAATAGTGCGCGGTAAATCTTTGGTAAATAAATGACTGATAAGTGATTTTGTTACAGGATGTTGGGGTCTTAAGAGTATAGATTCAATTGTTCCTATCTCAACCACTTTCCCATCATCTAAAACGCAGACTTGATCACAAATTTCACGAATAACTGACATATCATGTGTGACTAAAACAATGGTAATACCTAGGCGCTGGTTTAGATCACGTAAAAGAGACAAAATTTCTAAAGCGGTTTCGGGATCTAGAGAACTTGTAAACTCATCGCACAAGAGAAGCGTAACGTCTGAGACAATAGCCCGTGCAATGGCAACACGCTGGCATTGTCCACCACTTAGTTGGTTAGGATATGAATTGTACTTGTCACTTAAACCAACTAAGTCTGCCATTTTGCGGGCTTTGATTTTGATTTCTTTTGGAGAAATACCCATAATTTCCAATGGGAGAGCAATGTTCTGTAAAACGGTTCGTCGACTTAGGAGATTGAAATGTTGAAAGACAGTTCCAATTTTGTGAAGTATTTTTCTACGCTCGTGAGACTGTTTTGTGCCTAACATTTTTTTCTGAATATAAATTTTTCCTGAAAGCGGTTTCTCAAGACCGTTGAGACACCGCAACAAAGTACTTTTCCCGGCCCCGCTTCGTCCAATGATGCCAAAAATTTGTCCGTTGGGAATGGACAATGAAATACCATTCAAAACATCTAATATGCCTTGCTCTGAAACGTATGTTGTCCGAAGATCGGTGACTGAAATTGCTAGATTGGTGAACGTAAACCCCACATATTGTGCAACATTTGAAGGTACTTGCTTTTAATATATATCAAAAAAACTAATTCTTAAAGTAAGACAGAGCGGAATTTTTTAATTATACGAAAATCCAAGTCTATTTTCCAAAGCCAAATATTTCCTTTTAAAAAATAATCTTTCTCTCAGGCATTAAGAAGGAAGATGATTTATGTTTTTTTACCCTAAACCTTTTCTCAAGTTTATTCAAGGACAATATGTCTCAGTTGGTTGCTTAAAACAATCATTTTTAACTTTCAAGATTTAAATAATTGCTGTTTTTTGATAAAAACTTATTGATAAAAGAACAAGCCAATGGTTGAATGCTAAATATTAAAACTTTAATTAAAGGAAAATCTATGTATAATATTATAAAAACAAGCAGAGTCCTTAAGAGAGTTTTTAGTTTTCTCGTTATTATTCCATCTTTATTAACTTTGGTATTGTGGGTATGTACGTCACATTTAGGGATTGGTTTATATGCTAAATTATTTGGGTATTTGAATTTATCAAATGTTTTTATTAAGAATGATTTATTTGTTACAATGACTTTTCCAATCTTTATTCTTTTTGTAGTTATATTCGCAATACAAACTTATTGGTTCTGGCAACTTAAACAGTTATTTGGGTTTTATTCTGAAGGGAGAACTTTCACTTCGAAAAATAGTGCATATCTCTATCGTGCAGCATTGTCATTTATGATGATTGCTTTTTTTCAAATGCTGATTAATGGCTTGCCCAGTACATACTTAACGGCTAATAATTCTGAAGGACACGTACTTTTGAATATAATCTTTGCAATATTGCAGGTTTGCAATATTCTCATGGGATTTGTCTTACTGGTGGTTGCTCAAATCATGGAAGAAGGGCAACGTTTAAAAGAAGAGATTGATTTTACAATCTAAGGTTGGTACAGGGAAGGGGACCGATGGCCATCATTACGAATTTGGATGTTATGCTTGCAAAGCGTAAGATGAGCTCTAAAGACTTAGCTGAGGTTATTGGTATAACCATACAAAATCTCTCAATTCTAAAAACTGGTAAAGCCCGTGCAATCCGCTTTTCTACGCTTGATTCCATCTGTAAAGTTCTTCAATGCCAGCCAGGTGATATATTTGAATATCAGCCAGACGAGAATATGGAACGAGTGATCAATAATGGAAGAGGAAGTCCAGAGAACAATGAGTCAAGTTCTGGTAAAAAGACTTTTTTCGTCATTCGCAACAATAAATAAAAATTGATCAAACGTTCTTTTAATAACAAATTTTTAACCTAAAAAAGCTAGCTCTTAATTATTATGCCTTCTTTGTTACTGCTTATACTGACATTAGACCCTTCTCCGAGAGTTCCCTCAAGTAATTTCAAAGCGAGTGGATCTTGTAACGTCCTCTGAATAACGCGTTTCAGGGGGCGTGCACCATATAAAGGATCGAAGCCTGCTTCAGATAACCATTCAAGAGCTTTATCATCAACATCGAGCGTAATTTTTCTATCTTCAAGTCGCTTTTGTAAATCCTGTAACTGTATTTTTACAATTTTTGCCATATTTTGTCGGGTGAGACGATGGAAGACGATGATCTCATCTAAGCGGTTTAAAAATTCAGGCCGAAATGCTTGCTTAACAATCTTCATGACTTGATCTTGCATATGAGGGGTAATGTCTCCTTCCATTGTATCTGTCAATATTTCAGCACCTAGATTAGATGTTAAAATTATGAGAGTGTTTTTAAAATCAACTGTACGGCCTTGGCCATCTGTGAGTCGTCCCTCGTCAAGTACCTGCAGAAGGATATTAAAAACATCTCTATGAGCTTTTTCCACTTCATCGAATAAAATAACTTGATAAGGACGACGACGTACGGCTTCTGTTAACTCCCCTCCTTGTTCATAACCGACATAGCCCGGAGGCGCACCGATTAAGCGAGATACAGCATGCTTTTCCATATATTCGGACATATCAATACGCACCATATTTGTTTCATCATCAAATAGGAAAGCAGCGAGCGCTTTCGTCAATTCTGTTTTTCCAACGCCGGTGGGGCCTAAAAAGAGAAAAGATCCCATAGGGCGATTAGGGTCTTGTAAGCCCGCCCGTGCTCGACGGACTGCACTTGAAATGGCCTTTATGGCTTCTTCTTGACCAATAACTCGTTGCCTAAGCGCGTCTTCCATGCCCAAAAGCTTATCTTTTTCTCCTGTGAGCATCTTTTCAACTGGAATTCCAGTCCATCGGGCGACAATAGAAGCAATATCCTGCTCAGTCACTTCCTCTTTAAGTGAGCGCTGAGTTTGTTTAGATTCAATATCTTTTAACTTTGCCTCAATATCAGGAATCAACCCATACATAATTTGCCCAGCACGTGCTAAGTCACCTTTACGCTGAGATACCTCTAGTTCCGATCGTAATGAATCGAGTTGTTCCTTTAATTTTTGTGCTTGAGAAAGCGTTTCTTTCTCAGCATGCCATACAGAGCTTAAGCTTCGTGATTTTTCTTCAAGTTCAGCTAATTCCTTTTCAATTTTGTTCAAACGATCTTGAGATGCAGTGTCACTTTCGCGCTTTAAGGCCTCTCGTTCAATTTTCAATTGAATAATACGACGATCCAGTTCATCAATTTCTTCAGGTTTTGAGTCTACTATCATGCGTAAACGACTGGCTGCTTCATCCATTAAGTCAATGGCTTTATCAGGCAAAAAGCGATCACTTATATACCGATTTGAAAGCGTACAAGATGCAACAATTGCGCCATCACTGATGCGTACACCATGATGAAGTTCATATTTTTCCTTTAATCCTCGTAAAATAGAAATTGAGTCTTCCACCGTTGGTTCTGATACAAAGACAGGTTGAAAGCGGCGTGCAAGAGCAGCATCCTTTTCAATATGTTGGCGGTATTCATCTAAAGTTGTTGCCCCAAGACAATGCAACTCTCCTCGTGCCAGGGCTGGCTTAAGCATATTGCTGGCATCCATTGCTCCATCCGCTTTACCTGCACCTATAAGGGTATGTAATTCATCAATGAAAAGAATTATATCTCCATCAGAATGGGTGATTTCATTTAATACGGCTTTAAGACGTTCTTCGAATTCACCCCTATATTTGGCTCCAGCAATGAGAGCACCTAAATCAAGAGACATGAGCTGGGTTTCACGTAAAGTTTCTGGGACATCTCCATTTACAATGCGCTGTGCTAGTCCTTCCACGATGGCGGTTTTTCCCACACCTGGCTCCCCTATAAGGACAGGATTGTTTTTCGTACGGCGGGAGAGAACTTGTATTGTGCGACGAATCTCTTCATCTCGCCCGATAACCGGGTCTATTTTTCCGTCTCTGGCAGCTTGAGTAAGATTGCGTGCATACCTTTTAAGCGCATCGTATGTATCTTCTGCACTGGATGAATCAGCTTTACGGCCTTTTCTTAAGTCTGCTATTGCTTTATTAAGGGAACTCGACGTAATACCTGCTTTAGTAAATAATGTTTTTGTGGGTTCTACCATTGAAAGCGCCAAAAATAAAATTTCAACCGTTACAAAGCGGTCACCCATTTTATCTGCAGCTTTCTCTGCTGCTTCAAATACTTGAGCAACTTCAGGAGAAAGATAAACTTGTCCTGCGCCTGCTCCCGAAATTTTAGGTTGCTTATCCAATATTTCCTGAACCAAAGAAAGTAAGTGTGTTCCTGAGTCTTTGCCCCCGGCTTTTTCTTTTGCGGCTGCTTGCTCAGAAAGTTGACGGCAAAGCCCTTCTTCATCTTCGAGAAGTACTTTTGTTATGTGTTCAGCCATAAGACGTTGATGACCTTCTCTCAAGGCCAGCATTTGGCTTGATTGAATCATCCCTTGAGCACGTTGTGTGTAGCGTTCACTATTCATAAATATGCCTCTTTTTAAAAGTGTTTAATTTCCGCATTGTGATACAAAATATGAATATTTAAAGTCGATTAATATTATCACAAAATTGGAGTAAGCTGCTGAAAAATATTTTCATTCAAAAATTTTTATTGAGTAGATTTAAAAGGAATCTTCGAAACAGTCCTCTTATAGGAGAATGCGAAGGGATTTGTCTTAATTATTTATTAACAAAATTGCATTCCAAGCATTTTTGTAAGAAACCTAAATGAGATCTATAAAGCTTATAAGGCAGAAATAGATCGTCAAAGCGTAGTAAATCTTGAAAACAAAATTTACCTAGAAAAGATGAAAGATGAGATTGCTGTTGGAAACTACAAATTTGCTTGAGCCATTGCTAACTCTTGTTCGATTGACAATTCAAAGTCATTAGCTGGAACCATAGCCTCTTGAGAAGGTGCTGATGCTTCACAGCGAGGAAGGACAAGGATATTTTCTTTAAATTCATTACTGAGGCGTAAATAATGTTCAGCTTGCTGGTAATAACTTTCTGCTTGGATTCGATCACCGGCAAGCATCGCTTCGCGTGCTAATGCGGTATATTTCTCAACTGAATTTTGAATATTATTGCGTAAGTTTCCGCGAACATTTTCCCCTTGAGAGAAATCAGATGTGTTCATTTTCATTGAATTCTGCTGTTTAGTCCGCGTTGTTTGCGCAGTACGAGTACGTGCACGTTTCATCATAATTTGCTTCATCATGAAATCCCCAAAACTATTTATGCCAATTAGGAAAAATTAAGCCGAAGTGATGTCTTTAAATTATTAACAACTTCTAGCTCTAAACTTATTATAGACTAGTCATTTTTTTTTGGCAATAACTTTTTGCATATCTTTTATGCTAGTTCTACAGGACTGGTTTATATGCAAAAATTCCACATCTAGTATGTATGCCGAGGTCCGAAACTGTTTTAATGAGGGAAAGATTGGAAAAAATAGAGGTTATAGCATCTAATTGACCGGCTCCCAGTTCTAAAAAAAACAATGAATATGGAGTAAGGAGGTTTGGAATGAGGCTAGAGAGCTCACGATAACATTTAAGACCATCATTCCCACCATAAAGCGCTAATTTAGGGTCAAACAAAGCAACTTCAGGGGGAAGGAATTCCTCATCCCTTACATAAGGTGGGTTGCTGATAATAATGTCAAAATATCCCGAAAGAGATTCGCACCAATTACCAACAATAAAACATGCACGATTACTCAAATTTAATATGGCAGCATTTTGTTTTGCTATAGAAGATGTTGCTTCATTATAATCAACGCCAACTCCCCAAGCATTAGGATATTCGTGCAATAAGCTTAAAAGAAGGCAGCCTGTACCTGTTCCTAGATCTAGAATGCGGAAATGCTTTTTTTTGTCTGGAAAGAACGATAGCACTGCCTCAATAAGAGTTTCGCTATCTGGCCTTGGATCAAGGGTATCTTTCGTTACGCGGAATGGGAGGCTCCAAAACTCTCTCTTTTCTGTAATTTTTGATAAAGGCTCATAATTTTTTCGTCGCTGCAGAAGTTTGTGAAATGCCTCCGTTTCATCCTCTGTGAGCTGATAATCCTTTGAGAAAAAAAGTGTCTCATAAGGAATATTAAGACTATGTGCAAGAAGCAAACGAGCTTCGCGTAAGGGAATTTCAGCCCTATTTTCTAATTCTTTGGCTGCATTTTGAAGTAATGAAAAAATTGAATTCATGAACTACTTTTGCGGGATTCGCTTTGGCACATCACGCAAATAAGAGCCAACGCTGCTAAAAAGGTGAAGAGCGCTCCCCCGTAAAAGCATCCTTGAATTTTATAGAGGTCTGCTAAATAGCCTGCGATTATGTTGCCAATCATTGCAGCACCGCCAATACAAAAATAATAGAGTGCAAAAGCTGTACCACGTAAATCGGCGGGTGCCTCATCTGCAATCATTGCTGACAACAGACCTTGAGTCATTCCCATGTGTAATCCGACAACCATAACACCCACTAAAGTGCCCCACCAGGTATTGGTGCTAATGAGGATAAAATTAGCGAAGAGTAACACTGCTAATCCTACAAGAAGGAGGCTTTTACGATTTACTCTATCAGCAAGGCGACCCATGGGATAAGCAACCGCGGCATGAACCAGGTCATAGGCCACAAAAAGCAAGGGCAACATTGCAATTTGCCACCCTGTGGATTTAGCTTGCAGATTTAAAAATGCCTCACTAAAGCGAGCAAGCATCAAAATAGAGGTGACGCCCAGAAGAAGCCAAAAGCGGTAGGATAAATATTTTATATCCTTGATACTCCATTTGAGTGTTCGCTTTGGTATTTCATGTTGAATTTTAGGTTGGCGAATAAAGTAAAGTAAGATCAGCAATGCTAAAATGCCTGGAATGGTTGCTAATAAAAAAACGGTTCTATAGTTATTGTTGGTGGCCACCATTAAGCCTGTTGCCAAAAGAGATCCAAATACAACGCCCAAGGGATAAAGAGTTTGACGTATACCGTAGCTTGTGCCGTGCGATTGTTTGGTGGAAATATCTGCAATAAGTGCGTCAGTAGGTGAAGATCGAATTCCTTTACTAAGGCGGTCGACACATTTAGCAAAAAAGACAAGATTATAACTGGTTGCGGCTGCAAATAAAAATTTAACAATAATTGTGAAAAGGCTTCCTATAACAATCATGGGCTTGCGGGTACGGAAGACGTCACTTAAGACTCCAGCAATTATTTTAGAAGCAAACATGAGAGCTATCGCAACACCTTCTAAGATGCCTAATTTGGTATGAGACGCATGAAGGACTTCAGTTAAAAAAGTTGGTAAAAGGGATGCGACCATAATGGTGCCTGTGCTCCAGAAAAAGCTCATCCATCCAACTGCCCAAAGGGCATAATCATTTTGAAGGGTGGGTTGAAAAGGAGAATGAAGATAGGCTTGGGCTTGGTTGTGTTTTGCCATTTGGCCTCTTGTTTGTGTTAAAAAAGTGTTAACGACAGAAGTTACTTTATATCTACCGTTCTTTTGAGGGAAAAGCAATCTTTTGCATAATTTTTAGGGGAGTAAAAGCTCTTAGATCATTGATTTCTGCAGATCTTGGCGTAACACTTTGTAACATTCTATTATTTGTAGTTGCTGGGTATCTAGGCCATCCTATATGTAGGTAATAACTTTTAGAGAGTATTATGTAGTGCAATCGGTTGGTGTAGTTTCTAAGAACGTAAAGACCATCCCTCTTGCGGGGCTACAGCTGACACAGCCATTGGATTCTATTGCTTTCCAAAAAACAATTTCAAAACCCGTTTCTTGCACGGGCGTAGGTGTTCATTCTAATAAGCCAGCTACACTTACTTTACGGCCTGCTTCTGCAGGTTCTGGATATATTTTTGTCCGTACTGATGTACCGAAGTCTTCTCAGCGTATTCCTGCGCGCTGGGATACAGTAACAGACACAGTCATGTGTACAAAAATTACCAACGAAGTTGGTGTTTCCATTTCAACAATTGAACATGTAATTGCTGCTCTTGCGGGATGTGGTGTTTTTAACGCCCTTATAGAAGTAGATGGTCCCGAAGTTCCCATCATGGATGGAAGCTCTTCCGAGTTTGTTGATCTTATTCACCAGGCCTGTGTGCATCAATTGAGCAAACCTACTCGTAAAATAAAGATATTAAAGCCCATTGAAGTTAAATCTGGCACTTCCAGCGCTGCCTTTAAACCAGCCAACGAAACTAAGTACATGATGAAGTTTAATGCCAATGGACGTCTTAATAATCAAGAGTGGTCTCTTACATTTTATCCGGAACAAGACGACTTTTGTAATCTACTTTCTTCGGCTCGTACCTTTGGATTTTATGAGGATGCGCAACATCTTTGGTCCCAAGGTATGGCTCAAGGAGCATCCCTTGAAAACACTATTGTTATTAAAGATGGACAGGTAATGAATGAAGAGGGCTTGCGTTTTTCAGATGAGTTTATTCGCCATAAGATGTTAGATGCTATTGGTGACCTTGCTCTTGCAGGTGCGCCTCTCGTTGGTCACTTCGTTGGCGTCAATTCTGGACATGCCTTAAACAACCAACTGTTGCGGGCTTTCTTTTCTGACAAAACCGCTTGGTCTTATTAACTTTATCAAAAATGTAAGGATTATAAGAGGCTATCCCTCTAATTTGGTTGAGTAGTTCTCTTTATACCACCGCATGATTCCATATACACTGATGGCACCCCAAGCAATTTCAATAATAACTGATGTCAAATTCCACGTGTTTAATAAAGAAAACAGAATTAGGAATGTGCCAACAAGATTGATAACTGAATAAGCGAGTCCGGTTGCAGACATTTTTTGTGCCTGGAGAAGAAAATATGTAACTAGGATTGAAATAGCTCCAATGATGCCTATTATGTCGTGCAATTCTATAATCATATTTTTATCTATTAATATTTATCATTAAAAAATAATTTATTCTCTCAATTCTTGTTAATATACCAGAATACTTGTCAGCTGGCAAATTTCTTTTGTTTGGCTTCTTTGTCAATAAGCTGATGAATGTTCCTTTATGTCCATGGAGGAGTTTTAGAATGAGACTTCACGAAAGATAAATAGTTTATTTAGTTCCGGTGTAAGGATGAGCTGACAGCTCTTTCAGGAGCCAATCAAATTGTTCACGTAAAATAGAAAGAGTTGCTTCCCAATTATAGTCTCCTACAGATATATATCCTTTTGCTCTTCTGCTATCATGGTTAATTTTAATTCTATCTTGTAATACAGGCTGGCGTCTCACAAGCTCTTTTGGAAGATCAGAAAGAAATCTATAAGCAAATTCTATGCTATCTATTTCCTCGAATTCATTAAATCCCATATCCCCCTTGATGGCTGCGGTGAGGACGAAAGTAAGATAGTTCTCTGCTGTACTTTCAAAAGAGAGGGGAGGCGCCGCCTGAAAAAACCGACTTGTGGTACTTTTGACAATTTCTTGTTTTGGCAGGTTTGATTCATGTATCACATTAAATCCTGTATCAATCACAAGACCGTGCCTGAGGGCCTCTCCTTTTTGTGTATAAAGGGAAGCTAATTCTAAAATTCTTGCAGAAATATAACTCAAAACAAGTGCATGTCGATTCAGATGTTCAGGAGTCTCTCCAGCAGCTCCCTTACATAAAGTTGAGAAATGCCCTTCATCATGACACCATGCTAAATAAGGGGACTCAAAAACACGCCCATGACCAGGAAAGTAATTCTTTTGGAGGCCAAATAACACAATCCCTTTAGAGAGTGCATAGAAAAAATCTTCTTTATCGAACGTGCTGCTCTCTAACAAAACGAGCGGATAAAGATGATTTTCAAAGACACCCTCTTTCTCGCTTGTATCTTCAAAGCCACTCATAGCCCTCAGACGGGCATTCATCTCTTTCAATTTCTTCTTTTTATCAGCGGAGGCTGTAGTTTCTTCTGGAGTGAGCAAATATTTTTTTGCTTTTTTTCCTGCATTGCAAATAAGCGGATATTTATCAGCACACATGGTCTCTACAGCAACTGTATTCAAAGACTTAGGTGATAAAAATAAAGAACAAAGAATGCCTAATTTTCGAATGTGCGTATAGACGGATCCTGCTTTTGTTCGATTCAATACGATGCGGGTATAAATATTCACAATGGCGCGCTGATCTTCACTAAGAGCTGCGAGCTCTACAAGAGTGGCCAAATTTGAAAGAGCGGTAAATGCGCGACATCTATCAAAAAACGGATGCAATGGTTTGTAATAAGGGTCATCTTGAAGAACTTTTTCAATTTTATTTCTCATTTCTTGAAGATTGAGTTCTGGGTTGGTGACATGCATGTCGATTCTTGTGCGTGTTGTAATTAATTTGGCAGTTACCAACGAGGAGGCGCTAGCAGCATCTTCGACATTCTTAAGATCAGCACTGTGAGTCGCAACACTGTTCAGGAAAGAGGCAAAAAGGAAAGGAAGTACTTTTGACATAAAATGGTAGGATCGCATGGTTTATTAACTCTAACTACTATCATGTTTTCTAAACTTGGAGATATAAAGTGTTGCTAAGTATATAGGTATTCTTTTTTTTAAAACAAGGGATATATGAAGTATGATAGGTGATTTTAAGAGAGCGAGGAAACTTATATTAGTGCATCATTTTATAAAAAAAGACGACCAAAAACCACATTCTTTTGTGAGGTCGATTTAGCTATCTTCTTTCTTATGCGGTGACGGTTCAGGCTGTGCGGGCTTTTCAGGAAGCATCGTGGTGGCAAGTTCAAACCATTCAGAAGCAAATTCTGCAGTCCTGAATTCTCCACCTTGGCAGGGGGAACCCCTTGTCCAATGGATGAGCGCTGGTTTTACTAAAGGAGGAGAATACGTTACCAAGTAATTCCATTCTGCCGGCAATTCTCCAATTTCATCTTCCGACAGTAACCACTTAAATTGGTGTAAATCTACGTAAGGAGCGTTTTTAACATAATCTGGGGTGAGTTTTTTGCACTTTTTGTTATTAAGTAACATCACACTAGACCAATTAAATTTAGTGTAGATTGGAGATTTTCGATCAAGGTTTGTATGTTCTGGATGGTCACGGCCGAAATCTGAATGCTTCACAACCATGACAGTATATTTATCATCTCGTAAGGCCCATAAGTTTGCTATATCTTCCTTTAACATCATATCAGCAGCATCGCAAAAAAGGGACCATTCCTTATACTGACTCAGATGGGGCACTAAAAAACGTGAGCGCCCAAAGGGGGACATTTGTTTTGGATCCCATCCGGTGGGGTGAGAACTACCTGCTGGCAGCCAGCCATTTTTCTCATAAATTTTTTCATTTAAAATAGTAACTTCAATGGGCTTTGAGGCATGTTTATAAACGCTCTCTACAAAGGCATACGTACCGATGGTGGGTTGACGCTCGTCATAACCTGCAAAAATTTTTATAGGGGATTCTTCTATAGAGTCGCCCGCCTTTAGGGATGGTATGCAGAAGGAAATAAATAGAATTAAGAAGGCCAAAAAACCACTTTTAAAGAAATTAACTTTATGGACTCTTCTAAGCATCGTTTCCTCCATAGTATGTCTTGCTAGCGGTTCAGATTTTCGCATAAACCCCCATGAAAGCGCAAGTGAAATGAAAAGGTGCGGTCTTTAAGAAAGTCTTAAAGTGTAGGGGTGTATGCTGATCTTAAGAAATGTTTGCATTTGATGAATGAGGAGAAACTTACATGAAAACGAAATTATTTTTTTGGATCATCACAGCGTTGATAGGAACAGGTGTGATCTGTGGTGCAAGCGAGGCAATGGATAAGCGGAATATTACTAATTCGAAATCGAGTTCTTCTTATGTTAAGCCGAAAAAAACATCTGAAATGCGTTCTATAGATGAAAAAAAGACAAATTTACCACGTGAGGTTTCTGTAAATGGAGTCAAGTGGCAAACTGACTATAAGGCAACTGAACAGGGATATACATCCTATTATCCTCCTAATACTGGAAGTATGTTAAAAAAAGTAACAAATCATTTAACGGTCGATGGATGGAGTGAAGAACATCAAGCCCTCCTCTTCCACATCACTATTTTAGAAAAACCCACTCAGGAGCAAGGAGTGGCGGGCAAGTTTCTTATGCAAGGAGAAAAGTTAGGGCATGCTCATACAATTAGCTACCTATATAAAGATGGGCAGGATTTCATTACCCATAAAGACTCGGGAGATATCATTAAACTTGATGGCGATATACACGACTCTGCAACCGATAAATTGGCACGAGATTTTATAAAAGGTCTAAAGAACACCTATGAGTTTAAAAATATGAACATAAAAGATGTTAAGACAAGCATTCGGCTTCAAAACGAGAATCAAAGATATAAAGAAAGAATAGGGCAAAGCAAAAGTGAGTCTAGCAGGAGCAGTGATCGAGGAGGCAGTCGTTCAGATTCTAGATACGGTGACAGAAGAGATAGCAGAAAGGATCTATACGATCGGGATAGCAAACGAGAGGATGAGAAAGATAAGTATCGGAGGAAAGACAGCCAAGGTTATCGAGGTGATGACAGACAAGATCGAAAAAAACACGAGAGTACAGAGAGTTCAAGTGGCGAACACGAAAGAGATCGGGATCGCAAGCATAATCCAGAACGGAACAGAAAAGAAAATCGTGATCGTCAGAAAGAGAAACTTCGTGATCAAAGGTCAACAAATGATGATACAAGAAGCACATCTGATCATAAAGACAAGGATAGAAAACGTGATCGGAAAGCTGGAGGGACCGAAAAGAGTGATTTAGAGAAGGATCAGAAACGTCGGGAAATAAAGAAAGGTCAGTCGAGTGATAGTTCTAAAGGAAAAAGGGAGCAATCTCCGACTTCTAAAATAGAAACTGAGGGACTAATAATAATTGAGCCACAAACTGATCAGAAGCCGCTCCTATCCAAAAAACAAGGGTTGCAACACGGGGGTAGGCCCACGACTGGCGGATTAATCCCATACACGTCACAACCCACACCTCAAAATCAGAATCAGGGTGGACTCCAACAGCCCCAAAAAATATTGACAGAAGAAGAGAAGAGAGCAGCCCGAATAGAAGGATGGAGAAAAATGAAGGAGCAGAAAGCTCAGGAATCTCAAACCACACAAAAATCATCCGATGAGAAATCTATGGAATTCTCAGAGGAAAAAAGGTAGGGGGTATACAAAGAGAGGAAAATTTATCCTCTTGTTGTGCATATAAAATTAAGGTCTTTCCACTATTTGTAACTCTATACCGGTCTTATATCTTTTTCTTTCGCATACTAATAAATAATTGCGCACCCGTACCTAATCACTCTACGTAGGTATACTTTACGAATAAACTTGAACTCCAAGCAGGCGTATTTTCTTTAAGTAAGGCTGGGTGGCAAGTTCTTTGTTTTGACTCCCCTGAATTTATGCCACCCACCTGATGATACTGAAAGAGAATTGCTCTCTATATTAAATTTGGAACTTAAACTTATCAAATGAATGGAGTGGGTTATGAAGCATCGAGCGTTTGGAATTATTTTTGGAATTATCGTTCTGTTTTTAGGGCGAGTGCCTGTTACAACAGCGTGTTGTTGGCCAGGGGGATATGATGTCTTTGAGGAAGAATTGAGTTATCAACCGGCACCTACCTCGCGCGCACTGAGCAAAAAACTTCCTCCGCTTAAACATTATTCTGTCGATGTAACGACCTACGCAAATGGAAGAACAACTGACAGTCGTCTTGTTGACTCGCCTCTCGTATCAATGTCGACACCTATTCATATTGGCGCCCTTATCGGCCATGATGATCGAACAAGAGTTAAAGCGCCTCACACTCAAGGAAAGTGGAGACCCCATGGTCTTCTCCACATTGATTTTGGAAAAGGTCGAGGAGGCACTGGCAGTGGAACGATGATTCATCCGCACCATGTTTTAACAGCTGGTCATTGTGTTCATGATGATGAATTGGGTTGGGCTCGTAGTCTTACCTTTTCTGCTGCACAAGAGGGAGATAGCACTCCTTTTGGGAAAGCAAATGTTGTAGAAATCTACACCGTTAAAGAATGGGTTAAAAAGAAAAATCCTGAATGGGATCTTGCTCTTCTTGTTCTAGACAGAGATCTTGGGTTTCAAACTGGATGGCAGGGCCTTCTAAGCGCATCAGATAAACTCTTGAGTACACTTTCTATGACAGTATCAGGATATCCTGGAGATAAAGGCACAAAGTATTTATACACAATGTCTGGGCGGCTGAAAGCTTATAATGATGAGCGTTTTACTTATCTTATGGACACTAATAAAGGACAGAGTGGTGCCTCTGTCTGGACGACTTTGACTGATAATAAAAACTATTGTTGTGGCATTCATACAAATGGTCAAACTGATGTGGAAAATACAGCAACAAGAATCAGTGGGACGAAGTTTGATCTTCTCACGGAATGGATGAAAAAGTCGTGAGAATTGTGCCTCACAGTGCTCAGGACTCTCGTGCTGTGGGGCATTCATAGAAAAAAATGATGAAATTAAAATTTTTAAATGTGGAGATTAAAAATGCTCTTTGCAAAAAAAACTCTTTCGACTGCATTCGTATGGATATCCTTATTTTTCGTAAATTATGCGTCTATCCTTGCTAAAGAGGTCATAGATATTGATGTGTTTTCTTTTCCATCAACTCAGACAAAAGGTGTGCGCGTTGTTGCCTTTGACACTGATGCCCAAAGGTTCACAGGTATACATTATTTTGTCCAACCTACCAAAACTGTTATTAGATGCAGTTTGTGGGGGATGAAATTTGATTCTGAAGGAAATGTGGATTTAACAAAACAGTTCAAATTAAAGGACCGCATTCTGACTACCAAAGGGACGCTTAAAGTTGAAGGTGAAGATGCTACAGATGTTGCAGTTGCTGATGAAGATGCAAGTGAAGGTGATGAGTGGGTTCTGAAATCGCTTAGTGATTTTCATAATAATGGATCTGAAGTTACACGCCTAGTTTTAAGTCTTAAAAAAGTGGAAATAAAGTCAGGTGCTCATATCATGGCAAGCATGAATACTCATGCGGGAAAAGTACAATCTAAGAAGACTTTTCAAGCAACATTTCATCGAGGCGAGAATGTAGAAACAGAAACTTTTGGTAATTTGACGAGTGTGGGAGTGGATAATAATAACGAAAGAGGAAATCTCGGAGAATTGGCAACAAAGCTGACGATGATTGGTTTTGGATATGGGGGGCATTTTTCCAAATATGGAACGGACAATGGTTTTGATGGCATCTTTACGGATATCTCTGGTAATCCAGAGATGTTTATCACAGAATCAAAATGCCGTGAAAGAGCTGATGGTGTAAAAACAATTATGAGAGATAATCTTTCAGAAGAAAAAATAAATTTCAAATTAAAGCGGATTTCAACACATACGCATCCCTCTTTATCTGACGAAGCAAGAGAACGTTTGGTTGCAACGGGAGAGTTGGTGAGAGAATTTATATCTCAATCTCCAGTAAAAATTTTCAAATTTGCCCACCGTATTAAATCAGATGGAACATGTGAGTGTTTGGTAGAAAAGTTTGACTTGAGTAAATATCAGGCGAGCCTATTGCCAACACTTTCCCCTGAGTCACCAACAAAAGATAAAGTCACGGCACTGAAGGGCGTTACTCAACAACTTTGTTCCAGTGAAGATCAAAAAGCCGAGCTTTATATGCGTACGCTCGTAGGAACCCAAGAGGACAAGTTGAGACTCGTTTTTGGAGCCTTAAAACTGGATGATGAGCAACAAGAGGCAATGCTTGCCGTTTTGGCTCCTAAAAAGAAAGTTAATCGAGTATTATTTATAAATACTGATGGTGACTCAGTGGGTAATGGTGAAGAAGCTTCTGGAACAGAGTCAGCTGAGGAGTTTGAAAAAGAAGATGAATATGCACATGACTCAGATGCAGAAGCAGCGTAGAAAGATATTGTAGGAATGATAAAAAAAGGGAAATATCTTGTTCTAAGATATTTCCCTTAAAGACAAGAGCAAAACTACTTTTATCTTATGCCTAAGAGGGTGTTGAGCAACTGAACATGTTCCATTGTTGGTTTTTTAATCATCACACAATCTTGCAGATAAGCAATAATATTACAATTTGAAGCAGTTGGAGGAAGAAGTAGGAGATGCTGTTGAATATAGGCAGCTGCTTCTTTCTGTCGGAGCATAATTTTTTTATTTATTGTCTCTTCAGTAGAAGTTTGGAGAGGAAAGCCATACATTCTGGCAATATCATTTTTTTCTATAGGAAATGCGTGCGTTGTGGGATTTGAGTTCTTATCCATGATTTCTGCATTTCTTTGCACGACACTCTCAACAGCCCGAAGTGGGCCTACAGCATGCCCAAAGAATATTAAAGATCCTATTATAAAAAATAATTTGTTGAGGGTATGTATCATTGTTCAACCTTCCGGTATTGTGCTTTTAAAAAAAAATATGTTTGAGATATTAATATATATTTTAATGAAATGCTTTTTTATAAGCAAATTATTTGCGAAGAACATGAAAATGGGGACAAAAAAGTATAATTAGTTTTTTTGGTAAAATGGGTTATGTGATAATGAAGTTTGTTAGCCTCTAGAGGAAGAGGTGGGTTATGTAAAAGCTTGTAAAAGAATTAAAAAAGGGAAATATCTTGTTTTAAGATATTTCCCTAAAGCCTAAAGGATAAAGTTATTTACTGTTGAGTCCCATAATAGAATGGTGTAATGGCTTCAACTTTTATGTGATTATAATTTCCTTGGTCAATAATTGAAATTTCAGCCAGCTCTGTAACATCAATTTTATTTCCATCCTTATCATATAAATACCCTTGCCCAGGTTTTAAACTGTCCTTTAATATTTTTTGCATGCTGCCGATAGGAGATACCGTCATTACTGTTTTACTCGGAAATTCCACTTGCACAACTGCGCCGATAAATCCATGCATCGCGGTGGCTAAGCCTGAGTCTCCCCCGTTTATAATGGAGACAGGGTTCCTAAAAATTCCTCTGTTTTCATAAGTATTGGGGCCAATATCATGTTTTTTGTTGTTCTTGCCGAGAGGCCTAACTCCTGCCATGCATGTGGATAAGCACATGATTATTCTTCCATAATTTTCAAAATATGCCTTAATAGTATCTGTTCCATCTGTCGGTGTCTCTGATGGGGTATTTGAAAAAGAAAATGTTGGATCCGCCGTGATATACACGAAATAGTTTTTCCCTTTGCAACCCTCTATTTTCTCACCATTAAGAAGCTGTGAGGCCCCTGCATAAGTACATTCGAGCATTTTCAGTTTTTTAGGATTTTGACTTAGGGCAGCAAGTTTTGCTTTTAAGTCGACAAGAGCTTGGCCAGAGTATCCAGAAATTTTTGAAAGGTCGTCTCCATATTTTTCAATTTGGTAGTTATTTTCTTCTTGTGGTTGTAAAAATAAATATAAGATCCCTATACCCCTTCTGGTCAACCAACCGGTTCTTTTTTCAAAAACAGTTAAATTTTTTTCAAGCTCTGGAGTTATGTGCTGCATTCGAATATGAAGTTTTTTACCAGTATCCGTTGTGAATTCACCCTCAAAAACACCTGGACTTACCTGACGGGGCTTTGTGCCGTGAAAGTGAGAAAGGGCAGGAGCGGGAGCATCAATTTTTTCTCTCTCCGCAGCCTTCATGGGCGTTAAGATAAGAGAAAACAAGGGTATATAAAAAATAATCACTTTAGAATACATAAAAAACATTTTTCTGTTGGGGATTTATATTATAGTTCTGTTCACAAATAAGCATTCATAATTCAGAAGTCAAGAAGGGAATGTTTTTTTTAGTTTTTTCAAATAATTATGTCTAAATCTTATTTTGCCAAGAATCAAGATTTTTCTTATTGAGGGGGGGCGCCTAAGACCTTCATGAGTGTTTCATATTCTTGCGGGGATTGTGCGATTTCTTTAAAGATGTCGAGAATGTTCTTATTTTCCCAGCGGATAAGTTGGCGAATGAGCTGCGGGGCAAGGCTATGCGGGTCATTCTCTTCAAGAAAAGCGGCAATGATATCCAGAAGTTTGTAAGCATCTTTACGTGTGGTAAGGCTTAATGTATCGGAAGAGCTTTGGGGTGAAGCAGGTGCACCTTCTTGCATCGTTTGAGGAGAATCAGCGGAAGATTGTTGAGATATCTGCTCAGACGAAGGGTCACTCTTGATAATAGGTTTGCGCGTTTGAAGAGCATTATTAATGATGCGATGCATTTCCTTTAACGTTCCCAGAAGAATTGAGAAAGAAGGAGCTTGGTTCCCCACAAAATCAGTAAGGCTCTTTTTCAAACTTAATGTTGAATCAAGAGCAATCGTTAAATTCTCATGATATTCAGCTATATATTCATCAGAAGTTTGTTCCATACTCTTTTGAAATTCTTCAACTGTCCCAATGTTCTTCGAAGGATCTTCGCGTGTTTGAGCGGATGGTTTATCAAGACGCTTTTTGGCAGCATCACTATGCTGTGCAGATTTTAAGTACCCTAAACTAAAGCCTTTTTGGTCAAATTTTGAATAGGTTAATTCGATGGATAGAAGGCGGTAAGAAAGGGTCGTATCCATCCATTCAAAAATCATCAGACGGCTTTCAATGTCTTCAGTATCTGGTACTTGAGGGTGAATGTCATCCCATAGAGCTTCAATTAAGCTAATAAAGATTTGAATACCAAGAGAATATCCTTTAATGCCATCAAGCATTGTCCATGCCTCAAGGAGCCATGCAGCAAGCTGAAGGTCTTTAGATTTTGACGTCAGTGCTTCCACACAAAGAGCTTCAATCTTATTCCAATCAGCCTTCTTCAATTCAGTTTCCCAAATGCCCATGGAAAGACGTGGGTCGTCCTCTTGACGGGCAAGGCGAATCTCATCATAGACAGGATCGTAGCGTAAAGAGGGACCGACAGGATTGTTGCCTGCGATTGGAGCAACAAACGCATTATAGTCAGGTATGCTCACTCTTGAAGCAGGCTTAGATGTAGATGGCATTTCTGTCATGGATTAACCTGCTTTACCATTCTTAGCAGCTGCATCATCGGCTGGAGCTTCATCAGAAGAATCATCATCAGATGATTTAGATTTTTTCTTATCATCTTTCTTTCCCTTGGCTGCCTTTTCCTTGCTCTCAATATCTTCCTTAATTTCCGGGGAAATTTCCACCTGTCCCATTATAATGACAGGCTTTTCAGCAACATCCTGAATGGATTGATCTAATGCTGGTGCGTCAGTTGGAAAGTTTGGCATCTCAAGGGGAGCTCCCGGCTTCTTTCCTTTAGGAGGTTTAAGTAAAGTGACACGATCAAAAATAATGGTGTTCGTATCAGGACCATTGGGAATGGTAAACTTTAATGTTGTGGGCTTTGTGTCTTGCATATTGTCAAAATCACTGCTGGTGGCTTGTTGTGTGCGCAACATCCAGAAGAGGGCCCACTGTCCTGGATAAGTATATGTCACGGTTTGTTCATTCACAGCCATAAAGGGTTGTGCTTTATCTTGGAATGGTTGTGTTTCAGCCGAGTCAGGCCAGCGGAAGGTTAATATTACAGGATTCCCATAACTCCATCGCCCAAGATTTGACTTGTCTGTATTGGAAATCTTCGTATTAGCATCAGGGGCAATCGCCCATTCAATAATCATATTTCCCCCAATTTCTTTTTCTTTATTAACTCGAAAATCAACACTGAAATCGAAAGTGGGAACATCTCCAGGTGTTTTCGAATTAAGGAAATTTTGGAAAAATTCTCTGACACCTTCCATGGCTGTTAAAAACTGATAAGGTTCTTTTGCGGCATCTCCTAATTGGTAAACTTGCTCAAGAATATTTTTAGCGCTGTCTCCTGCATCATGGAAAATGGTGAAAAAGTTTTTAATATCTGCAGGGTCAGCTTCACCTTGGCTTTGAGAAGCATTTTCACCTACGAAGGGGAATTTATCTTTCAGCGTTGTGTTGAAAACTTCAACCAGCTTTTCATAGTTATTAATGGATTCTTTTCGCTTAGCAACCTCGCACCGAGTCATAAGAGCGCGTTGAAGTTGAATACGACGATCTTGGAAGAAATCGTTGGATGATTTTTTGGCGCTTGCAACAGATAATTTTGTAAAGCAATTGCTCATAGTTAAATCACTTCCATCAACTTCAATGAAATTTTCAAGCGCACTAATAGAATTATTGGGCTGCTTTTTATCGTAGTGTGAAAGTTGGGAGATAATGCGGTTCCAACGGTTTATAAGAGCCTGCTTTCCAACGTATCCTTGCATTTGAGGAGATGTTAAGAGGACAAGAATGGGTTGGGCATAATCAACAGCAAGATGAGAAATAAGTTGGCGTTGATGATCAAGATAAGATTTTAATTCGTCTTGATCTTTTACTGCAAATCCTTCTAAAAAGACAGGAGATTTACCATCCCACCAATCAAAGTTATTTTCACGAACTTTATAAGGTAAGTATGAAATGAGGAGTGCGTCAACCTTCTCTAAAAGACGTGTTGCCAATATGCCGAGTAGGTTTTGAAGTTCAACAAATATTGTACCACTTTGTGAGTGCTTGAGTGTCTCTAAGAGTTTTATAAAGTGAGGCACTATTGTTTTTACATTTCCAATTTTACTGCGCAAAAGTTCTTCTTGAGCATCCCCGATATCTGGTCCCTTTGGAACATCAACTAGGCTTTGAGCTTTTGCAATATTACTTATGACATTGAGATGTAAATTCTGCAAAGCGATCTGTTTAAAGGTTTCTCGTAATTGTACTGGAAAATGTTGTAAGTCCTTTTCAACAAAATCTTCATATCTCTTTATTAATTTGGTGGTTTCATCAATAAGATCCTGATTCCAAAAAATGACTTTGTTTTCTGGAACTTGTGAAATGAACATTTCTCCATTCGATTTTGCCATAAAGGGCTCTGCAAAAAGTTTACTCAAGTTCTTTTCCAGATTAAATATTCCCTCAGAAGGTTGAATAGGTTTATTGGAAGGTGTGGCGCTTAAACTTATCAATACCCGATTCATTTGTAACAACTCTTGATGGAAAGCTGTATATGCAAGACTGGTTTGCTTTGCCAATTGTTCAACAAAGGCAGGGCCAAAGGGGGAAAGCTCATCCACTTGTGTCATTAAGTCTACGAACTCTTGACCAGGGTCAAAGTAGGCTGCATCAATCCAGTTATGTCCTGCTGAACCAAGAGTTGGGAGGCTCTGTCCAAGATCACTGATAAAACCTCTTACCACTTCGAGGTTAATGGGTTGAGTGTTCTGGCCTGACCCAAGGGTTGTTGTTAAATATCGCAACTGTCCAATAAGCGACATAGGATCAGTTTGAGAGAATAATATTGAAAGGAAATTAGTATAGAGCCCTAAAAACGTGCTTTGAGCAATGGGGTGATAGTCTTTTAAATTAATAGCGGGATATGGAGCTTCTTGAAGAAGTTTTTGAAATTTTTGATAGGACTCCGTAAATTCCGGAGGTAAATGCATATTAAATGTATATTCAATAAGCTCGTTTAAAAGTGTAGGATCTGGAGTCTCACGTAAACGATTATATTTATCGATATGATGTGTTAATTGAGCAATTTGGTTAACGTAGGTTTTTAAGTGTTGAAATTCCACAGTTCCTGTGGGATTAAGCAGTTGCCCAATGGCGGTTGTCTTTTGATGTATTTCATAAGGGGGTGTTCCTGGGCGAATATTTAAGGTGTCCCGAGCCTTGAGAAGAAGGTCCATATAAATAGTGCGTAAAATAATTTGCTCATAAGATATTTTTAGGGAGCTGTTCAAGTGATCCTGGAGCGGACTAAACCAAGAGGAAGGAATAAAGAAAGAAAAAAAGCTTGAGCGGTGAACATGGTGCATCATCTCAAGGAGGCTTTTTGCTTGATTATCAAATAAGGCTTCCGTGCCGTGAGCCCCCCCAACGGGTGAATTAGGAAGTTGTGTAAGAATAGAGCTTACTTTCCCTAACACTGGCATCAAATAATCACGATTCTTTGTAAAGTTATCGTACGCATTAAACATGCCGAAAGTACCAATACCTACAAAAGCAACCATACCTGCTTTTGCCAAATTTATATTTCTGTTGGCCGATACAAGTCGACTATAAATTGGGTAGGCAAGGCCAGACTCAAAGAAAATTTTATCTTCGAAAATATCTCTACCAAATGCAATTTTACGAATAGAAGTGTCAAAATATTGCGATTCTTCAGATGTGGGTGGACTTGTTCGATTTTGTCGCTCAATACCATAATCAATTTTTTCATGCCATAATTGGAGGGCTTCTTCATTGATCTCCAGGGGCATTGTCGAAAGAGACAAGTCTGCTTTAAGTTGTTGGTTTTCAGCCTCTTCTAAAACATCTTCTCCAATAGAAAATCCAGCTGGAAATTTACCGCAATCACCACAAAAATAGATACCGCGGAGCATAAGAGATTCAACATAGGCACTAGATTTAAAAATATGATTTAAATAATTCTTTAAACCACTTTTGAGTGAAAGAAATTCATTAGGTAATACGTAAACTCCTTCTTTATTTTCATCGGAAACTCCTTGAGTGAACATTTCCAATTGTACACTCGACATATCCTCAAAAATTGTATGGAAAGCTTCATCAACCCAATGAGGAGTATAGGCTGTATGGAGGGCATAAGGGACTGACCATCCGAGCATGTTGTTCAGTCGTGCAAAAGGTAATTCATGACAGAAGCTTTGAAAACCAGGTAAGAAATCGCATTTTGTGACGACGACATATACAGGCAGACGCAGTCCTAGAAGATGTTGAGCCGCCGCAAGTTTTTGAGACAAAAACTTTGCGCGCGCATTGATATTTTCTGGGCTTAAGCGCTCCCGTCCATAAAGCTCTGTAGCAGGAATTGTCAGTATAATCCCATCAAGAGGGCGTTTTGCACGATAACGTCCGAGAAGGCTTAACACAGATCTCCATCCCCGTTCATCTGAAGAAGCTTTATGTTCATCTATAACCAACGATCCATGAATATCTAATACGACGGCCCTGTTGAAAAACCACCAACGACAAGCAGGATGAGGATCTTTAATACCTAAATCAGGCATTCCCACAGGCAAGTTCATTCCTGCAAATTCAAGTAAGGTTGATTTTCCGGAATTACTTGCCCCAACCATTAAATACCATGGAAGCTGATATTTATAGGTTATGTTATCAAGACGGTCTCTTAAGAAAACAAGAGCGCGCAGAAATGATAGGCTGATATCACCTACTCGAAAGATACCTCTTAAGGTTAAATATCGTGAAATCCGTCCACCAATGGGCGGCATTTTATATTCCAAGATGGTTTCTTCTTTTGGCTCTTTTTTGGAAGGAGGCGGAGCCCCTTTTTTCTCAGCTTTCTTAATTGCATAATTGGTGAGAAATGTAAGCAATAAAATCATTATTACTGCTAGTATTGTAACAGTTAAAATGACTTCTGGCAGTCGGCTTCCGAGATGGGAAAGGGATTGCAAAAACGAATTCATGAAATCCCCATCTGATGCGCTTGAAGTAATATTTGACTCAAATATTCATCCATGCCTTTTACAAGCTTGTACCACAATATAGTCGAAGCAAAGAGGTAGGCACCGATTATGCCCGCAAAAGTCAAAAGCCACATTCTAATTTCTGGTAATCCCTTACCTAGCGTGGAATCTAAAACATGTTCGTAGCAATCTTGTATCAAGTGCTCTCGTCCAGGCTCATAAAGATCTGAAGGGCGTCGATTAACGACAATGTAAAGTTGCTTTTTGTAGTATTCCAACTTTGTTTGATCTTCATCTTTGTCCCGAAATTTACCCATAAATCCGAGGCCTAAAATGTAAAGATAAACCATTGCAAGATCAGAGCGCATCGGGTCATTGTGAGCAATGAGATCATCAATTTTATCAAATATAAGCTCTCCGGCAATTTGTGTTTGAAAAAAGCGACTCTCGAGTAAATTATCTTCCCATTCCTTTTGCCCTATCCATGAAATATTTAGAAAAATTTCATCAGCTAAAGCAATCATCGCGTACAATGCATCTTGATATGAGCTGGTGGCAAACTCTCCGACTTGTATGGTTGACTCAACAGCTTGCTCTTCAAAAAGCACGCTCAAGCGTCTTTGAATTGTATTAACAATGTTTGCTACTTTGTCATTACCTGCTTGTTTTTCAAGCTTTAAAGGATCTTTTTCATTAGCCCTTAATGCAAATTCTTTTTGGCGCAAGAGCAAATTAAAAAACTCACGAAAATTATGAACTAGAAAAGAATGAGAAGGAACTTTAAAATGACTCATACTTAACCTTCTTGTTCTGTTGGTTCATTCGTAAATGGGTAGGGGCCCTTTGCATATAAGACAATCCCAGCTGGACGCTTTTCAGGTTGGTCAGCTGCATGGAAAATTGTTAGATTTTCTCCTGTTTTGATAAAATGAGGATCAAGTTGAACACGATAAAGTTGGATACCGCCACCCGGCATTAACTCAGCAAATTCATTCCCCTCTATAATTTCCCTAACAGCTCCAGTTACGCGCAACATGCGGGCGGACTCTAAGTGGCTTTCTGAAGCAATAACACATTCGCGAACCCAATCGAGCATTTCACTAGGACTCATCGTGGTAGGAATGCGAACGCCTATCAGAAGTGTGCGTTCTTCCCAGTTAGCTGGTAGCTTGTAATAGAAAACACGATCATTCTGCTGAAAGGGAATGATGGTATATGCTCTTTCTATGCTCTTGATTACTTGGTCTAACCATAACAATAAAGGATTGATGGATTTCAAAATTTCATTGTGATTATAAGGTGGGAAAGAAGGTATTGTTTGGTTTAGACGTAGAGTGGCAAGGCGTCCGGCAATGGTGCACAAATTAAGATATAAGTCGTAAGGATGTGTTTTTCCTGTCCCCACTATTGCTTCAAAAAGAGGTAAAGATTCAGCCAGTGGTTTTAAAAACTCGGTTGTTTGCTTGATTAAGTCAGTTCCCACTTGATTTTGCAGTTTTTCTATCAAATAGGCAGATTTTTCACGCATTTGTAATGCCAAGGTCGCGCAACGGTTTCCGAGAGAGGAGTTTTGGTGAACAATAAAACAGGGAGGAAGATAAGGGGTTAAATTATAAGATTCATCCTGAAAAATAATGCGTGCAATAGGAAGAGATTCAAATCGAGCAGGGGGTACTGCGCTAGCAATTAAGCTAACTCTGGGTATTAATCTTGGGATGCGTATTACATTGTCAGAAGTATTTTCATCAATAATCTCCTTACCATCCATAGATACATACCTAGGCCATTCACCTGTAACAGGTGAATTCACGAGTGAGCGCTCTGGCACTGCCAGATAAAGGGTGAGTTCACCTTTTGCAAGGTCGTCCTTAAGAGGGGACAAGTCTAATTCCAAAGGAACGTCAGTTTCGCTTGTTCGATAAACGATAAGACCATCAGGCATAACAGCATCTATTTCAAGGAGCCGCATCAATCCTGTGCTGATGACCACCGGGTCAAATTTTATGTGATGAATTCCCCAGTGAAAAGGTGACAAACGATGCAAGTGGTAGTTTAATACTTGCTGATTGCGCAATTCCATTTGTTGAAAATGTTGTGGGGATAAAAGCATACCTTCATGCCACTGAATCTCTGGTATTACAGGTATTCTCGCCATCCAGTTCTCCTTCACCTATTCTCTATATCAAGGACAAATGATAAAATTTAATAAAAATCCTTTCTTTCTAGTATGAGCAGATTATGCGCCTGAGACAAGGGTGTAATATCCCTAAAATTGAATTTTATAGCAGATTTTTTTTGATAAATATAAAAACCCTTGGAAGTGGTTTTAAGTAAATATAGATTTGTAAATGGCACATCAATTATTATAAGAATAAGATAAAAAAGATTCTTATAAATTACGATTTAATCTTCATTATCTAATATATGTCTTAAGGATACGCGCTTATCAAGGCGCTCTATGGCTTCTTTTGTGAGGTCTAAGCCATCTTTATAATAGAGAATAATGGACTGGTCCATTTGATTTCCCTCGCCAATTGATTTATTTAAAATAATTTGTAAGCCATGGATTTTTCCTAATTCATCCATAATTTCAGTTAAGGCAGCTTTTATTTTTGATAATCCTTTTGAATATTCTTTATCGAGCTCCTCTCGTCGGGACCGAACCATTTTTTCTAATAAAGCATATTTTTTATCAAGCTCTGTCTTTTGTTTAATAATTTCTAAGGTCTGTTCTTTGGCCTCTTCTGCTCGGTTTCTAAATTGTTCATATTCGGTCCGCAAAGTTGTTTCACGATCTAAGACTTCTTTATAAATTTTTGCATTTCGACTATCAAGTGTTTCTCTAAATTTCTGAAACACACGAGAATCATTCTTGATCTTGTTAATATCCACAACCCCAATGGATAAAGGGATTGGGAGTTCTTTGGGTGGCGAATTAAAGATAAATGAGGGCACATAAAAGCGACTTGCACTCCATACTAGAACGGATGCGCATCCAATAAATAAAAGGGCAAAGAGAATAATTTTACGACGTTCCATTCATCCTCCTTGCCATATTTTTGAGCTTACCAGCGGGAACTAAATCCAAATAGGAAGCGTTGTGTTTGATCGTATTTCTGCTTTTTTACAGGAATTGAATAATCCACTTTTAAAGGTCCAAAGGGTGATGACCAGGATAATCCTACACCGACAGAGACACGAATCGATCTCTTATCAATGACTTGAGGACCTGTTTGCCCAGGTTTCCATGTAGTACCAAAGTCTGAGAAGAGTGCCCCTTTTACACCAAACTCATTGGGTAGCCCAATAGGGAAGAGTGTTTCGACGGTTCCAGTCCAAAAGCGTGTACCACCAAGTGGGTCCCCTGTTATGCTATCACGGGGTCCAATACCGCCATATTCAAAACCGCGAAAAGTATCTGCGCCTAACATAATGCTGTCTACGATGCGAATATATCTCTTCCCAGCCTTATCAATATTACCTACAACAGCTCGAAGATTTAAAACGACATCTTCAACTGGGGAATAAAACATAGAGCCAGCAATTGAGTTTTTCAAGTAATTAACTTTTCCACCCAGGCCTGCATATTGGTTGCTCAAACTCAACACATATCCGGACGTTGGGTCTATACGACTATCGCGACGATCGTATGCAAGTGTTTGACCAATTGCAGATGTTACAAATTTACCGGCTTGTTGTTGAATAAAAATGGAGGAACCTGGTGCAATATGGGATATATGATCGTCTTTTAACGTATAGGTTATTGTCTGACCAAGATATTCCGTAATTGCATAAGCAATGTGTGGACTTACACCGTTTGTTGCGGAAATAAATTGTGAAAGACGCGTTGAACGTATGCGGAAAATATCTAAACCAGATTCTAAGTTATAACCCAAGAAGTAAGGATCTGTAATACCAACATCGAATTCTTGCATACGACGTGCAATTGTGACGTTGGCATGAACAATACGGCCTGTTCCCATAAAGTTACGTTCTGCAAACTTAACATTTCCTAAAATACCATCAAGAGTTGAAAAACCTGCTGCTACACCCATTTCTCCGGTGGGTTGTTCTTCTAATTTAACCACAATACGTGCTTTATCTGGTACGTTTCCTTGTTCTGTAAGAATTTCAACCTTCTTGAAATAACCCAGATCTTTGAGTTTCTTTTCTGCTTGTTTGATTTTTGTTGCGTTATAAGCGTCTCCTTCGAGCATGCTGAGCTCTCGCCGAACAACCTCATCTCGCGTGCGGTCATTTCCGACAACATCAATACGTTCAATATAAACGCGAGGACCCTCTTTAACTTCAAATATTATGTCGACGGTCTTTTTATCTCGATGCTTTTCAATACGGGGTTGAATGTCTGCAAAAGCATATCCATATGTGCCAACGTGGTTATTTAAGGTTGTTACGTTTTTCTCAATCCGTTTGCGAGAAAATTGATCTCCTGTGCTAATATCAATGAGGGACTTAAGATCTTCTGCGTTGACCTGTTTCAAATGGGATACAATGTCAACTTTTCCAAAAGTATATCTTTCACCTTCTTCAATTGTAAAAGTAAGATAAAAATCTTTATGGTCGGGGCTCAACTCAGCAACGGCTGAAATCAGACGAAAATCCGGAAATCCCATATCCAAATAATATTGCTGCAAGTTTTGTTGGTCGGCTGTAAAACGGTCGGGATCAAAAGTGTCATCACTGGCCCATAGGCGATACCAGCGTTGACGTTTCGTGTAGAGTTGGTCTTCTAAACGGGAAGAGGTAAAGTGCTTATTGCCAATAAAATTAATCTTACGGACGTAAGTCACTTCTCCTTCATTAATTTCAAAAACCAAATCAACACGATTTTCTTCTAGGCGAATAACTTTGGGTTCAACCGTGGCATCAAAACGTCCCATACGCCGATATATTTCAAGAATACGTTGCTGTGCTGCCTGAATTTTTGTTCGAGAGAGCACTTCTCTTGGGCGCAACTGAATTTCTTCAGTGAGTTTATCATCTTTAAGTTTCGAATTTCCTTCGAATGAAATGCGGTTAATAAGACTATTCTCAATAACTTCAACAATAAGTGTGTTACCTGAGCGATGAATGTGTACGTCTGCAAAATATCCGGTGGCAAAAAGATCTTTTAATGCTTGGTTCAGTCGAAGGTCATCATAAGAATCTCCTACTTTTAAAGATAGGTTTGAAATAATGGTTTCTGTTTCGATACGCTTATTGCCGGTTACTTGAATGGCTTGAATTGTTTCTGCAAAGTTTGGACTTGCTAGGAGCGTACAGATAAGTAAGCCAGCGAAAAGAAGTTTTGAATATTTAAGAACAGAAGCCATTATCATTATCCTTTTATTATTTTAAAATAAGACGCACAATATCATTCCATGTTGATATAAGCATGATGCTTACTACTATGGCTAATCCAATCATAAAAGCATATTCTTGAATTTTTTCTGGAACAGGTTTGCCTCGAATTCCTTCAATGGCATAGAAAAATATATGGCCTCCGTCTAATACAGGAATAGGGAGGAGATTAATAAGACCCAGATTAATGGACAAAATAGCCATAAAAGCAAATAGAGCAGCAAGACCGCCTTTGGCACTTTTTCCTGCCATATCACCAATAGATAGGATGCCCCCCAACTCATCGGAGGAGCGTTTACCTACGATAATTTGCCCAATCCCAACTAAAGTATCTGCGCTTATAATCCATGTTCTCTTAATAGCGTGCGTTATTGCTTCGTAAGGATTCACCTTATGGTATTCAGGCAGGCTCGGAATAATTCCCAATACACCTACAGGGCGTTCATTTCCCATATTATCAGTTTCAACCATTTTAATAGTGAGGGATTTCACTTCATTGCCGCGCATAAAACGAACATTAATTTCCTTCCCTTTATTGTCAATAATCAAATTTCTCATATCGTTGAAGGTATCAACACCAACGCCGTTGAGGCTAAGGATTTTATCACCTTCTATAAGCCCAGATTTTTCTGCCAATTTCCCTGGAGTCAGGCCACCAACGGTTGTTGTAATAATGGGTTCTCCCTTCATAAGGAAGAGGACGCTGAAGACAACAATAGCAAACAAAAAGTTAGCAATCGGCCCAGCTGCACTTACGGCCATACGTTGACTGACTTTCTTACTATGAAGTGTTTGGGCTTTCTCTTTTGCGGTCATTTTCTTCATCGACTTCGCATCAGGCCGGCTGCTGGCATCGGCATCTCCCAACATGCGAACATAGCCACCTAGTGGAATGACGCTGAACTTCCAGCGTGTTCCAGCTCTGTCATTCCAACCAAAGAGTTCGGGACCAAACCCAATAGAAAAAACTTCGATTTTAACCTTGTTATAACGTGCAACAAGGTAATGCCCAAGTTCATGGACAAATACAAGTGCAGTAAGAACAAGGAGAAAAGGGAGGAGGTGTTCACCAAAATTTATCATTGAAGCCATAAAAAACCCTCTCTATAAAAAATCAGTTACCTGCAACCTTAGCCGATTATTAAAGATATGAAAATGCGCAAAAACACTAAATTGCATTTTTTTTGTGAATAACTTTTTCGGCAATGAGTCGGGCTTGTTGGTCAGACAAGAGTACCTCTTCAATAGAGGAAGGGGATGAAGTCTCTATTTGATCAAGAACCTGAGAGACTATAGGAACAATATCTAGATAAGCCGCTTTCCCACTGATAAACGCTTGAACGGCAATTTCATTGGCAGCATTCATTATAGTTGGACGATCTGCCCCTTTTTTGAGCACCTCCCGGGCAAGAGAAATGGCTGGGAATAATTCTTCATCAGGCGACTCAAAGGTTAATTGCTTTAAGGCGCTGAGATCAAGGCGGGGCAAATCGGTTTTTATGCGAGTTGGCCAGCCCAGCGTATATGCAATTGGAACACGCATGTCATGAATACCAAGTTGTGCCAAAACAGACCCATCTTCATAGGCGACAAGCGAATGAATGATAGATTGTGGATGAATAAGAATATCTATTTTACTTTCAGGAAAGCCAAAAATATAAGATGCTTCAATCATTTCCAAACCTTTGTTCATTAAATTTGAGCTGTCAATGGTGACCTTTGGGCCCATTGACCAATTTGGATGTTTTAAGGCTTGATCAATAGTAACTGATGCCATTTGTTTCCGTGTGAAGGTTCTGAATGGTCCACCTGAAGCTGTTAGGATGATTTTTTCCACGTGTGGACGATGGGGTTCATGCAAAACTTGAAATATAGCATTATGTTCCGAATCCACTGGGAGAAGTGTTGCTTTGTATTTCTTGAGAGCTGAGAGGATGACGGGTCCAGCAGAAATCATGGATTCTTTATTGGCAAGAGCAATGATTGCACCGCGTTCAATAGCAGCATATGTTGATCTAAGTCCTGCAGTTCCCACAATAGCTGACATTACCCACTCTGCAGGACGTTGTGCAGCTTCAATGACAGCAGATTTTCCAGCAGCGGGTATAATGTCGGTTCCTGCCAAAGCATCTTTGAGTTCTTCATAAAGAGACTCCTCTTCAACAACAGCCATTTTTGCTTGTAAGGTTTTGGCTTGTTTTGCGAGGGCCTCTATATTTTTTTGCGCTACAAGAGCTTCTACTTTAAAACGGTCAGGATTTTTTATGAGAAGATCTACTGTACTACGACCAATAGAACCTGTACTTCCGAGAATGGTAACTGAACGCATCATTATATTTTCTTATTAAAATATGTTTGCAAATTTGAGAACCCCTAAGAAGAGGGCAACAAGTAATAAACTGTCAATACGATCCAAAAGACCCCCATGTCCTGGAATTATGTGCCCTGAATCTTTAATTTTAAAAATGCGCTTTGCGAGAGACTCAAGAATATCTCCAATATGTGCAACAAACGTTATCAAGAGACTGAGGCAAAACAAATGCACTTGGTTTTCGAGAGGTACTTGGCAATAGGGAGCAAGGGTCATGCCCACTGCAGAGCCAAACATAGAGCCCCCTATGAACCCTGACCAGGTTTTATTGGGGCTAATGCGTGGGATTAATTTTGGTCCTCCGAGAAGACTTCCCACGACATACGCTCCAGTGTCTGTTGCCCAAACCATCATTAAACTCCAGAGCAGTATAAGCGGGACAGTTTTTGAGAAAAATAAGATCATGGTCATTCCTAGACCTATGTAGATGGGGCCAGATAGAAGAATGAGAGAAGGAACGAGGCGTGCTCCTACTTGGTAATGATAGAAAGCCGTAAAAAGAAGACCAATTACGACAAAGGAAATGGCAGAAAGATACGCTCCTGGCGCGAAAATAAACCACGCCAACAAACCCCAAACAACCGCACTTATTGGGTGCAAAAGAGGAAGACCAGACATTTTAGACCATTCCCATAAAAGGATGCCTAAGAGAAGTGCTGCAAAAATGTCTACATAGGGACTTCCTAATATAATCATTCCAATTGCAAGAGGGCCCCCAATGGCAGCTGATAGAGTTCTTTTCCCAAAGTTGCTTTCGATGAGATTATTTCTTTGTGGCGATAGTTGTACCATAACGACGCTCTCTTTTTTGGTAGACTTCAAGGGCTTGATCAAAATCTTCCGGTGAAAAATCAGGCCATAAAGTTTGGGAGAAAACAAATTCAGTATAAGCCATTTGCCATAAAAGAAAATTGCTTATACGTTCTTCCCCACTTGTTCGGATAAGTAAGTCAGGATCAGGAATGCCGGCTGTGTATAGGTTATTGCTAAATGTATCTATGCTAATATCTTCAACTTCTAAGGTGTTGGCTTTAATTTGGTCTGCAATCTTTTTTGTTGCAAAAAGAATTTCATCGCGTCCTCCATAACTGAGGGCTACAATGAGAGTTAAGCGATCATTGTTCGCGGTTTCTGATTCACTTTTTTCTATGAGGGAAACAATATCTGCAGGAAGCTTGGTGCGGTCTCCAATTACTTTTAAACATACCCCATTATCAGCTAAGTCCTGGAATTGGTTTTTAAGATTATAACGCAATAATCCCATAAGATCATCAATCCACCCTTGAGGTCGCAGCCAATTCTCTGCAGAAAACGCGTAAAGAGTAAGGTATTTTACGCCACGCAATGCTGCATGATGAACTATTTTACGGGTGACTTCTGCACCCATACGATGACCTGAAATTGTAGACACGTTATTTTGATCAGCCCATCGCCCATTACCATCCATAATGATAGCAACGTGAAGTGGTAGCCTCTTAAAAGAGGGCTCTACCGGCAAACTAACTGGCTGTGAGCTTGGCATATATGACAAACCTAAGTTTAAAAAATAACTGCTACCTATAAAACATAATTATAGGACGCGCGTCAATGAAGATGAGGTGGTTTTCTTGAAAGAAAGTGTATGCTAGATAAGTATTATCCATCCCTTGTATGTGGCGGATGACATAGGATAAAAAGAGGTTTATTTTGAGATATTTTAATAAATTTAAGTTTTCAAGGGTATACTATCTCATTTTCCTCTTCGGCGGTGTCTTAAGCATTGTTCTTTTTTATCATACGTCTTTTGTAAGTCATTTATTTTTCCCCATTTATTCTTCACCCCAAGAATACGTTAAAAAGCAGCTTCTTGTTTCTGCTGTATTTGCGCAAAGTGTATGGGATCAGAATTTTTTGAATCAACATCCCATTATCAAAGAGCGAATTCTCAGTTTTGAAAAAGGAGATTTGTGTAAAGATCTCAAAGACCTGGACACGGAAAATTTGTCTCATATTGATTTACAAGCTCAATTAAAAAAAAGGGGTTTCTCATGCGTCTTAAGGCCATTAGTGGCTAACCCGTTTGATGCTCAGCCAAGTTATTTGAAAATAGATCAAACAATTACATTTAATCCAAATGAAGAAGGCATTGCCTATCAAGAGATATGCAATAAACTGCAAGAACCAATTTGTGTTATTCGTTTTAAGAGAGATGGCTTTCCTTTGCACAGAAGATTACAGCCACATTCAACGAAAGCTGTGTTGTTAGACGGGACCAAGGATGGAGTAATCTATGCTAATGAGGCTTTTAAAATTACTGCCCATGGTCGAGCTGTACCAAAAGGCCCCCATCGAAAGCATGGTTTAAAGAAATGTCCATATTATCAAAGGATACATTGCCATCAATGGGTTGATGAAGTCATGACGCATGCACACCCCACACTTAAAGATCCAGTGCCGACCGTTTCAAAGCAATAATTTTATATGCGTGAAGAAAGCCAAATGGCTGTGCGCGATATTGTTTTAATTGTTGCGGATAAGAAAGAATAGGCTGGAGCTTCACGCCCGCCCATATCTATGGCAATTTCTTTATGTGCGACCTCTTCTTGGCGGCATTGCTCTATTAAATCATGGAGGGTGGAATGAGGAGATGTGGGATCTGAAGTTACCCCCATTTCTTGCAGGTTTTCCAGCTGGTCTTGATAATGTTCATCGATCACTTCTTCAACAGCAATGGTACAGGCGTGAGCCGCTTTTTCTCCGAGAAGGGCAGTAAGCATACCAAGAGCATATCCACCAATGTGCCACAGAGGTTGTAGTACTGTGGGTTGCACCTCATGTTCAATAATAAGACGGTTAAATTTTTTTAAATGATCTGCTTCTTGTGAGGCCATTTCTGTTAAGGTTTCTTCTGAACCCGTTCCCTTCAAAACCGCCAGTTGCCCTGCATATATTCGCGTGGCACCATATTCACCTGCATGGTTAACACGTATCATGCTTTTAATTTTGCTCATGTGAGAACGTCGTAATGATGGAAACGAAGGGCGTATCTTCTGCTGATCTTGATTTATTTGAGGCTTCATGGGTTTTTATTCGAGTCCTTGAAATAGCTTACTTTACTTTTTTTCTGGGACGTTCCCAGATGTATTTTATTTCTTTTAAAAACTGATGGAAAGCAAGAATTTTGGGAGAACCCTCTAATCGTTTATGGTAGGTGAAGTAGCAAGGCACTTTATGATCAGGTAAATCAGGGAAAACATCTACTAAAAGTTTATTTTCAACAATATTGCGTTCGTAAAGAAAAGTTCCTATGCCAAGCCCTTGAAGTAAGGCGCTGCGCATAGCTATGCCGTTATTAACTCTCATAAATGCTTGAGAATAATCTTGTGAGGTATCTCTCAAATCAGGAACGACCAAGGGAAGAGATTTCTTCTGATTTTCAGAAGCATAAATAATAATATGATGAGATTTTAGATCTTTCGGTGTTTTAGGTTTTGGAAATTTTTTAAAATAACTTGGTGCTGCATATACTCGCAAAAGCATGTCGAATAAATGATGCTGGACGAGCTCAGGATCGGAAAAGGTAATAGGGGCCAGAGCAGCATCCGCATTTCCTGTTTGAAACTGAAAACTCCCGGTGGTTAAGATGTCATTTATTGATGAAAAGGTATACTGAAGTTTGGGGTACTTTTTCACAAAGTCAGGAAGATGCTCTAAGATATGTTCTAATCCTGCTGCTCCAACAACAATTTTAAGAGATCCTTGCGGTTCAGCATCTTTTTCACGAATATTTGCTGTTTCTTGTTCTAGATTTCCTACAATGCGCTGACAAAGCTCATAAAATTCTTTTCCTCGATGGGTGAGTTCAACACCTCGAGAATGGCGAACGAAAAGCTCCATCCCCACTTCTTTTGCTAAAGCCGCCATTTGGCGACCAAGGTTTGGTTGTGTTGCATTGAGCTCTTTTGCAGCAGCGCTCAAATTACCTTTGCGCGCAACGGTCAAAAAAGATTTTAAATGCGTTAATTCCATGAAAAAAGATCTCAAGTTTATTGCTATAGTGCTTCTGTAGTATATTATAAGCTTTTTGCCAAATCTAGACTTTTGAAATGGTCTTAGCATTTTTCAATTAAAAACCAATGATTTAGTTTTATTCTAGCGCTTGAAAAGGAATGTGAAAAAGAATGAAAGTATGGAGATTCGAAAGGGAGAAGACGATTCAAATGATGTTTTAAATAAAATCATTAAAAAGAGGATAGTTTATCACGGCTTCTTCGAGAGAGGTAATAAGGATAAAAAAGAGGTTGTGGTATTGAAAGTGAAGGAATTCTTATTTCAGTAAGGGAACATGAGTACGGGGCTAAATTCTTTTTTTTGTTATCATAGCCCCTGAAGAAACTAAGTAGCTGATAAACGTCTTGGTTGCAATGAGAATCTTAAAAATTGATTTCTGAAAAGAGTCAGTTTAAGTAAAAATCCGCTTAAGGATAGGCTGTAATTGTTTGATTTATTTGCATAAATTTAATATAATTAACCATTTAGCGTCAAATGACCGCAGTTAATTTATTAGAAATTAAGTGGTGAATAATCTAACGTCGACCAAAAAGTTTTTCGATATCTCGTCGGTCAAGTTTTACGGAAGTCGGGCGGCCATGATTGCATTGTCCTGAATGAGGTGTGTTCTCCATTTGTCGAAGAAGGGCATTCATCTCCTCAATAGATAACGCGTGCCCGGCTCTAATGCTGTTATGGCAGGCCATGGTGCTGAGGATTTCATTATACTGTTCAGTCAAACTCAATGTCGCGTCCATTTCTTGAAGCTCAGAGCCCAAATCTTGAATAAGTTGTCTCCAATCCGCATTCATCAAAATGGCTGGGACTTCGCGTACTCTGAGTGCAGTAAGCCCAAAGGGCTCAATAATTAATCCCAATTGGGCAAAGTCCTCTATGCGAGAAAGAATGATTTTTAAGGTTTCTTCTGGCAGATCAATAATTTCAGGAAGCAAAAGAATCTGACGTTGAATGGTTTGGTTTTTATGGTCTTGTTTTAGTTTTTCATAAACCAACCGTTCGTGGGCTGCGTGCTGATCAACTATGACAAGACTATCTGCAGTTTCAGCAAGGATATAAGTTTCATGTATTTGGGCACGGGCCCACCCAAGAGGGTAATCCTCGGACGGTGTCTGTATAGTGCTCTCTTCAGATTCAGGATATTTTGGAGCTTGATAAGCGGCCAAGGTTTCCGACAAACCGGGCGTAGGATGCTTATCACCAAAAGCAAAACGTGATGCATGTTTGTAGGAAGAAGAACCAGAGTAGGTTTTTTGGGGCCAAGATGAAACTGCAACAGGTTCTTGAAAGGCAACGATGGCGTCTTGAGCAATGGTTGTTGAACTTCGATAGGCAGCCTCTTGCAGAGCATTTTTTAAAGCACTTATAAGAACACCGCGGACTAACCCAGAATCACGGAAGCGGACTTCTGCTTTTGCTGGGTGAACATTTATATCTACTGAGACTGGGTCAACTTCCAAGAACAATGCTAAAACGGGGTGTCGATTGCTTGCAAGAAAGTCTTGGTAGGCTATTCGTACTGCTGCTGACAGTATTTTGTCTTTAACAGGTCTTCCGTTGACAAACAAATATTGAAGAGAGGCATTGCTACGGTTGAAGGTAGGGATGCTGATATGTCCTTTTACTTTTAAGCCTTCTCGTTCTAAAAGAACAAGGCTGGCATTTTCAAGGAAGTCTTTCCCCAAAATTGAAGTAATGCGATCTTTATGCGATTCATATGATAAAACACATCGGTCTCCATCCATGAGTGAAAAATGAATGTCGGGATGGGAGAGTGCTAAGCGATTTAAAATATCGACAATATGTGAGAGCTCTGTTGCTGGGGCTTTTAAAAATTTTAAGCGAGCGGGTGTTGCATAAAAAAGATCTCTTACCTCAACACGGGTGCCAAAACCACGGGATGTTGGCGTTGGTTCTCCCTTTTTTCCCCCTTCAACATGTAATTGCCAAGCTGTTTCATCCTCAGCAGTGCGGCTAGTAATGCAGAGACGACTGACAGCACCAATAGAGGGAAGAGCTTCTCCTCGAAATCCTAAAGTTTGTATGTTAAACAAATCGCTGTCAGGAATTTTGGAAGTTGCATGCCGTTCTACAGCTAAAGATAAGTCTCTCTGGGGAATTCCGGAACCATTATCACTGACGGAAATAAGTGTCCTGCCACCTTCACGAACAACAACATCAATTTTTGTTCCTCCGGCATCGATCGCATTTTCGACCAGCTCTTTAACTGCCGATGCAGGTCGCTCAATAACTTCTCCTGCTGCAATTTGGTTAATGAGGGTTGCATCAAGAAATCTAATGGTCATGCAGTTTGACTCAAATATTGTTGAGTTAAAATTTTACTTTCTTCTACAGCGGGTTGGTCAAACGGATTAATTCCCATAAGGTCAGCCATGGCAAGTGTTTCCAAAATATAATACATCATCAACCCTCCAAGAGTTTTTTCGTCAAAGGAAGGTAAGTGGATGATGCGTGTAGGACAGTTGTGGCGACGTAATGTGTCAATGGTTGCTTTTTGCTCAGCTTCCATGAGTTCGCCCATAGTCTTTGTGTGAAAAATATCTACTGCCTTATGAGCAATAGGGGGAAGCGTGACCTTTAAAGCATCTTCATTATGATCCATGGTAATCACAGTAAATAATTTATCCTTTGGCCCATCAAGATAAAGTTGTAACTGTGAATGTTGATCTACAGTTCCCAAAGCTTGTATGGGGGTTATAGGTTTAATATTTTTGCTGTTATTTTTTCCTAAACTTTCAGCCCAAAGTTGACGAAACCAAAGAGTAAATGTATTTAGCCTATCAATATAGGGCATAAGAATTGTTTGAGTATATCCTTCCTTTGTAGCCCAAGTCATATGTGCAAGTGCTCCTTGAAGAGGAAGACATTCATCACTCTTTTGAGCTTCTAATGCAGAGGAGAGAACATCCCTAGCACCTTCTTGGACAGCTTTTATATCAATGTTTGCGATTAAAGACGGAAGTATACCCACCGCAGTAAAAGCTGCAAAACGGCCTCCAATATCTGTTGGATGGTCAATGCAAGGTATTGCGTAAGATTTTGATAAGCAGCGAATGCCATTTTCGAGTGGTTCACTGATGACCACGAAATGAGTGTTTACTTGATTTCGAGGAATAAAAGAAAGCCAATGCTGAAGGCAAATGAGCAATTGCATAAGAGTTTCTGCTGTATTACCAGATTTAGAAATTGCAATAACACCCGCAGTCGAGGCATCGATTTTTGAAAATAAGCTTTGAAAAGTATGAGGATCAATATTATCAAGAAAATGGATACGAGGGGCCTTACTTGAAGGGTTTCTTAAAGAAAGCAGTGTTTGTCCTCCCAAGCTTGACCCACCTGTACCCAAAATTAAAACATCTTCAAAAGTTTGAAAATGCTTGGCAAAAGGAATAAGGGTCTTAAGGAGTTCCTTAAACTGCTCGTCTGATTGTATGGATTGTAAAAGGGGAAGTGTTTTTGCCAGATCTTTTAAATAAGACAAAGTTTCTTGAGCATTCGGAAGCGCATATTCTTTATGAATATGGCTGAACGTATTAATTTCTAAAAACACAAGTTTAGTCCTTCTTTGGCGTATTCGCTTCTTTTTGTGATGGAGGGATTCCGTTTTTCATTTTTTGTTTCTCTTTATAGCCGGATGGGTAAATAGTCAAAATAGCAACGGGATTTTGTCCCAAGACATCTTTGGCTGCATCATGAATTTGTTTGAGTGTGACAGCGTTAATTTTGTTCGGCCAATCCTCAATCTGTTCAATTGTGAAGCCGACAGCTAAACGGAGAAAAGCTACCACACTTGTATTATTTCCATCACGAGCAAAGGCTAGTTTAGCAAGGATGTCTCGCTTTGCATCAGCTAATTCGACTTCTGTAACTCCGTCATTAAGGATGTTACTGATATGTTTTTGAACGGCTTCTTTTAATAATGAAAGATCTGTGTTGGGTGCAAGTGTTGCTGAAAAGGCAAATGTTTCTGGATCCAAGCCATCATTTTCAAAATTACAATCAGCGCTTACAGCGAGCTTTTGTTCTTCAACTAAAGACTTATAAAGACGACTCGTGCTATTCCCACCTAAAATTTGTGTCAGAAGGATTAAGGGAAAATAATATTCACTCTTAGCGCCTGTATGTCCAGGAGCTGCATAATTCCAATGAACATTAACTTGGCTAATACGAGGATTCTCTTGTTCCAAAGTGATGACTACACCCCCATGATTTGTCTCAGGAATACGTTTGCGTATGGGGACAGGTCGTGAAGGAATGTTGCCAAAGTGCTTTTCAACCATGGGCTTCAGAGTATCCATCGTGACATCTCCTGCAACAACCAAAATAGCATTGTTCGGAACATACCATTTTTTATAGTGTTCATAAGCTGCATCTCGAGTATAGGCCGCTATATGTTGGGGGTATCCTATGTTGGGTACTCCATAGGGGTGATACCAATATATTGATCGTAATAAGGCTTCAAAAACGATTCCAATGGGACTGTTGTCTAGTCTTGCTAAACGTTCTTCTTGAACAACCTTTTGTTCTGCAATAGTGGCTTGAGGATCAAGTACCAAATTTTGCATTCGGTCGGCCTCAAGTTTAAGATAAAAATCTAAGAACTCGACGCTGAGGTCACAGGTGTATGCTGTGTAATCCTGAGTTGTTGTGGCATTGCTGCTGCCGCCTTTGCTTGATATTATTTTTTTAAATTGATCAGCAGGTATGTCTTTCGTTCCTTTGAACATCATATGTTCTAAGAAATGAGAAAGACCGCGCATTTCTGCTGGGTCGTCTGCACATCCTACTTTATAAATTAAGCAAATTGATACAACAGGAGCCAGGTGATTCTCAATTAAAACAATTTGTAGCCCGTTTGGTAAAACCATCGACTTAGGGTTAAAAATACCTCTTGTTTGGGCCGTCGTAGAGGAGGAAAGAGTAAAAAGGAGTCCAATTAAAATGAGCCAATATTTCATTAATTCTTTTCTCCTGGAGTTTGTACTTGCTTTATTTCTTCATTTGAATTTGGTGCTCTAAAAGAAAGTTCTTTATCAGGATTACCAACAACAACAAAAGTCAATTTGTCTGGTTTTAAAAGTGTCTTAGCAACTCTATTAAGATGGTCGAGAGTCAGTGAAGCAACAAGATTGTTCCTGATATTTATATAGTTTGTTCCTAAATTATCAATTTGGTAGATCAATAATGCTCTTGCAATCCTTAAAGTCGAACTAAAGTTTAACGCGAAACTACCAATCATTCGTTGCTTCACAAAATCCAATTCTTCCTGGGTAACTCCTGTTGTTGCAGTTTCCCAAACTTTGCGGATGATATCCATGGTTTCTTTAACAGTTGAATTTTTTGTCGCTGTAGCTCCCATGATTGTAGCTGCATGTTGAGCGTAATTAAGCTCAGCTTCGATACCATATGCTAATCCCCGCTTTTCACGAACTTCATTCCATAATCGTGATGCAAATTGACCATCCCCAATGATTCTCAACAATACAAAAGCTGCATAGAAATCAGGATCTGTTCGTTTAATTCCTGGTTGAGCAAAAAGGACCAAGCTTTGCGGAATAACCATTTTTTTAACAAATATACTTCCTAAATTATGAAACACTGCTTCTTTTACAGGAGAGGGAAGAGCCTTTGCAGGTAGATCACCAAAGGTTTCATCTAAATACTTTTTTACCTCTTTTTCTGTAATATCTCCCACTATCGAGATCAAAAGTTGATCTTTTGCAAATCTTTCCTTCATGAACTGGCGCAAATGCACTTGCGTGATTTTTGGAAGGTCATTTAAGGCTTGCTGGGTTGTTTTACCATAGGGGTGATCCCCATAAAGGCATGTACCCAATGTTTCATTGGCAACATTATGTTCATCATGGAGTGATTGTTCCATATGAGTGATGAGTTGATTTTTAACACGCGCAAGGGCTTCGTCGTTAAAGCGGGGGGATGTGAAAATGGCATGAACTGCTTTAAATGCCTCATTAACACTTTTTTTTACTGTGCGAAAACTCAATTGGAAAGTGTCATCAACAGCAGATATGTTTAACTCAATATTGTTCTGAAGAAGAAATTTTTTAAATTCTTGGCTGTTCCAGGGGCCAGAGCCTTCATCAAGAGTGGTGGTTAATAAGCTTACAAGTCCAGATAATCCTTTCGGTTCATTAGAAAATCCAGCATTCTTAATTGCCAACGCAATAGAGACAACGGGAATCTCGTGTGTTTCAACAAACCAGGCTGTTATTCCCTTATTACTTTTTATCTTTTGAACATTAATGGGTTTCTGTTGATGAGCTTTAGGACTTGCTGCTCGTTGGGGACTTTCAGCCAGTGTAAGCGAAAAAAGGGGAGAAATTATAAAGAGAAAACATCCCAGAAAAAGAACAGCACTCACCCAATCATACTTTTGGAATTGTTTTCGAATGAATATCATGTTTATTTTTCTGACGTGTTTTACTTTCATGGAATACTTTCTTTATCATTGGTATTTGAGTAATTTTCATCAGAAGAATCCGCATCTTCATCAGTTTTTTCATCTGCTTTTTCTTCTTCAGTTTTGGAAAGAGACAGATTATTAGCGGCCGTCTTTTTCCAAGTTTTAATTTTTTCAATTAAACGATTTGAAACTGAACTGTCAGTTTGGAATTCTTCGTCTAATTTTTCTCTAATGTTGGGAGTAATAGATTGGTCTTCAGAAGCTTTGTCAACAATGGCACGCTCACTTTTAGAGGCAGGGATAGAAGATGTTTCAGCAGGTTGTTTACTTCCCAAAACGGCCTTCTGAGCTCTTTCTGTTTCTGAAACTGCATGTGGATTAGGCGCACCTGGTGTCGGAGGTGGAAGTTTAGGACGTTGCTCAAAATTAGGGGGGAGAATTAAAGTAGGATTTGGTTCATTCGTATTCCATTCATTAGGACTACGATGTGTTAATCCAAGAGTATCACGGAATGTATCACATCCTACCATGACCAAGGAACATAATAAAATTAATGCTGAAGCATATGTTTTTTTCATTTTTACTCACTTGTGATAATGTTTATCTTTTGTTTTCAGACCATATTTCTTTTAAATACTCAAGAAGAATTAATGCAACCCCGAGCACAATAGCGGCATCTGCAATGTTAAAAGTATACCAATGAAATCCATAAACATGGAAGTCAAGAAAATCTGCAACGGCTCCGAATCTTATACGGTCTGTTACATTTCCCAAAGCGCCTCCGAGAACAAGACCAAACGCTAGAGACATAATCTTTGTTTCTGCTTGCAAAATCCAGAGGATTAAAAGTGCTGCAAACCCAATTGCAATTACAACTAAAATCCAAACACTATAAGGATTATTATTAGAAAGCAAGCCAAAGCTGATACCTTTATTCCAAGCTAAAATGATATTAAGAAATGAAGTAACTGAGAACGTATGGGGAGAGGTCATAAGATGTTTTAAAACTATCCATTTTGAAACTTGATCAAGAATATAAACTCCTCCAGCCAACGCCATCCCAAATATTGACCAGGAACAGAAAAAATTCAGAGGATGGTACTTTGTATCTCCATTTACTTTAAGAGTAGTTTTCTTTACTTTTGTTTTCTTTTTCATTAAGAAGTTCCCTCAAGAGTTGCATCATTACACCGGTTACATAGATCTTCGCGTTCATGTCCTACTTCTTCTAAAACCTTCCAACATCTCGCACATTTCTGACCTGATGCAATATTAACAATAACGCCAACATTTGGAACATCTTCTAAAACAAATGCTCCTGCAGGTGGCTGTGCAATCACAAGATTTGCCTCAGAGGTAATTGCAAGCTCCGCAAGTTCAGGGTTTTTTAAATTTAGGATTTTAAGTGTTTCAGCTGTCTCGTGAGGGACATAAATGGCCACCTTTGCCTGTAAACTTGAGCCAAGTGTTTTTGCTGCTCGTTCTACTTCTAAGGCCCCAGTAATGACGCGACGAATATTGCGAACAATCTCCCACTGGTTAGCTAAAGGGATGTTTTTCCAGGAAGCAGGGATATCAGGGAAAGTCTGTAAATGAATACTTTCTGCTTTCTCATCATGGCGAGATTGCCAGGCTTCTTCTGATGTAAAACTTAAAACTGGCGCTAACCAATGCGTAAGGCATATGAAAACCTGGTTCATAACAGAGCGCACAGCTCGTCTTTTTATCAAAGACGGAGCATCACAATACAGACTATCCTTGCGTATATCAAAATAAAAAGCAGACAAATCTACAGCACAAAAATTATGAAGACTTGCATAAAAGCTCATAAAATCATAAGTTTCTGCACTTTTTTGCATCTGCGTATTAAGCTCTGAAAGACGATGAAGAACCCATTGTTCTAGACTGGGCATTTCTTTAAAATCAATATGTTCACCATCCGTAAAACCGTCTAAGGCTCCGAGTAAATAACGAAGCGTGTTACGCAATCTGCGATAAATGTCTTCTTGATATTTCAAAATTTCAGGTCCGATGCGCATATCTTCTGTGTAGTCAACAGAGACAACCCACAATCGTAAAATATCCGCCCCAAGTGAATTAATTATGGTAATAGGGGCAAGAGCATTACCTTCAGATTTGGACATTTTCAGTCCCTTTTCATTCAAGGTAAATCCGTGGGTTAATACGTGGCGATATGGTGCTGTATCCACTGTTCCACATGATTCTAAAAGGGAAGATTGAAACCAACCGCGATGTTGATCTGACCCTTCTAGATATAAATCCGCTGGCCAAGATAAATCGGGACGATCTTTTAAAACAAATTCGTGGGTGCATCCACTGTCAAACCAAACGTCCAGAATATCTTGAACTTTTTCATAATCGTCTGCATTATAATCAGGACCAAGGAAGCGTGCCGCATCACTTTTGTACCAGGTGTCTCCTCCCTCGAGTTCAACAGCTTTGACAATGCGGTCGTGCACCTGCGCATCTCGCAAGACCTCGCCAGTTTTCTTATGCGTAAATAAAGTCATAGGTGTTCCCCATGCTCTTTGGCGTGATAAACACCAGTCTGGGCGGTCTTCAACCATGGATCGTATGCGATTTTTACCTTGAGTAGGGAACCAAGAAACTTGATCAATGGCTTTTAATGCTTTGGTACGCAGATCATTCGTTTCCATGCTGATAAACCACTGTGTTGTTGTTCTGTAAATCAAAGGAGCCTTGGAACGCCACGAGTGTGGATAGCTATGAACTAATTTTGCTGCATGAAGGAGATGACCAGCCTCTTTTAGAGTCTCCATTACTTTTACGTTGGCTTTATATATATGGAGACCGGCAAATAAAGGGACATGGTCATTATAATGACCATCATCAGAAACAAGAGAGGGGACTTCAAGGCCAAATTTCTGTCCTACGTCAAAGTCTTCTAAGCCATGACTTGGAGCGGTATGTACCAACCCCGTTCCACTTTCAGTTGTAACATGGTCGCCAGGTAAGAGTGGAACAGTAAACTCATATCCGTTACCTCTCAAGGGATGCCCACAAAGGGTTCCTTCTAAAGTTTTGCCCGAGAGAGTACCTAATATTTCATGATTCTCAATTTCTAATTGGGTTAATACTTTACTCAACAAATCTGTTGCTATGAGGAAAACACGATTGTGTGAAACGCTTTTTACAACCGTATAGTTAATATCGGGTCCATATGTAATGGCGCGATTTGCTGGTATGGTCCAAGGTGTGGTAGTCCATATTACAGCGTATGCCCCTTTTAAAATTGGCAAAGGGGTCTCAGTTATAGGGAATGATATGAAGACAGAATCTGAGGTATGATCTTTATATTCTATTTCTGCTTCTGCCAAGGCAGTTTTTTCAACAACTGACCACATAACAGGCTTTTGTCCACGATATAAACTTCCGTTCAACAGAAATTTTCCAAGCTGTTCGATGATGCGTGCTTCAGTTTTAAAGTCCATGGTTGAGTAGGGATTATTCCAATCAGCAACAATTCCCAATCTTTTGAATTCTTCTCGTTGGACATCAACCCATTTTGCCGCAAAAGTGCGGCATTCTGTTCGAAACTCTAAGAGGTCAACATTATCCTTATTCTGTCCTGCTTCTCTATATTTTTCTTCGATTTTCCATTCAATAGGAAGCCCATGACAGTCCCAACCAGGGACCATGGGGGCATCAAATCCACGCATTTGATATGTTTTATTCACAATATCTTTAAGGGTTTCTGTAAGAGCATGTCCTATATGAATATTACCGTTTGCATAAGGTGGGCCAAAGTGAAGAATAAATTTTTTCTTATCCTTTGAGCGGCTTCTCAAGGTACTGTATAAATTTATTTTTTCCCAATAGCTCAGAAAATCAGCTTCCCGTTTGGCTAAATTTGCTTTCATGGCAAAGGTTGTTTTAGGGAGAAAAACAGTATTTTTATAATCGGTCTTCATTCAATATCCATTTCGTCAATCAATCTTATCATAGCTGGTGCACAGTTTTTAGGCGAGAGTAAATATCCCTATGTTTTTTTTACAAGATGTTATTTTAATTTCAAGCTTCACTGTTTACCAACAATCTTTCCAGATAAACAGTCTTGTAAAAACTCACCAGCTATTCCTAATGCTTGGGGATCAATATCATGACCGACGCCTCGTAGAAGTACAAGTGTAACGGGAAGTTTGAGCGCATCAAGTTGTTTGTGTGACTTGTGAGCGAGTGAAACAGGAGCTTTTTTATCCTCTGTTCCATGCATAATAAGGATGGGAGGTCGAGATAGTTTTCTTTCTGTCGGATCATTTAAATAAGATCCTGAAAGAGCGACAATTCCTGCGCACGGACGTCGAAGCCCCAAATGTAAAGCAATTCTAGCTCCCTGAGAAAATCCCAAAAGGAGCATTTTTTCGGGTGGTAAGTTATGTTTTTTTAACAAGTGGTCTAAATAACGGTTTAGGCGAGGAGTGAGTTTTTTAATTTCTTTCAACAACAGTAAATGGTTATCTTTGGGGGCGCTCAACCATTGTTTTCCTGAAGAAGTTTTACAGGGTAGAGGCCCGTTCGGCGCAACAAAAAGAGTATTTGGAAGAAACTGTCCCAATAAGGCACCTACAAATAAAAAATTTTCACCGATGTCGCCATAACCGTGGAAAAGAACAACAATGGAATCAGGTTTTTTACCCGAAGCAGGGGGGAGTGTGAGGCCTGAAATAGTTATATTTTTTTCTCTGGGATCATCAGATTTTCCGAAAATTTCTAGGCTGGAAATTCCTAAGGCAGCAACAACGAAGAAACATAAAAGCTGAATACGTGATAAAATATACATGAGAGCTTTATTCCTTGGAGTTGATATCTTTAAATTTCTAAATTTATTTCAATATATTTTTCTTGTAAAGAGTATACCATCTTGTATGTTAGATTTTATTATTTTAATAGGCATTATAGATCGTCACATGTAAAATTTAAGCGCATATAATGTTGAACATTGGGCTAACTTGCAGTTTATATTAAAAATGGGACGAAGGGTTACTTGTACCTAGCATTAATAAAATTGGATGAATTTTTATTCTCTAATTCCTACGTTTTAATTCTGTTAAGTTGTTCCGGAGATCTTGTTAAATGAAATTACGAATTATATTTTTATTGTTTATGCTCATTTTAACAACGCATGCTAAAACAAGTTCTGCCAGCTCACCTACTTCCTTCCTCTCTGAATTTGAAGCGCTTATCCATAAATCTATGCACCAAAAAAAGGTGCCAGGATTAGCTGTTGCTATTTTTATGGATGGAAAAATTATTTATATAAAAGGGTTTGGTGTTCGTACGGTTGGCCGCCCAGAACTCATTGATACTCATACTGTTTTTCAAATTGGCTCAGCATCAAAAGCTATCACTTCAGTATTGGTTGCACTCTTAAAACGTAATAAAATACTAAGTCTTGATCATCCCGTGAGGACTATTCCAAATACCACAGTTAGGCATATTTTAAGCCATACGACCGGCATTCCATCGCCAGGTTTTAATAGGCTTATTGAGAAAGGTATACCTCCTGATGATGTTTATAAGATGGTTCAGAAAACTGCTCCGAACAGTCCACCAGGACAAAAATTTTCTTATCATAATGTGGTCTATAGTTTGGTGGGAGGGATTATAGAGCGTCAGTGTGGTACTTCTTTTGAGAACGTGCTGCAGGCTCGGCTATTTAAACCTCTCCATATGAAAGAAACAACGGCGACTTGGAAGACATTCATTTCAAGATCTAATAGGTCCTCAGTGCATTCTTTTGTAAGTAGTATAGAAAAGAAAGGGAAAAAAGGTGAAAGGACTGTCAGTCGAGCGTTGAAAGTATCCTATCGGCAAGACTACGCAAATTTCCCAGCATCAGCAGGATGTAGCAGCAGTATTCATGATATGGCGTTATTTTTAGCAGCAGTTCTAGGGGCACGCCCCGATGTTGTATCTCCCAATGACCTAGATGCCTTTATCCAACCTCTTATTCATACCCCCGATCAATGGCATCGCTCACGAGCACATAGAGATCGTATTACAAAAACAAACTACGGATTAGGATGGCCCACTATGACGTTTGGTGGTCATCATTTGGTTTTCCACGGAGGGTGGATTCGTGGTATCAGTTCCTTGATTTCTTTCATCCCAAAGAAAAAAGTTGGAATCGTGATTTTGCAAAATGCCGAATCGGGCTTACCGTTTGCTTTAAGCATGCACTTCTATGATTGGGTCCTTGGTCTGTCGCCAAAGAAATGGGTTAAATAGCTTCCTACTCCAAAGCATTTAGCTTCATTGCTAAACGAATATCACCCACCTGGTTTAGAGGGCTTTTTGCTGCTCATGCGACCAAAGTTACTAAAGACTTCACGCAAGACACCGCTTTCTTGACCAACTGTCTCTGTTTTTCTTTCAATAGGTTTAATGTTCTTTGCTTCTTCACCTGTGTGTGTTTTAACATCACTCACGATGCCCCTGTTATCAAAAGTAATCACTGTAACTTGCTGTTCAAGAACTGTTGGCGTGAAAAATGAGGTGGCTGAGGTTTTTTTGTAAATATAATACCATTTATTGTTATCAAAAGACGGTATGGTAGAAGGGCTTCCAAGGAGTTCTTGAACTTCTTGTTTTGATTGAATTCCAGGCTTAATTTGGTCAAACTTGACGCTTCCCGTATTAAATCCACGCGTCTCAATAGTAGGAGAGCATCCTGCGTTAAGTGTAGCGAAAAGAAGCAAAGTGATAAGAGATACATTGCGTTTCATGAGGGTGTGACCTAAAATTAACTCCATTGGGTAAAAACTATCCTACATATACATCATGGATGTAAACTGTCAATCATAAAGGTATTAATAATAATGGAAAATTTGTGTTTTAAGAGCTCAAATAGGAAAAAAAACATTGTAGGCCTATATGCTTTCATCACAAATCAATCCCGGCAGCCCATTTTCTTTAAAGAATATCAGGTCCCTGATACAGTGCTGGGGCGCTTTGAAATTTTGACGCTTCATCTTGCCCTGATGTTTCGGCGGTTAAAATTCTTAAAAGAAGAGGAACAGGGTGTTTTTTCAGATCTCTCACAAGATTTAAGTAATTGGGTAGTGGCTGACATTGATGAGTCTATACGTGCTATGCGTGTAAGTGATTTAAAAATTACTCTCTATTTAAAGAAATTTATTGAGGGCTTTTATGGTCGCCTGATTGCTTATGATAAAGCGCTGGAATCCAATGATAAAAACATGTTAGAAGAAGCTATTCATCGGAATATATTTGGTATTGTGGATGATATTCCAATGAGTATAGTAAATGGCCTTGTTTCCTATACCTTTCAAACATGGGGATGGTTAGTGGAAACAAAACTCTCTTGCATAATAAATGATCTTAAAGGGGATATGCCTCATGCAAACAGATCCAACAATTGAATTTAGTCGTATACTTACTTTTGATCAAATCAAGGCATCAGGGAGCTCATATCACATTCAAGCAAAAGAAGAAGAATGCCATCTTTTAGCCAAACGTTTCAACCTTGTGGCAGTGAAATATCTAAAAGCAGATTTCTTTTTAACGCATGCTGAAGAGCCGCGTTGTTACCATATTAAAGGCGAAGTGGAAGGGGATGTCGTTCAATCTTGTGTGTCTACACTTAAGGATGTTCCAGCTCATGTTCATGCGTTTTTTGACATTGTATTAAAGCCCTCGCAAGGAGAAGGTAAGGAAGAAGAATATATGATCGACCTTGAAGATGCGACGGATATAGAATATTACACTCAAGAAAATATAGATTTAGGAGAAACCGCTGCCCAATATCTTTACTTAAACCTAGATCCTTTTCCGCATGCGCCTGATGCTCCCAAGTTTTTTAAAGATACTACTGAAAAGCAAGTTAACCCCCTTGCTCAAGCTTTAAAAGGGTTGAAGAAAGATAAGTAGACTAATCAAAAAGGGTTGTTTTTTAAAAATAAAATCCTTTTGTTCTTGCTCTTTTATAATAATTAAGTTAAAAACCAAAGACAAGGATATACGGATAAAATTGTTACCTGGAGTGTTTAGACAATGGCTGTTCCAAAGAAGAAAACCTCAAAGTCACGCCGTGACATGCGACGTGCACATCATGCCCTGACGGCAATTCATAGCGGAGAATGCCCAAATTGTGGTGTTCGTAAGCTTCCCCATCATTTGTGTGGGGCTTGTGGCTACTATAAAGGGCGTCAGGTTGTCTCTAAGGTGGAAGTACAAACCGATCAGAAAGACGCTTAAGGGTGGGCCTTCCTTTATGGGAGAGTTCCTAATATGACCTTTGTGTTATCATTAGATGCCATGGGGGGAGATTATGCCCCTCAAATTGTTATAGAAGGGGCTGTATTAGCTTTGGCTAATGCTGACTTTTCATACCTTGTCTTTGGTGATGAGCGCGTTATTCGTCCCATCCTTGCAAATTATCCAAAATATCAGCATGCCTTTCACTTGGTTCATACGACTGAAGTTATAACCAACGATATGAAAGTCGCAATGGCAATACGTGGTTTGCGAACATCAAGCATGCGCCTTTCCATTGAGGCGGTTGCTAAGGGTGATGCAGCTGCAGTTATTTCTGCTGGCAATACCGGAGCGTATATGGCTTTAAGCAAACTTCAATTGAAAACACTAGAAGGCATTGATCGCCCAGCTATTGCAAGAGCAATGCCAACACTTAAGGGGCGCTCTATTGTTATGGATTTAGGAGCGAACATTGAGTGCACAAGCCAAGATCTTGTGCAATTTGCTATTATGGGACACGTCTTTGGACAAAGGCTCCTGGAAAAAGAGCGGCCGTCAATTGGTCTCTTAAACGTGGGCACTGAAGATACAAAAGGGAATATGATCGTTCAAGATGCTGCCCAATCATTAAAAAATATTCCACATATAAATTTTTATGGTTTTGTTGAAGGTGACGATATTACAGCTGGTACCACAGATATAATCATTACAGACGGCTTTACGGGAAATGTGGCTTTAAAGACTTTAGAGGGTGCTGCCAAGCTTATACAGAAAATGCTTCAGGATTCTTTAAAACAGTCTTGGCGTGGAAAGCTTGGCTATTTAGTCGCAAAACCCGCTTTTCAGCAATTCAAGAACTACATAGATCCACGCCTCTATAATGGAGCAATTTTCTTAGGACTAAAGGGGATAGCCGTTAAGAGTCACGGTGGAACAGATGCCGTTGGGTTTGCAAATGCCATTCGTGTTGCAGCATCCTTGGCTGCGGATGCAGCTTCAGGTCAAATTGCCTCTGATATGGAGAACCTTTTAACTAAGGAAAAGTTTGCATTATGACATTTCGTTCTGTTGTTAAAGGATGTGGAGCCTACTTGCCTGAGCAGGTTGTTACCAATCATGACCTTGCTGCAATAATGGACACCAGCCATGAGTGGATAGTAGAGCGTACAGGAATTCATCAACGTCATGTTGTGGAAGACGGTGACTATACTTCTGACTTAGCAACACGAGCAGCACGCCAAGCTCTTTTACGCTCCAAAATTCCTGTGGAATCCCTCGATTTAATTGTGCTTGCAACAGCAACTCCTGATGATACATTTCCTGCAACTGCAGTTACCATCCAACAAAAATTGGGTGCGCATGCGGCATTTGCATTTGATGTTCATGCGGTGTGTTCTGGGTTTGTATATGCCTTAAGCGTGGTAGATAATTTCATTCGCTCTGGACAGGTTAAGACTGCCTTAGTTATTGGTGCTGAAACGATGACACGATTATTAGATCCAAACGATCGTTCAACGGCAGTTTTATTTGGAGATGGTGCTGGTGCATTGGTTCTTCAGGCAGAGGAAGTTTCTTCCAAAGATAAGGATACGCAACGGGGTGTATTATCGACGCACCTTTATTCAGATGGTCGATTCCGTGATGCACTTTATGTAGATGGAGGACCGAGCCGTAAGACAATGGGTTATCTACGCATGCAGGGTAAAGAAGTTATGAAGCATGCAGTGGAAAAAATTGGTGATTCCGTTAAAAAAGCACTTGAATTTCATAAACTGACCCCTCAAGATATCGATTGGTTTGTTCCCCATCAGGCAAACATAAGAATTATCAATGCTGTGGCTAAGTATTTTTCTTTACCAACAGAGCGCGTTGTTGTAACAGTTGATCAACATGCGAATACCTCTGCTGCTTCAATACCATTAGCTTTAGCTGCAGCAGAAACAGATGGACGTATTAAGGCAGGTCAATTAGTGGTACTTGAAGCCATGGGTGCTGGATTTACGTGGGGATCTGCTGTTATACGGTGGTAATAAAAAGCAAGAAACAAAGGAGAATAGAAATGGCAGCTGAGACTGTAACTCGTGCTGATTTAATTAACAAAATTACACAAAATAATAACTGTACACGCCAGCAGGCTACTGAAATATTAAAAAAGACTCTTGAAGAAATTGAGCGTGCTTTAGCCAAGGGAGATAATGTTAAAATTTCTTCATTTGGTACTTTTACGCTTCTTCAAAAAAAGGAACGTCTTGGACGCAATCCACGTACAGGGAAGGATGCAAAAATTTCATCACGCCAGGTAATTAGCTTTAGGGCTTCGCCAATTTTCAAAAAAACCGTAGGCACGAAATAGCGCGTTCATTATTAAATAAATTAGATCCATAACGTTATTGAGTTAACAGTCCTGTGGGCTTCTCTAAACTTCGATTGAATCGGGGCATAAAATTTTTAATAACTTTTACACAATGTTAAAGCACATCCTTTTTATTTGTGCTGTATATTGGTTGGCAATGATTACCTTTAACCAGCCTGGAGAACTTGTGCCTCTGGATTTTGTTAATGGCTTTCTCAAAGACTATTCTAAAGATGAAAAAATTCTTATTAATGATGATCTGGTATCAATTAAAAAGATATGTTTCCGGAATCAAAAAACTTCTCAAAATTCCCAACCTACATATGTTGCAACAGCTGGGGGGCCTGGAGCCTGTAAAAGTACAATATTAGAGACTTTCTTGCACGATAAGCCAGACTATGTTTATGCTGACCCTGACCCACGCGCTTTGAAATTTATGGTTAATACTTATACGCAATCTCTCAATTATTATGCAATTAGCCAAGCTTCATCTTATAAAGCCCTTTTGCAAGAAACCTATAATAAATGGCGTGCTGCTTCAAATTACATCTCTCATAGAATTCTAAATGATGCCTATGCAAAAGGCTATAATATTGCCCATGGATCTACATCCACAGCCAAGCAAATTACAGGTCTTTATGAACGCCTCAAGAAGAAGGATTATAAAATTGTTTTAATTTTATGTGGGGCTCCTGATCAATCGCGTGTGGAATCCATTCAACATAGATCAGAAATTCAAGGATTTGTGCAATCTTCTCCTGAAGATGTGATTAACAAAGGAAAAGCATTTCCTGAAAGATTTCAAGATTACTTTCACTATGCCGATCAAATCTATATTTACTGGACACAAGATTTTAAAAAAGGAAGCACAAGAGCGGCTCTTCTTGAGAAAGGCAAAGGAATGTCAGTTTATGATCAAAAGGCCTATAATGATTTCGTAAAGGAATATGAAAAGGTACCCACATTAAATAAGCATATGGTATCTTTTGAGACACTTGTCCAAAATTTTATTCAAGGAAACGAACCTAAGAGTAGTCGACCAAATAGCAGGAATTAACCCTTACCCCTCTTGCAAACCTCCTTTCATAAGGCTATATTTTTTATGATATCGGAACGTAGCGCAGCCTGGTAGCGCACTATTCTGGGGGGATAGGGGTCGTGGGTTCAAATCCCGCCGTTCCGACCATCTCATTATCCCATTTGATCTCAAAAATTCTTTAAAAAGATAATACTGAATTTTTTTAACGTATTTGATATAAAGAAAAGATGGTTTTATTAATAAAGAAAATTGTTTACTTTTTCATTTTCGCACTTATTCATGTTCCATGCATTTATGGAATCAATCATGCTTCAAGGGAATTTTTAAATACAAAAGTTATTATCTCTGATCCTGCACATTTTTTGCTGGGTATTGAGAAAGCGGAAGATTTTCTTTATATGGGGTCATATAAACTACATGGCCATCTTCTTCCTCAGGGAAGACTTTTTAATTCCCTTAAAGTTGCTGCTGATAAGAAAGAGCTGTCTGATAAGATTATTATTATCTTGGAAAACAATCTAACAGTGGAAGAATTCAAAGTGGGAAGCCAAGCAATTAGGTCAGGGGACAATTTAAGAAAATATAAGGATCTTAATGTTCACCTTATTTATGGAAATTCAAGATTTCATGCATCTCATCTTAAGGTACTGACTACTAAAAAGTATGCATTTGTTGGTACTACCAATTTTGATAAAGAATTTATTGAGGGCGATACACTTACACGTGATTTCTCATTACTTTTGCAAGATCAAAAACTCCTGGATGAATTGAAGAGAGTTATTAACCAACATATTCAATTCAAACAACCCACCATGTTGTCCTAAAATATCAGATATTGCTCCTGGATGTACTCGCTTATCATGGGGACCTGAGCAACATCGTAAACATTTTAGACAGCTTATTAAATCAGCTACTCGATCAATTGAAATATACCAACAGTCTTTGCAAGATGAAGAAATAACTAGACTGCTGCAAGAAGCAATTAAAAGGGGCGTAAATGTTACAATTTTGATGTCAGAATTTCCCTTTAATGCAAAGCACGGAAACAAGAGCTGGGATTCTCAGTTGAAAATTGTAAATACCAAATCAGAAAACAGGCAACATATCGGCCAAGTGCGCTTAACAGGCCAAGTGATAACAGCAGGTGAATTGGAAGGCTCGCGCCTTCATATCCATGCAAAGGTTATGATCATTGATGGAGATGATCCTAAGAAAGTAATAATGTATCTAGGTTCTGCCAATTTTTATCAACCAGCATTAGACAAAGACCGCAATGTGGGTGTTATAACTAGAAACATGGAGTATATAAATCCTGTCAGAGGCCAGTTTTTAAAAGATTGGCATGCACATGAGCAATGGCAAATAACACAACCGTAAAATATCAAGCTGGTCCCATGTTCGTGTATGCCTTATCCTAAATTTTAATAGAATCTTAAATGATTTCTTCTTATGATAACTACCAAGAGACACATAATACTTGAGGAAAAAATGCCGTCAATTCCTTTCAAAACGGATTCCGTCGCCCAAAATGTTGTTATTGTTTCAGCAAAAAGAACACCAATGGGTGCCTTTCAGGGTGTTTTCTCTTCGATAAAGGCGCCTCACCTTGGCAGTGTTGCTATAAAAGGAGCACTCGAGGCAGCAACTTTGGCTCCAAATGATATACGTGAAGTTCTGATGGGGTGTGTTCTGTCTGCTGGCTTAGGACAAGCGCCTGCCCGTCAAGCAGCTATTGGAGCAGGATTAGACTCTTCAACTTCATGTACAACCATTAATAAGGTGTGTGGTTCGGGCATGAAAGCAATCATGCTTGCTGCAGATCAGATACGTTTAAATAATGATCATATTGTAATAGCCGGTGGCATGGAGAGTATGACCAACGCTCCCTACTTATTAGATCGTGCTCGCTCTGGATATCGCTTAGGTCATGGCAAAATTATTGATCATATGTTTTTTGATGGACTTGAAGATCCTTATCATGCTGGACGCCTTATGGGCACTTTTGCTGAGGACACTGCAGCTCAATTTAACTTTAGTCGTGAAGAACAAGATGCTTATGCTCTGGAATCTTTGCGTCGAGTGCAAAACGCTGTTGCACAGGGATTTTTCGTAAGCGAAATTTGTTCGGTTGAAGTCCCTGAGGGAAAAAATGTGAATCAAATTCAGCAAGATGAAACTCCAACGAAAATTAAAGCTGATAAAATACCACATTTGAAACCTGCATTTCGCTCTGATGGGACCGTGACAGCTGCTAATTCCTCTTCCATTGCTGATGGTGCGGCGGCTATGGTTCTTATGTCCGAAAAAGAGGCTCTGAAGCGTAATTTGACACCAATGGCCATAATTCGGGGATATGCGTCCCATGCTCAAGAACCAGAATGGTTTACCACAGCTCCCATAGGTGCAATAGACAAGCTTTTAAAAAATGTTGGATGGGATTTAAAGGATGTTGACCTTTTTGAAATCAATGAGGCCTTTGCCGTTGTCACCATGGCAGCATTAAAAAAGATGAACATCCCCCATGAAAAAGTCAATATTTGGGGAGGTGCCACCACTCTTGGGCATCCCTTGGGAGCAAGCGGGGCGCGCATACTTGTTACTTTACTGCACGCAATGGCAGAGCGAAAGCTCTCAAAAGGGATTGCGGCAGTTTGTATTGGGGGAGGAGAAGCAACGGCCATCGCAGTGGAGCGCACTCCTTAATTTATGAATCCACAATAATAAAATTACTAAAAATATAAGCATTAACTCAAGTTAGGAATCAAGATTCCCTTATTGCATCAATAGGTAGATTCGGTCTATAAAAAGAGCAGTCTTGAGCATAAAGGGTTAAAAATAGTGAACGAAGCTCAAATCCGCCGAAAAGAAAATTGGTTGTTTTTTCGTCAGTGGTTGAAGAGCCCACGTCAATTGGGAACCCTCGCTCCTATTTCTGTAAAATTATCGAAACTTGCTGCGCAACAAGCTATTTCACAATATTCTACCGGTACACCAGTTGTTGAAATTGGAGCAGGCACAGGGCGTCTTACACGTGCTCTCATACAGGCGGGTGTTCAAGTGCAAGATTTAACTGTCGTTGAATTAGATGGCCAAATGTGTGATTTCTTGAAAGAAACACTTCCTTCTGTGCGGGTTATCGAAGGAGATGCTTGTCATTTAAAAGAGCTAATATCTCCTCAAATTTTAAAAAAGGTGTGCGTTGTTGTTTCGGCTATTCCGTTAATGTATCTCCCAGAGACTGTTCGTCAGTCCCTAATGAATGCGGCTTTTTCCGTTCTTGCGCCTGGGGGAAAAGTTATTCATGTTACTTATAATCCACGCTCTCCTCTTGGATTCTGGATGGGTATCCAACAAAATCGTGTTGGTGCAACTTGGTTTAATATGCCACCTGGCTTTGTTTGGCAGTTTGAAAAGCAATGACGTATACATCGCAAGCAAAACGAAATGAAAACCTCCTTTTTCTGAAACGTGTTCTTAAGAATCCAAAGGCATTAGGTGCTGTTACACCCAGTTCTATTGCCCTTTCAAACTTTATCTGTCAGCATGTGGAGACAACGCAAGACAGCTTTGTGGTAGAAATCGGGGCAGGGACTGGTCGATTTACGCGGTCATTATTGCGCTACGGGGTAAAACCTACTCAGCTTTTTGTTGTTGAAATGGATCCCGAACTTTGTGGGTTCTTAACTCAGCATTTTCCCAACGTCACTGTCATCAACGGAGATGCAAGAAATTTACTTGATATTTTACCCCCGCATATCATTGGAAAAGTGAGCACAGTTATTTCGGGAATTCCCCTCGTGAATTTATCAGAAACTATCCAAGCAAGTATTGTTGGCGCGTGTTTTTCAGTTTTGGCAGAAGGGGGACAAATGTTGCAGTTCACCTATGGGCCAATATCCCCTGTCTCCAGTCAAAAATTAGGCTTGCGTAAAAAGCGTTTAGGGCATGTTCTTTGGAATTTCCCTCCGGCTGTAATTTGGTCTTATACGCGGGGGGTAAGCGCCTCTTCACACCGCAAACCTCAAATTCTTATGCGTCGATTACGCTATTTACGACGAAAAATAACAACAAAAGTAAGGCATAGCGTGTCACTTTAAATGACAAATAAAATAAATTTATTTAATCAGAAATCAGCAACTATACCTATGGGGCTCTCCGAGCTTGCATTCATTAAGGCTACAGAATTTGCGTGTATTGGTCCATTTAATTTGCCAAGTTCCGAGGCAGGATCTGCTCCCCCTGCAATATTCTTCATTTCTTGATCGTTAAGTATTTTCATAAGTACCTCCTGTTTAACGTAAATAAAAATCTATTGCTCATTTTTAATTATTTTCGCATATAATAATATAGGTAAAATTATCAGCAATTCAATGGTGTCAATCTATTTTAAACGTGAATTTTTGTAGCTCTTCTCCCCATTGGCGGCAATAGAAACTCGTGCTAAAGTAAAGTTCATTATGTATGCGAACGCCTACAAATGGAATTTTATTATAGTAAAGAGGAAGGAATGAGCTTATTTCGCATTGCTGAAATCGCAGTTTTTACACCTTTAATTGGGTTCTTGATCGCTGGTCTTAGAAGCTTGAAAGCACGTCCAGTGATCGATGATAACATTGTCATTCCTGATCGTTTTTCGCAGCTCATTACGTGCGCCCTCATGGGACTATGTTGCTTTATTTCCTTTTTTTTATTTAATGAAATTGGTTTAGGTCATCAGGAAGCGACAACTCTTTTTATCCCTTGGATTGAGGTTGGTGAATTTTCAGCACATTGGGGAATAAAATTAGATTCATTAAGTACAACCATGATGATGATCGTTTCTTTAGTTTCACTCCTTGTTCATATTTATTCCATAGGATACATGAGCCATGATCATTCTATTCCACGTTTCATGGCTTATTTGAGTCTTTTCACATTCGCGATGTTGGTCTTAGTGACTGCGCCTAATTTACTTCAGCTTTTTTTTGGATGGGAAGGGGTGGGACTTACTTCTTATCTGCTTATTGGGTTTTGGTATGAAAAGCCGAGTGCCAACGCAGCGGCAATTAAGGCTTTTATTGTAAACAGGGTGGGAGATATTGGATTCGTATTAGGTGTATGTGCGATCTATATGATTTTTAAAACAGTGGATTTTGAGACTTTATTTAATAGTTTGGCTCACTATTCATCCAGCGCACATGAAAGACCCACCATATCCTATCTTGGTTTTCAGGTAGATGGATTTAATTTAATTGGAATTCTTTTGTTTATTGGCGCGATGGGGAAATCCGCCCAGCTAGGATTGCATACATGGTTGCCAGATGCTATGGAAGGCCCGACGCCGGTCTCAGCCTTGATCCATGCAGCAACAATGGTAACCGCTGGGGTGTTTTTAACAGTTCGGATGTCTCCCTTATATGAGCTTGCTCCTGTTGCGCGAGAGTTTATTTGCGTTGTTGGCGCTTTGACAGCATTTTTTGCAGCAATGGTGGCAGTCACACAAAATGATATTAAGCGCATTATTGCCTATTCTACATGTAGTCAACTGGGGTATATGTTTTTTGCTGTGGGTGTTTCTGCTTATGGAGCTGCTATATTTCATTTAGTAACCCACGCTTTTTTTAAAGCATTGCTTTTCCTTGGTGCAGGCGCCGTTATACATGCTATGTCAGATGAACAAGATATAAGACGTATGGGCGGCATTCGAGCAATAATTCCGACAACCTATACAATGATGTGGATAGGAAATTTGGCATTAGCGGGAATTCCGTTTTTTGCCGGGTATTATTCAAAGGATGCAATATTAGAAGCAGCCTTCCTTCAAGGAACTTTAGTAAGTCAGTTTGCATTTGGGGTAGGATTGCTCGTCGCTGTTCTTACAGCATTTTACTCATGGCGCTTATTAATCATTACTTTTCATGGAGTGACAAGGGCTGATGATCGTGTAATGGCGCGTGTCCATGAAGCTCCCCAGACCATGAGAATTCCTCTTTATATTTTAGCTTTAGGATCAATGGTTTCAGGATACCTTGGTTATAATATGTTTCTAAGTCCAGAATTTTGGGGAAGTGCAATAGAAATGGATACTGGCTCATTATCTAAAATTCATCCTCCCGGATATATATTATACTTTGTTATGTCGTTGCCGCTGATTTGTGCTATTTTTGGCATTACGCTTGCCTATATTTTTTACTATGTACACAATGATATTCCTGATCGATTGGCTACACGATACAAAAATCTTTATACTTTTTCACTCAATAAAGGATTTGTAGATGAACTTTATGAATGGCTTTGGGTGCGTTGTGCTTTTGTGATGGGAAAATTTTTTTGGAAAAGAGGGGACGGCCAAATTATTGATGGGTTTGGCCCAAATGGCGTAGCTGCTGTTTCGCTTGGTGTTGCTAGACTTATGAGTATTTTGCAAACGGGATATATATATCATTATGCGTTTGCAATGCTTGTTGGTGTTGTTATGTTAGGCTTGTGGCTTTTAGTAACTATGGGCTGGAAATTTTTGTCCTAGTATTTAGATTTAAAGGAATTCTCTAAGGATTAATAATTTATGACAGACTTGCCACTTTTATCAGTCATTACTTTTTTACCTCTCATAGGTGGACTTTTTATTTTACTTATGAAGGGTGAGGAAGCAACTATTATGACCAATGCCCGGAACGTTGCGCTTTGGATCTCCTTTCTCACCTTTGCTTTATCGCTTATTCTTTGGATTAATTTTGATACTAATCAACTCAGCTATCAATTTGTCGAAAGTGCAAATTGGATAAAAGATTTGGGTATTCGATACCATTTGGGAATTGATGGAATTTCCTTATTTTTTATTTTATTGACCACCTTTTTGACAACACTCTGTATTCTAGCCAGCTGGGAGTCAATTCAAACGCGGGTACGAGAATACATGATGGCTTTTTTGTTATTGGAAACATTCTTAATTGGAATGTTCTGTGCCTTAGATCTAGTTCTGTTTTATGTATTTTTTGAAGGTGTCCTTATACCAATGTTTTTAATTATTGGCATATGGGGAGGTGAGCGCCGGATATATTCCTGCTTTAAATTCTTCTTATATACATTTTTAGGATCTGTTCTCATGTTAGTTGCCATATTGTCTATTTATTTCATAACTGGCAGTACGGATTTGACAGTGGCTATGGATTTTTCATTTCCCCTTGCTTTGCAAAAATGGCTGTGGGTAGCATTTTTTGCTGCATTTGCTGTTAAGGTGCCGATGTGGCCAGTTCATACTTGGCTGCCAGATGCACACGTGGAAGCGCCAACTGCAGGGTCAGTAATATTAGCAGGCGTCTTATTAAAAATGGGTGCATATGGGTTTTTACGTTTTTCCATTCCATTGTTTCCAAGCGCAACTGTTACTTTTACACCCTTCGTTATGGTGCTCAGCATTATTGCAATAATTTATGCATCTTTGGTTGCATTGGTGCAGACTGATATGAAAAAGCTTGTAGCCTATTCATCAGTTGCGCACATGGGTTTTGTAACTCTTGGAATATTTACACTTACTTCCCAAGGAGTAAGTGGCGCCGTAATGCAGATGTTGAGTCATGGTATTGTTTCTGCTGCCTTATTCTTATGTGTGGGAGTTATTTATGATCGCCTCCATACTCGTGATATTGAGAGATATGGAGGTCTCGTTGTGCGGATGCCCCTTTATGCATTATTTTTTATGCTCTTTATCCTTGCGAGCTGTGCGTTACCGGGCACCAGTGGTTTTGTAGGTGAATTTTTAATTTTGGTTGGAACATTTCAGATAAATTCATGGGCAGCAACATTGGCTGCATCTGGCATGGTTCTTGGAGCATCCTATGTTTTATGGCTTTATCGACGCATCATTTTTGGAAAATTAAGTCAAGCAAATTTGAAAGGGATCCTTGATGTTAACATGAGAGAAGCAACCATTCTTGCTTCTTTGGGTGGTTTGGTATTGTGGCTTGGTCTCTATCCCAGTCCCTTTTTAAACATTATTACCCCAGCAGTGAATGAACTAATAACTAACCATAAAAATTGGATACAAGAAGAATCCCACTTCGAAGAAGTAAGAAATATTGAGTTAACCCCTCAGGACATACATACCATTTCAGTTTCAGATTTTCATTTACCGACTCCACAAGGAGAGAGACCATGAATCTCGCATTTGAAATTATAGATCTTACTCTCATTTTTCCAGAGATTGTCCTCTTGGCAACAACGTTTCTTTTGTTGATTTTAGGCTTATTTAGAGGTGAATACGCTTTTAATCGTGTGATGCTTTTATCAAAGATCGCGCTTGCAACGGTGTTTATTATTGTTTGCTCAATGCCAGCAAATCGTGAAGTTGTTTTCCATGGCGTTTTCATTAACGATGCCTTCTCAATTTTAATGAAGGCTGTCGTCCTTTTTTCTGCGCTCATAGTTTTAATGGTTAGTCGCAAATCTCTTGCCTCAGAAGATATTGCTCAATATGAGTATCCCATTTTAATTCTATTTGCTGTTTTGGGGATGATGGTTATGATTTCGGCGAATGATTTGATCATCCTCTTTCTAGGACTTGAATTACAAAGTTTGAGTTTATACGTGCTCACTACTTTGCGACGTGACAGCATGAAGGCTTCCGAGGCTGGAATGAAATATTTTGTTTTAGGAGCATTGTCGACATGTTTGTTGCTTTATGGAAGTTCCATAATTTATGGATATACCGGAACAACGAATTATGATGGAATTGCGAATATTTTGAAGGGAGTAAGTAGTCCCTCATTACCTCTGATGATGGGGTTGGTTTTTTTAATTGCTGGTCTTGTTTTTAAAATTTCTGCTGTTCCTTTTCATATGTGGACGCCAGATGTATATGAAGGCTCTCCGACATCAATTACTACTTTTCTAGCATCAGCTCCAAAGGTAGCCGGCTTTGCTCTTATTACTCGGGTTCTTATTTCTTCTTTTATAAATATACTGCCACAATGGCAAATATTGATATCAATAATAGCAATAGCTTCAATGATTCTGGGGGCCTTTTCTGCGCTTACACAACGTAATGTCAAACGCCTTTTAGCCTATAGCGCAGTAGGTAACATGGGGTATGCCTTAATCGGCATTGTGGTAGGATCCGAAGAAGGCGTAATGGCAAGTGTGCTTTATGTTTTGTTATATGCTCTTATGAGTATTGGCGTGTTTGCTTGCTTACTCAATATCACACGTCGCAGCCAAGAAATTAATACGATTGAAGATCTACAGGGTCTTGTGCGTGTCTATCCTGGGACAGCAATTATTTTGAGTACGTTACTCTTTTCGATGGCTGGTATTCCCCCCCTCGTAGGATTTTTAGGGAAGCTTTATATCTTTAAAAGTGCCATTGCTGCTAACTTTTATTTTCTCGCCATTATCGGCGTTTTAACCAGTGTAGTGGCAGCAGCATATTATTTGTGGATTATTAAAGCAATTCTGATGGATGAACCTGATTTGACACGATGGATTGAACACTACCGGAACTATAGGAGAGAGCCCGCAATGACAGTTGTTTTGCTGGGTGCTGCGGTAAGTCTTATTTGGCTTTTTATTACTCCTGGTCCCCTCATTCGAATAACGAATGATGCTGTAGCGTCTTTGTTTGATACCTAAGGCACATACTTTGATAGATTTCACCTTGTACGATTATGCTGTTGTGGGAAGCACGAATGATGAAGCCAAAGTTCTTTTAGCTCAAGGTGCGGGTGAAGGTACAGTTATAAGAGCAGAGCGTCAAACGGCTGGGCGTGGACGGCGAGGAGGCAATTGGATATCAGAAGTGGGAAATTTATATTGCTCAATTATATTGACACCTGAGTGTACTTTAAGCGAAGCAAATCAGCTTTCTTTTGTAATGGCTATAGCAGTTGGAGAAGCGGTTTTACCTATGTTACTAATTCCTCACACTCTCACATATAAATGGCCAAATGATCTTCTCCTTGAAGGAAAAAAAGTTGCTGGGATTTTAATTGAAACAGAATCACAAGGTGAGCAATTTGTTAAATCATGTGTGATTGGGATTGGGCTAAATATTCACGTCGTTCCAGAACATTCAAAATATCAAGTGACTGCTCTAATAGATCATGTAAAATCAAGCATAGATAAAGAAGCATTGTTTGTTGCCCTTCTTGATAATGTTAAAACTTATTATGAAATTTGGAGACAAAAAGGATTCCAAACTATTCGTAAAGTGTGGTTGGAAAGGGCTCATGGGCTTGGTCAAAAAATGCAGGTTGTAATAGGGGAAAAAGAAACGCATGCAGAGTTCATGGACTTAAGTCCTGAGGGAGCATTAGTGCTAAAAAATGATGATGGAACCAGCCTTAAGTTAATGTCTGCGGAGATATTATGAAAATGAGAAGGTCTCTTTTGCACAAATACTTAAAGATTTTTTTGTGAAACCTTGTCATATATAAGATAACCTCTTATTTAAGGGTAGGGTAAGGCAACCATTCAATTAGGTAGATATTTTTGTGAAATATAATCCAACTAAAGACGATTTTTGGTTTCTACCCCTTGGAGGTGCCAATGAAATTGGCATGAACATGAATTTATTTGCCCATGCTGGCCAATGGCTTATGGTAGATTTGGGAATTACATTTGGCGACCGCTTGGGTATTGAAGTTATTACGCCTGACCCTGCTTTTATTGTTGAGCATAAAGATGCTCTCGCTGGGCTCATCATTACCCATGCTCACGAAGACCATGTCGGTGCAGTGCCTTATCTTTGGCCCTATTTGCAATGCCCTATTTATGCTACCCCCTTTACAGCAAGTATCATACGACACAAACTGCAAGATAAACCATGGGGAAAAAAGGTCCCCATACATGAAGTTCCTCTTTCAGGAACTGTTAAAGTGGGCCCATTTTCCGTAGAATTTATAACTCTAACTCATTCCATTCCCGAACCGAATGCATTAGCAATTTCAACACCTTTGGGAACAATTCTTCATACAGGAGATTGGAAAGTTGATGCGAATCCCCTTGTAGGAGAAGTGACAGATCATACGCGTTTAGAGGAACTAGGGGATAAAGGTGTATTGGCAATGGTTTGCGACTCCACCAATGTATTTACTGAAGGGACATCCGGCTCCGAGGAGAGTGTACGTAAAGAACTTATAGAACTCATCAAGAGCCATCCGGAAGGACGCGTTGTCGTTGCCTGTTTTGCATCTAATGTGGCGAGATTAGAAACGGCTGCGGTTGCTGCGCGCGCTAGCGGTCGTGAGCCTGTTTTAGTGGGGCGGTCTTTAGTTCGCATGGAAGAGGCAGCTCGTCAAAATGGGTACTTAAAAAATATACCACCCTACCTTGATGAAGAATCAGCGGAAGGTTTATCCCGAAACAAAGTTCTGCTTATCGTGACAGGCTCTCAAGGAGAACCGCGCTCTGCTCTCGCCAGAATCGCGGCAGGTCAGCATCCGTCGGTGGAATTGGAAGCAGAAGATACAGTCATTTTTTCTTCTCGAATCATTCCAGGGAATGAGCGTAGTATCAATCATTTGCAAAATCGACTTGTACTTCAAGGCATAAAGGTGATCACCGCTCATGATGAAGACGTCCATGTTTCAGGACACCCCGCGCGAGATGAATTGCGGCAAATGTATGCGTGGGTACGTCCGCAAATTTTAATTCCTGTTCATGGGGAGGCGCGTCATCTTCAAGCTCAGGCAACTTTGGGGCTGGAATGTGGAATCCCCAAAGCTGTTATACCCGAGAATGGGACGCTCATTCACATGGCGTCGGATCAGCCAAAAATTATTGATGAAATTCCTACAGGACGTTTAGGGTTTGATGGAAACAGGTTGGTCCCTTTAAGTAGTTTGATGCTGCGGGATCGGACACGTTTAGCTATTCAAGGAACCATTGTTGCAACAATTTCTCTTGATAAAGTTGGGCAATTGGCACGTCCTATTCAACTTACAATATTGGGCGTTGCTGAAGATGGCGAGGAAAAGGATGAGCTTATTCGAAATATTCACCGAACCATTCGACAAACACTAAATGATGAGCAATCAAATGATGAAGCACGTTGTGAAGCATTAAGAATAGCAATTCGAAGAGTTACGAACACACATCTAGGCAAAAAGCCTCTCACTGAAGTACACTTAGTACAAATATAGATGGACAAATTAAGATGTGAGTGATTTGGTCATATAAGGAATGGAATGTTAAACCGACTCAATCATGTTGCCATTGCCGTGCCAGACTTAATGGAGGCACTTAAATTTTATAGAGATGTTCTAGGAGCTCAGGTATCTGCTGCTGAAGATTTAAAAGAACATGGGGTGACTTCCGCATTTGTGAATCTTTCTAATACTAAATTAGAACTTTTAACACCTTATGGAGAGAATTCACCATTAAAAGGATTTTTAGAAAGACATCCAAAAGGTGGGTTGCACCATCTTTGTTTTGAAGTTGACGATTTAGAGGCATCGATGGAGATTTTACAAAAAGCTGATACGCGTATTTTAAATCAACCAAAAATAGGTGCTCATGGTAAGCTTGTCATCTTTATGCATCCTAAAGATACATTTGGGTGTTTGCTTGAGTTGGAAAAGTCATCTTAAGAAGGTCAATGAATGTACAAATTTGGTATAATAATATTGATAAGTTTTGGTCTTGCTGCCTGTGGAAAAAAAGGAGGTGTTGAGCCTTTGGAGAATAGTGATTATCCTCGGACATATCCTAAACCTCCACCACCAGACTATCCTCTCGCAAAAGAAAAGAATAAGGAGTCATTATGAGAACAGATAAACCTTTAATAGCTGTAACATTAGATTGCGAGGCTCCAGGTGGTTATTCTAAGATGCCATGGTATGCTTTGCGGCAAAACTATTGCGATGCCATCCTTGTTGCAGGAGGAATTCCATTCCCAGTTTCTCACCATCCTGAGTTAGCTGAAGAATATGCAAACATTGCTGATGGCTTTGTTTTTACTGGTGGAGCATTTGATATTGATCCCTCCCTTTATGGCGTGAATCAACGGCATGATACGGTGACCACAAAAATAAATCGTACTGCATTTGAGTGGCAGTTAATGCAACTCGCTCTCACCAAAGGAAAACCCATTTTAGGTATTTGTGGAGGGATGCAGTTGTTGAATGTTGTTCTCGGCGGCACGCTTATACAGCATATTCCAGATGAAGTCTCAAATTGCTTAAGCCATGAGCAACCAAATCCCCGCACAGAACCAGGCCATGAAATAGAAGTTTATAAAGACACTTTATTATACAGCTTAATAAAAGATGAAATGGTAGAAGGTAAAATTTCAGTGAACAGTGCACATCACCAAGCCATAAAAAAAATTGCTGAGGGGCTTTGTGTTAATTCAATTGCGAGCGATGGCGTCATTGAAGGCATAGAAGATCCTTCTCAGCCATTTCGGTTGGGAGTGCAGTGGCATCCCGAATATCATGTGAGCGAAGCCGATAAGCGCATCTTTATGGGTTTTATTCAAGCAGCATCTCGATGACAGTTCCTTCTACCAAAGGTGAACGCATCGCAAAAAGAATGGCGCGTGCAGGTTTATGTTCTCGTCGAGAGGCAGAAAAATGGATTGCTGAAGGACGCGTCTCAATTGACGGTAAAGTTATTACATCACCGGCAATTTCAGTTACGGATAAAATGAAAATTGAAGTAGATGGAAAGCCTATAACACAGGCAGAACCATTGCGTATTTGGCTTTATTATAAACCTGCAGGCTTATTAACAACACGCCACGATCCTCAAGGCCGCCCTACATTATTTGACTCTCTCCCAACAACTTTACCCCGTGTGATTACTGTTGGTCGGCTCGATTTAAATTCAGAAGGACTTATCTTATTGACCAATGATGGTGATTTTTCACGTCATGCAGAACTTCCATCTACAGGATGGGCTCGCTCATATCGTGTGCGTGTACATGGAGTTGTGGATGAAAGAGCTCTTAAAAAATTGTCAGCAGGCATAACGATTGATGATATAAAATATGGGCGGATTGAAGCTGAGATTGTGAGTGATCTTTATAAAGCAAGCACAAACAAGTGGTTGTTTGTTACCATTTATGAAGGCAAGAATCGGGAGATTCGAAAGATTATGGATCATTTAGGCTTAAAGGTGAATCGCCTCATTCGTGTGGCTTACGGCCCTTTTTCCTTAGGTGATTTAAAACCAGGAGAGGTGAGAGAAGTCCCGAGTAGAGATATTCCTAAAATTCCTTCTAAACAAAAGTAAAATTAAACCTATGCGAAAGAGAACAAGATGAGTATTTATAAGACTTTACCACCTTCACTCGATATTCTTTCCTTTTGGTTTTCTAAAGAAGTTCAACCCTTTTGGTTTGTGAAAGATAATGAGTTTGATGAACATCTACGGCAACGGTTTGAAAAACATTATCAAAATACCCTTCAGTCGTTTCATGAAAATGAACTGAACAACTTTGAGGATGCAGCAGAGATTTTGTCTTTGGTGCTTGTGTTTGATCAACTTCCACGCAACATATTTAGAAATACATCGCAAGCGTTTGCTACGGATGATTACGCACTGAATCTTTCAAAAGCTGCCATCCATTTAGGCTTAGACAAAAAATTACCAACGACAGAGCAGATTAATTTTCTTTACATGCCCTTTATGCACAGTGAAAATTTTGAAGACCAAGAAGAGGGGATACGTCTCTTTTCCAGCATTTCACAAAATGAGCAAACAGTTTCCTATGCAGTTCAACACATGGATATTATTAAAAAGTTTGGCCGTTTCCCCCATCGAAATGAAATTTTAAAGCGCTCTTCAACACCGGAAGAAAAGGAATTTCTGAAGAGTTTTTCTTGGTTTTGAGACTCTTAACTATATTGCTCATTAAGGGGAGTAAGTTTTCGAAGGTGACTTTCGCTGCGATTTTATAAACAAGGCAAACAAACAAGATGTGAAAGAGAAAAAGAGAATGACACCAAAGGCAACTTTATAGGTGTGAATTGAATAAGCTCGCACACCACTTTCAAGCAGTGCGCCATCCCAAAAATAATCAAGAACCATTCCCACGTGCTGTTGGATCATAGCACCAGCGAGACTTACTATACAATTTAAGAAACCAGTCATTGTTCCAGAAACTTCTGGCCCCATCATTTCACAAGCTGCAATGAAACATAAAATTTCTGCACCCGTACAAATTCCGATACTAAAACAGGTTGCATTTCCAAGCCAAAGAGGAATGTGAGATGCAAAAACTAAATAACCTAAGAATGCCACAGTTCCAGTAGCCCCGATAAGAAGAGTGTATTTAACCGATCCTATCACACGGCTAATCCATCCAAATATGGGGCACCCACAGGCTGTCCCAAAGTACATATATGAAATCATCTGAGCTGCGTCTTGCTTGGAAACCATAAATTTTTCTTGAACAAAAGAAACGCCCCATAGATCAGCAACCACAGAAATTGAAAGATAAATTCCAATAGCAACAAATCCAAAAAGCCAAGCTTGACCATTTTTGAACACAGCCATCAAGGCTTGGAATGATACAGTTTCTTCACCAGGAATAATTTCCTTCGAACCTTTGCGGGCAGTGGGAAGAGATAGGAAATTGAGCACAAGGACCACGAATCCTATGGTAGCCAAAATGAGGAGACTTGTTCTCCATCCTTGGTTTTCAATGAGCATGACAAGAGGAGGGCCCCCGAGATAAGCACCAAGTGTCCCAAAGGTGGGAACGAATCCCATCATGATGCCTTTATGTGTATCAGGAAACCATTCGTTGACTATTTTGCTCACAGATAAAAATGCGCAAGCGGAGCCAGTTCCCATCATCATGCGGGCAAGGTAACCGAGAGCAAGCTGCTCGCAAGAAGCAAATAACACAACCCCAGTGGCACATAAAAAGATAGAGGATAATACCATGCGTCGCGTTCCATAGTGATCAACGAGCATGCCGACAGGTATCTGCATCAAGGCATAACAGTAAAGAGCAAAAGAGGACAAACTGCTAAAACCGCTGGCACTGACATTAAAAGCAACCATCAAATCGTCTTTCATGACGCTTGGTGAAACACGAATGATGTATTGATAAAGATAAAATAAAACAGCACAAAACCAAATGGTATAAGCAGTTGTAAGTCGCTTTTGTAACATAAGTTGTCTATTCTCTCTAATCTTATTTATTCACTTTAAATAAGTTGTATTTTCTGTCAATGCAAGAATTATTATAAAATAGAAGTGTGTTAAATTAATTGCAACATTTCGAAGTATCGATTACAAGTTGTTGTATGATCTATTAATTCTTAAGGAAAATGGTGTGTGATGGGTTTTAATTGTGGCATCGTTGGACTACCGAATGTAGGGAAGTCAACATTATTTAACGCATTAACGGCTACAGCAGCGGCAGAAGCTGCAAACTATCCATTTTGCACCATCGAGCCGAACATTGGTCGTGTAGGTGTCCCTGATCCAAGGCTTTATAAATTAGCAGAAATTGCGACTTCTCAAAAAATTATTCCAACACAATTGGAATTTGTGGATATTGCCGGTCTTGTTCGCGGTGCAAGCAAAGGGGAGGGGTTGGGCAACCAATTTTTGGGCCATATCCGAAGTGTTGACGCCATTATCCACGTCTTGCGATGCTTTGAAAATGATGATATTACCCATGTGGATGGAAGTGTAGACCCTATTCGCGATCTGACCACAATTGAAACAGAATTGGTACTCGCTGATATAGAAAGTTTGGATCGCCGTATGGTGGCTCTGGCAAAAAAAGCGAAGGGCGGGGATATAGAATCTAAAGCATTGCTGGAATTAATGGAGCGCGTTAAACCACATCTTGAACAGGGGAAAACAGCAAAAACAATGTCAGTTTCAAAAGAGGAGACAGGGCTTTATCAGCAATTACAACTTCTCTCAGCAAAGCCGATGCTTTATGTGTGTAATGTGTCAGAAGCTGAGGCTGCTACGGGGAATAATTGGACACGTAAAGTGGTTGAATATGCGGCCAGTCATGACGCGCGAGCTGTTGTGATTTCGGCTGCTATTGAATCTGAAGTAGCTGTTCTTGAGTCTGCTGAAGAACAACAAGAGTTTCTCCAATCCCTTGGTTTAAAAGAAACAGGTCTCAAACAAGTTATTCGCGAAGGATACAATCTCCTTAACTTACTCACCTTTTTTACAGTAGGACCCAAGGAGGCGCGCGCATGGACCATTCACCAAGGGGCTAAAGCTCCTCAAGCTGCGGGCGTGATTCATACAGATTTTGAACGTGGATTTATCTGCGCAGAAACTATTTCCTACGATGATTATATCACCCATCAAGGGGAGGCGGGGGCTAAGGCCGCTGGTAAAATGCGCCTTGAGGGACGAGATTATAGCGTCAAAGACGGTGACGTCTTCCATTTCAGATTTAATGTGTGATAGCCGCAATTAATGTCTAATCTCTCGTTTTAAGAGTATTTTAAAATCCTAACATCATTACGTAAATAAACGTGAGATAAACAAAAGCTATTGTATATTACAATTTTCTTTGCCGCCTTTCCCACCTTTACCCCCTTTGCCGCCTTTAGAACAGTTGGGATTTTCATGAGTTGAATGATGGGGCTCCAAAAGTGAGGCATATATTTGTCCATATTCTTTAACGAGTGGATTATTCATATCATGTGGTAGGCTTTCAAAAAGCTCCATGAATTCCTTCTTATATCTTTCTCCATTTTCCATTTTACTTAAGACAATGAGTACATTCATCTTGCAACGTTGGTCTATTTTGAGTTTATCCAAAGTCATCATTCTTAAAGCTTGGTGGCGTAAATCGCTTAGTAAAGTGGTTGGATGTTTACAAATCTGGGACAGATGTACAGTAAATTCTGTTTTACTTTGTACCACTGCACACACCATATGTTGAAACTTTTTTGAAACTAACTCAATGCTGAGAAGTTCATGTACGGTAAGATGTTCAAAAAATTCTATTAATTTAGGAGTAAGAGCATCCTTTATTTGGGGATGATCTAAGAGGTTTTGGTTATGCTTCGGACCCTCATCCATAGCATTTACACTTAAAGTTGAGAGCCCTCCCAGCATAAGTGAAGAGGCAATCAAAAGCGCATAAAGGGAGGAGCGCTTTGAAACGCTTGGGTGTATTACAAGTCTATATGTGCAATGTTTTTTTATGTCGTATTTCATCTCTTTTTCCTCATATTTCATAGGTTGAAAGGTTCTTAATGCATATAGTATGCATGAAACAAATTAACATTTTATTAAGGGTTGAGTATTAGCCACCTTAATAAAATTAGATAAAGCCTGATGAATGATGAGTCCTTTTGTTGGGAAATAAGTAGTAAAAGTTAAATTTTTAATTTACACTGTGAGTTTATACACCTTTCTCACAAAAAGCATTTAAGCGTCATAAAGGATAAATATAAATGGATAATTTGGCTTTGCCATTAGAACGTCGTAAGCTATTGGCGTTCTTCATTATTGTTGCTGTTGGCCTCATGGTCTCCAGCATGGATATTTATCTACCGGCTATGCCCATCATGCGCGATTATTTTCAGACAACTGAATTTTGGATGCAAATTTGTTTGATGATCAGTCCTCTTAATAGTGCAGTTTTAGGAATTATTTTTGGGAGGTTGAGCGATATTTATGGAAGGTGTCCACTTTTATATACATCCTTTATTTTCTTTCTGATAGGGGCCTTGGGGTGTTGCTTTGTGGACAGCATTGAATCCTTCTTTGTGTGTCGATTTGTGCAATCTGTAGGTGTTGGAGGGCTTGGAGTCCTTGGGGTTGTTATTTTAGCGGATATGTTTCATGGAATTGCCTATGCACGCTATATGGCCATCTATGGGTCCATGTTCCCCATTGTTTTTGCAATTTCTCCTCTTGTAGGCGCCTGGGTGACTGAACACTTTGGGTGGCGATCTCCTTTTGTGCTGAATTTTACATTAATGGTATTGGTTGCAACTGTATTGTGCAAACTTTTGCCCGAAACTCTTCGAAAAGGAGAAAATGCAAATCAGGGAGGATTTAAAGAACTTTGGTTCAAATCCAAAATGCTTTTGCAAGACAAAGAATTTTTGTTAATGGCATTAGGGCATGCTCTTCCCATAAGTCTTACGGGATTATTTTTGGCAAATGGGTCCTTCATTTTTATTGATGGCTTTGGATTTACGCCCACGCTTTTTGCAGTTTGTCAGGCAATACCGATAGGTGTTAATTTCATTGGAGCGACGATGTATCGTCATTCAATTAGCAGGCTCGGATTAAAAGGCGCGTTGCGTGTGGGAGTCGTTGGTTTTTCCGCTTTTATCCTGGCTGCTTCTGCTCTCCTCCTCCACCAATTACCAGAATCACCTTCAATCATATTATTCATTTTCTGTATTAGTAATTTTGTAATGGCTTTCATTGTGGCTACATGTGCCACCCGTGCATTTGAGATTTTCCCCAATGATCGTGGTTTATCGGTTTCCATTGTGGCGTCGTTACGTAATTTATTTTTCGCAATTATCGTGAGTATTGCTGGGTTCTTTTTTAATGGAACAATTGTGCCTGTTTATATTGCCATGATTCTTGTTGTTGCGGTTGTCTTAGTCATTCTACTGGCAGCTTTGCAACGTCCCCTCTCATTTGCGGAAGAAAAAAGTTCTTGAAGATTTTTAGTATCCCACCTCTCGATTTTAATCCAACCATGGAAGTTGTAGGGTGCTATTTTGAATACAAAAATAAAATTTTGCTTTTAAAACGCCATCCCTCACAATCTCAAGGAAATACATGGGGTCTTCCTGCAGGAAAAATAGAAAAGGGGGAAACGCCAAGCAAGGCGTTAGTTCGAGAAATACACGAAGAGCTTGGCATTAGAATTAAAGAAGAGGACCTGGAAGAATTTAATAAAATGTATGTCCGTCGTGACACATTGGATTATATTTTCTATCAATTCAGGACACGTTTTTCAACAATGCCAATCTTAAAATTAGATTTAGAAGAAAACATAGAAGCACGATGGGTGACCATTTCTGCAGCCCTAAAACTTCCTCTCATTGGAGGAGGTCCAGAAGCTCTTTTAGACTATCAGAAATTTAAAGAGATGAAGAAAAGAAAGGTCTAAAATGAAGTCTTTTCCTCGTTTGATGAGGAAAAGACTTCTCAATTGAGGCACTTAAGGAGCTTGTGTTGCAACAGCTCTCGTAATAACACATCCTGTACCAAATCTATCATAGACGTTGACTATTGGCGGTTCAGATACTCCTCTTGTACTTCCTATTTTTGCTTCTTCTCTTCTCATTTTTTCTAGTCTTTGTGCATGAAGAAAATCTCTAAGCTCAGTACCGGCCATAAGATTTCCGTCAACAATTGGAATTGAATTGCCAGGGTTTAGGCCTTGATTTAACAATGCAAGTTTTCTTTGAAAATCTTGATCAACAATATCAAGTTGTTGTTGAGTGTAAGTCACTCTTGGGGGATTTAAAGACATTGAAAGAAGAATTTCCAGATGAGAATATTGTGGAACTTCTTGCTTATTTCGGGCAAGGTTATTATGACGCCCTTCAAGTTCGTGTGTAGAAAAGCAAGCTCTTCCAATGCTAATGACTGTGCTGCCTAATTGTTGAGATATAAAAGAAATAGCTTTTGGGTTGGCTTGTAATTCGACCGTAAATGGAAATGTTGTTTCTGGAGTTATATCTATTCTACGTTCTTCGTTTGAGCTTAGGATATAAAAATATGATATAACGTTAGTCCCCGTTAAAGCACTTAGAGGTATTTCACTTTTTCTATAAAAATCCACGACTACTTTTGATGCTTGGCTTTGTGGAAGATCTGCAGGTTTTTCAGCCACATTCACACCTAAGGGTGATGCAGCTTGGGCTGCAGTTACTTGTGGAGAACTGTAGAGATCTAAATCGAACCAATCAAACGAATCCTCATCTGCGCCTTTAGTCTCAACTATAAAGGCCCATAAGCCAATGCTGAGGGTAGAAATTAATTTAACAATAGTTTTCATTATATATCCTTTCATTAAGAGCAATTCTAAGCAGAGAGTAGTTTCACTATAAGAATATAATGTTTTTAACTACCATGTTGTATATAGAGAAAAGAAAAATTCTTTTTCAAGGAAAAATTTAATAAATATATAATAATTTTAGCATTTTTTCTGTTTTTAAATTTCAATGCTTATATTTTCAAAGATTTATATGAGATTAAGCCTTATATATTAATCTTCCTTGGCGGATAAGTAAGTTCGCGGTATAAAAGAAAAATACAGCTCAGAATCTATAAGTTTTACTACCATGACACCATTTATACATTTACGCGTACATACAGCGTATTCCCTAGCTGAAGGGGCCATTAAAGTTAAAGAGCTTGTTAAGCGCTGTCATGAGCTAGAGATGCCTGCTCTCGGGATTACGGATACAGCCAATCTTTTTGGAGCCCTTGAGTTTTCTTTACTTTGTGTAGAATCTGGCATCCAACCCATCATAGGGTGTCAAATACGCTTGGCAAGGACTGTCAATACCTCTCCTGTCTTACATAAGGTGCAGGAACCTGACGAACTGGTATTAATTGCAAAAAATGAGGAAGGCTATCGAAATTTACTTCATCTCATCAGTAACTCTTATCTTAAGGCCAATCCAGGGATATTACCTCAAATAAGTCTTGAAGAGTTAAAGGAACGAAGAGATGGCCTTATTGTGCTTACAGGAGGACCTGCGGGGCCTTTGGGCCGATTAATTCTTGAAGGACAACGCACCGAGGCAGAACAAATTCTTCAAAGTTTAAAAGACTGTTTTCCGGGTCATTTATATATTGAGATTATGCGCCATGGTTTGTCCCAGGAAAAACAAACGGAGGGACTTCTCCTGGAATTTGCTCATCAGTTTGATGTTCCCATCGTTGCAACCAATGAAGTTTTCTTTAATGCAGCAGACATGTATGAGGCCCATGATGCGCTCTTGTGCATTGCCGAGGGTCGTTATCTTAATGAAGATGATCGTCGCCGTGTAACACCACATCATTGTTTTAAGACATCTGAAGAGATGGTGCAGCTGTTTTCTGATTTGCCTGAGGCTATACAAAATACTCTTGTGATCGCTCAGAGATGTTCTTATATGCCCACAGCGCGTGACCCAATTTTACCACCGTATCCTGTCCCGTCAGGTTTGAGTGAAGCACAGGAACTTCGGAATAAGGCTGAAGAGGGTTTGGAAGATCGTCTTAGAAAGCAGGTTTATACATCTGATGATTCTGATGAGGAAAAAGAGGGTAAACAACGTCTCTATTCAGATCGGTTGAATTATGAAATAGAGGTCATTGAGAAAATGGGCTTCCCTGGCTATTTCTTGATCGTTGCTGACTTTATTCAATGGGCCAAGAGTCAAGGAATACCTGTCGGTCCTGGCAGAGGATCAGGAGCAGGATCATTAGTTGCATGGGCTTTAACCATAACAGATATTGATCCAATTCGGTTTGGTTTGCTCTTTGAGCGTTTTTTAAATCCAGAACGTGTCTCCATGCCGGACTTCGATATTGACTTTTGCCAGGATAGAAGAGATGAGGTCATTGCTTATGTACGTTGTAGGTATGGTGATGATCGAGTTGCACACATCATCACTTTTGGAAAGATGCAAGCCAAGATGGTTTTGCGAGATGTGGGACGCGTTCTCCAATTACCCTACGGCCAAATTGACCGCATTTCTAAGCTTGTTCCCAATAACCCAACGAATCCCGTCACTTTAGAGCAAGCATTGGAAATGGAGCCCCTCTTAAAACAGGCGCGCGATACGGATCCTTCTGTTGCAACCATGATTGATATTGGGATGAAATTAGAAGGTCTTTACCGCCACGCTTCAACGCATGCTGCAGGTGTCGTTATTGGAGATCGGCCGTTGGCAGATTTAGTACCACTCTATAAGGACGAGGGATCAGAATTGCCTGCCACCCAATTTAGCATGAAATATGTTGAATTAGCCGGGCTTCTAAAGTTTGACTTTTTAGGATTGAAAACTCTCACAATTATTGAGAACTGTTGTCAGTGTTTACGTTCCAAAGGTGTGAACATTGATATTTCTCAAATCCCTTTAGATGATCAGAAAACATTTGATTTGCTCCAGCGTGTTGAAACGGTTGGGGTGTTCCAAGTTGAAAGTGCGGGCATGCGAGATGTGTTACGTAAACTACGACCAGACCGCTTTGAAGATTTAATCGCATTGGTGGCGCTTTACAGACCGGGACCAATGGATGATATTCCGCGCTATTTGGCATGTAAGCATGGAGAAGAAAAAGTAACCTATCTTCATTCTGAATTGCAGCCAATTCTGGAAGGCACGTATGGTGTCATGGTTTATCAAGAACAAGTCATGCAAATTGCACAAGTTCTCGGAGGATATACTCTAGGAGCAGCAGATTTACTCCGTCGTGCTATGGGAAAAAAAATTAAGTCTGAAATGAATGCACAACGTACTTTATTTATAGAAGGTGCAGTCAACAATGGTCTTACGTCTGCAATTGCCAGTCAAATTTTTGATCAAATGGCCAAGTTTGCTGGCTATGGTTTTAATAAATCACACTCAGCTCCCTATGCATTGCTAACCTATCAAACTGCATACTTGAAGGCTAATCATCCATTGGAATTTTTTGCAGCTACAATGACCTATGATTTGAATAATACGGATAAACTGAATGTGTTCCGTCAAGATTTAGAACGCTTGAAAATTCCGCTTCTTCCACCAAACATCAATGCTTCCGATGTTACCTTTTGTGTTGAAGGAGAGAGCATTCGTTATGCCCTTGCTGCCGTTAAAGGAGTCGGTGAGGCAGGAATGAAAATGGTTATTGCTGATCGTGAAAAAAATGGTCCCTTTAAAGATCTTACTGATTTTGCTGTACGTATGGGGACCTCACGTGCGTTAGGATCATTGAACAAGCGTCAGCTTGAGAATCTTGTTGCTGCGGGTGCGTTCGATTGTTTAAATACTAACCGCAAACAAACTTATCTCGCCATTGAAACAATTTTACGACAAGCCCAGCTCGTTGCACAGGAACAGCAAAGCCAACAGAGCAGTTTATTTGGGTTTAGTGCTGCTAAAGAAAATCATATTATGACCTTACCAAATGTTAAAGATTGGGGGGCCCTTGAAAAACTTCAGCAAGAATTTAACGCGTTAGGTTTTTACTTATCAGCTCATCCCCTTGATATTTACGGATCCTCTCTTGGTCGGTTAGGGGTGACTCAAAGTAGTTATTTGAAAGATATGGGAGATGGGACTTTAGTCAAGCTTGCAGGGATTGTATTAGTCAAACAAGAACGCACTTCAAAGGCAGGCCAAAAATATGCTTTTGTCCAATTGTCAGATGGCCAAGGAATTTTTGAAATAACAGTTTTTTCAGAAGTTTTTGCGCGCAGCCGCGACCATTTAGAACCCGGCACGCCTTTATATATAAGTGCTATCCTAAAGCAAGAGCCTGAAAGTGATGGTTTCCGGTTAACCACGCAAGGAATCCAACTTCTGGATCATGCTATGCAATCTCTCACAAGAATGATTAAAGTCCGGTTAAATAATCTTGCAAAAGCTGATGACTTCCAAAAAATTCTATCCCCTTCAAAGGGAGGGTCTGTGCGTGTGTGTTTAGAAGTAATTCTAGATGCTTTACACCCTATCCAAATTCATCTGCCGGATAGTTATCATATTCACGCTGAAACGCGTTCCAACTTATTGGGTTTGGAAGGAGTAACAAGCATTGAAGATGTGTAGAGGAAGTTCCATATGTCGTTTTATAAAATTATTCTCCTCGCCTTTATGGGTCTTTGTCTCACACAAGTACTTTCTATGGAAAATGATGATAATGATGCCCAAAGTACAATAGGGGGACCAATAGCCAAGTTAGGAACTAAGGTTCAGGTATCTCAAAAAGATAAATTCACACACACTTGGGCAAGAATAGAATCCCTTATCGTGGCTCGGCTCGAGGAATACAACGAGATTTTATCTTTACTTGGATCTGATTTTAAAAGGGTCTTGTAAAACTCTATGACACAATTCCACAAGATTTTATGAAAGTTTTTACCACAGGAGATTTTTTATCTTTATCTATACCCTCGATTAAAAAACATATCGAAGTATTGAATTTTTATTCCACTGTGGGCAAAGATAGTTGTTTTGCATGAAGGTAGATTCCTTTTTAATGAGACTTGTTAATTCTCGTTGTGAACTCGCGGATAGAATTGAAACGATCGGTAAAGCAACGTTGAAACCGAAAAATAGAAGGAATCAACAAGAAGTATTAATGGAAGTCATTCTTTATATTTCTTTAACAAGAATTTACAAAGATGATTCGAAGTTTATAGAATATCTTATAAGTAAATTATCTCCATTTCAATTTGGTGTTTTTGAGTACTGGCAAATTGGTTTCTTAGAATACAGAAAAAAGAGATCTTGAAGAAGCATCAAAAAAGATGTCTCAACATCTCAAAAGTAATATGCGCACTTTTACACATTCTGAGTTTCCCCAAATTGAAGATAAATATGCTCTTAATTTAAGAAGCCAAAACCATATATGGGATCAATTAGAGTTTCAGCGAGATGAATGTTTCAAAGGAATCAAAAGTGCGCCTTTGATTGTAAACTGCCCACCTGATATAGCTCAAAAATTAATAGGAGGTTATGCTTCAATATTTGCGAGAATGAGCATCTTTTTTCAACAATTTAGGCAACCAAATTTAATACAATCTCTTAAAGATAAATTTCCTGATTTTGAAGGAGAAACATTCATAAACCTTGTAAAGGAGAGTCGCGATGACGCTCTAGCTAATGAGTGGAAAAATGACACGTCTCTTTCACATCCTAAAGATAAGACCCAAAAACCACTCGGCAGGAAAACTCCTTTAACGCACCAATCAGATGAGAGTAAATCGACTCTCCTACAAGATGAAGAGAATACCTCCCCTTTTAAAGATGCAAAAGAAGCATCAGAATGCGTTTCTGAGCCTATGGATCCTCCGTTGGATGAGGTTCCTTTTGGACCTAGAATTACAGAACTTGAAAGGAAAAGGCTGCGTCGTGCACAAAGAGAAGAACAACAACGACGTGCTAAAGAATGGGTTCAGCAAAGACATGCTGAGCATCTTAAAGAGGCTGACTTAACAACAAATCGAGAGCTTGTTTCAACTTTTAAATGGATGAATGATATCATCAATCCTGAAATAACTCTGACCTACCAATCGATTGTTGAAAAATTAAGACAAATCGCTTCCGTCAAAAACGGGGAAGGGTCCCGCCGCCATTTTGTCATTTATGATACACCCTTAGGCCGTCCTGTTGCCTGTTTTTATCATGAACCTCACCCTGATCAAGCTGTCCGCATCGAAAGATGGCGCGAGAGCATATCAGAAGCATTAAAAAAGGCGGGGTATTATCAATATAAAAGCTAACCGGTTGCATAGATTCTTTTTTGTTTAAAAGAGGGGCAATCTTGTGATAGTATCCCTGAAGAATTTGAATTCTTTTAATTAATTTTTTGAGGAGACTTAACAAGCTTGGCTGATATACGTTTTTATCAAAACACCGGCCCCTATACTCTTCAAGATCTTGCAGCTATATGTGGTGCAACGCCAGGACCACAGGCAAACCCTAATCTCATCATTATTGACGTGGCCCCCCTTCACAAGGCAGAAAAGGGACATATCAGTTTTTTTCATAATCCCAAATATCTTGATCACTTTAAAGAGACAAAGGCCGGTGCCTGTCTTGTGTCAGAGGAATATGTAAAATATGCTCCAAAAGGGATGGCTTTGCTTCTTTCCCCTAAACCTTATAGGGCGTATGGCCAAGTGGCATCCCTCTTTTATCCCTCTTCCAAAAGGGACCCAAACATCTCTCCCCATGCATCAATTCATTCAACAGCTAAAATAGGAAAAAATTGTTACATTGGCCCCTTTACTGTTATTGAGGCTCATGTGACCATTGGAGATGGTTGTGAGATCAAATCTAATACGACCATTGAAGCGGGCGTTGAATTAGGAAGTGAATGTTCTATAGATACGAATGTAACGATTAGCCATGCTATATTGGGCAAACGTGTTGTTGTAAAGGCGGGTGCACGCATTGGCCAGAAAGGCTTTGGGTTCCAAATGGATGAGGAAGGTCACCTTGATATCCCCCAACTTGGTCGTGTTATTATTGGAGATGATGTAGAAGTAGGATCAAATACATGCATTGATAGAGGTTCGGAGTCGGATACCATTATTGGATGTGGGACGCGAATTGATAATTTGGTTCAGATAGCACATAACGTACACATTGGTGAAAACTCAGTTATTGTTGCCCAAACAGGGATAGCGGGGAGTACCCATTTAGGGCGGTTCGTCGTCGTGGCTGGTCAGGTAGGAATTGCTGGCCATCTTTCAATTGGTGATGGTGTTAGAATTGCAGCTCAAAGTGGCATCATGCGTGATATTGAAAAAGGAGAGGTCGTAGCAGGATATCCATCTGTTCCTGTGCGCGAGTGGCATCGACAAAACATAGCCATTAAAAAACTTGGACAAAAAGGGAGTTGAGAGACAATGACTCAATCAAGTGTAATCGTTCATGATTTTAAAAAGCCGACAGAGTTGAACGCAGAAAAAGAGCGCACACCTTCTGTTGGAATAGAAGAGATTATGTCTCTCATTCCTCATCGTTATCCTATTCTGTTGGTTGATCGTGTAGAAAGCATCCAGTTGGATCATCGAGCTGTCGGCATCAAAAATGTATCGATGAATGAGTGGTATTTCCAAGGCCATTTCCCTGGTAAGCCTATTTTACCGGGTGTGTTGATTGTTGAAGCAATGGCTCAAACTGCGGCCGTTTTAGTCATGAAGACTCTTGGCATAAAAGATGAAAAATTGGTTTATTTTATGTCCATTGAAGAAGCTAAATTTCGAAAGCCTGTTGTCCCAGGGGATGTTTTACACTTGGAAGTTATTAAGGAGAAAAGTAGGGGAGCTGTTTGGAAATTTCGCGGCAATGCTTATGTTGGTGATCATTTGGTTGCAGAATCTGTTTTTGCTGCCATGATCGCTGATAAAGAAGTCAGCTAATGTACACGGTGTTTTCTTCCAAAATCATAAGAAATCTGCGCAGCTCTTCTCTGCGGTAATACTTTGTAACATTCTACCATTTGCCACTCTACGGAGGGATGGGTCATCCTAGGCATAGAAGGTAAAATGAGGTAATTATAAGCAAGGTTTAATAATGTCACAAATTCATCCCACAGCATTGATAGATAGCAAGGCACAGCTGGGGAATGATGTGAAAATTGGTCCCTTTTGCTGCGTAGGTCCCGATGTTGTTTTAGGAGACAATGTTACCCTTATTTCTCATGTAACAATTGCAGGGCGCACCCAAATTGGATCAGGCACGATTATTTATCCCTTTGCCTCGATCGGCCATCCCCCCCAAGATTTGAAATATAATGGTGAGTCTTCTCAATTGCTCATTGGAGAAAATAATAAAATTCGTGAGTATGTAACTCTTCAACCCGGTACAGAAGGGGGAGGTATGCTTACTCAGATTGGAAATAACAATTTATTTATGGTGGCGTCCCACGTTGCTCATGATTGCAAAATTGGAAACCATGTCATTATGGCGAATGGAGCAACTTTAGGGGGACACGTTGAAATTGACGATTATGCCATTATAGGGGGGTTGTCCGCAGTCCATCAATTTGTCCGTATTGGAGCACATGCCATAATTGGAGGAATGTCCGGTGTGGAAAATGATGTTATCCCTTATGGTCATGTAAAGGGTGAGCGCGCGCATTTATCCGGATTAAATTTAGTAGGGTTAAAACGGCGTGGTTTTTCTACAGACTCAATTCAGGTACTCCGCAATGCGTATCAAGAGTTATTTGAGGGAACCGCTCCCACACTGTCAGATCGCGTGGATGTCGTTGCTGATAAATATGCCGAAAGTGAAGATGTTATGCAGATTATTAGCTTTATCAAACACGATTCTCACCGGCGCCTTTGTTTACCCTCTACAATCGCGGCTTAAGATGAGGTGATATGTGCAGATTATAGGTCTTCTTGCTGGTAAAGGAGAACTTCCTTATAAAATTCTTCAACATTGCCTCCAACACAATAAGCCTATAGTTCTCGTTGCCTTTGAAGGACAAACTGATTCTGATTTAATTAATCTTCAAGAGAAACATTCTCAAAATTTTGTGTGGGCAAATTTTGGAGCTGTCGGAAAGATTCTACGGTTTTTAAAAGAAAATAAAGTCACCCATCTGGTGATGGCAGGCGCAATGGAGCGCCCCTCTTGGTCAGGCCTAAAACTTGATTGGAAGGGAGCACAATGGTTTGCAAAAATGGGCTTGGCAAAGACGGGAGCGAGCGCTTCGGGAGACGATTGGTTGCTGAAAAAAATCATACATATGTTGAAAAACGAGGGATTTGAGGTGATAAGCGCAGGAGATATCTTAGATGATCTGCTAGCTCCAGAAGGCATTATGGGCCTTCATCAACCACAAGAAACTGATTGGCAAGATATTAAGCAAGGAAAAGAAATCACACGCCTTCTTGGCATAGGAGATATAGGTCAAGCCGTTGTGATCCAACAAGGGCTTGTGCTTGGGGTAGAGGCCATTGAGGGAACCGAAGCTCTTCTTGTTCGGTGTGGCTCCCTAAGGAGAAAGGGGCGGGGAGGGGTTTTGGTAAAAATGGCAAAACCACATCAAAGTCGTGCTGTTGATTTGCCAACAATCGGCGTCTCAACAGTTCATCAAGCGCATAAGGCAGGCCTCTGTGGTATTGCAATAGAAGCAGGTTCAACGCAAATCTTAGATAAGCAAGCTGTTATAGAAGCGGCGGATGCAGCGGGCCTTTACCTTGTGGGTATTCGTCATTCATGACCCAATACACAATTTTTTTATCAGCTGGAGAACCTTCAGGTGATTTTTTAGGAAGTCAGCTCATGAAGGCTTTAAAAAAACTTTTAGGTGATTCAATAAAATTTACAGGTATTGGTGGCCCCTTAATGACGGCTGAGGGGTTAACCTCTTTGTTTCCGATGGAAGAACTTTCCGTAATGGGCTTTGCTGAAGTTCTTCCCCATATTTGGAGAATCAAAAAACGCATTCAACAGACGGTTGAAGCCATTGAAACTCAGAGACCAGATGCTGTGGTTACCATAGATTCTCCAGGGTTTAATTTTCGTGTTGGCAAAGCGCTAAAGAAGCGTATAAGAAGTATTCCCTTGATCCATTATACGGCTCCTTCTGTTTGGGCATGGCGTGCAAAGCGTGCAAAAAGTATTGCCAAATTTCTCGATCATTTGTTGGTCCTTTTCCCTTTTGAACCTCTTTATTTTGAAAAAGAAGGATTGCCAACTACTTTTGTTGGACATCCGGTTGTTGAAATGAATCTTTCCCAAAAGAAAGATTTAACTTTTCGTGATCGTCATAGAATACCGTATGATGTACCGCTCTTAACACTTCTGCCGGGGAGCCGTCGTGCAGAAGTAACGCGCCTCTTACCAGTCTTTCAGAAAACGGTTTTTCTTCTTCAGAAAAAGATTCCAAATCTCCATATCGTCATTCCAACTCTGCCTCACTTGGAAAAGTTCATTCGTGAGAAAATTACCTTTTCTGCAACTATAACAACAGAGCAATCAGAAAAATTTGCAGCCTTTCAAGAAAGTCAAGCTGCCCTGGCAGCAAGTGGAACGGTTGTACTTGAGTTGGCTGCAGCAGGTTTGCCAATGGTCATAGCTTATAAGCTACATCCCCTTACATACTTCCTCATTCGTCGTATGATAAAGATAAAATATGCTTCTTTGGTTAATATATTAATGGGGCAAGAAGTTGTTTCGGAGTTGATACAAGATAAATGTATCGCTCCTGCATTATGTGCAGCTGTTGAAAGTCTTCTTACTGACAAAGCGAAAGAGAAACAAATGCGTCAACGAATGAATGAAGTTATTAAAAAACTAAAGCCTCCGGCAGATTATCAAAGCCCGAGTTTATGTGCTGCTCACTCTGTTTTTAATCTTACCCATGAATCTACAATTTCATCCAAAAAACAAATATCACGTAGTTGTATGGAACCAAGTAAAGTGACATAATTTAAGAATGTGCGGTTGATCCTTCCTTGTAAACAATATCCACCAGTCAAATAATTTTCGACAATATTGTTACATAGAAAATCAAGAACTGAGAAATGACCACTCTTATGCAGGCTGGCTGCAAGGGTTACAACTCTTGACCAAAGCTCTCTCACCTCCTCACATCGGATAGGGAATGGATAAGCGTCTCCTATTCGAAAGAAGGATGTAAGCTCTGCTGCGATCGTATTGAAATAGGGAGGATTGAAATAGGCAGGCATATAACCTCTAACCAGCTTCGGAGTGACGATCGTTTCACGCCCTTCTTCTCCATACAAACAAATTACATCATCATCTTTTTTGAGTTGAAGAAGATCCTTGATTCCTTGTTGAATTTCTTCCCAAGTGAGGGAGCCATTATCTAACTTTAAATGACGTGCCATGGTGAGGAGCTGTGTTATCCCACCCCCTGTTCCAAAAACAAAATTATCGAGACGATGAACACCTTGGGCACCGCCACGCGATAGACATTCTTCGCGGCTAACCGCTAATTGAGCGAAAAAATTTACATCAATGTTTATAATAAATGCTCTGTAATCATTTATAAGTTTTTTATTTATTTCAAGTGCTGCTAAGACTTTTTTACCTGCACTTATACCATCGGCTATAGTTTGTCTTGCTTTTTGGATATCCATTTCCGTGAGTTTTTTTCTTTGTTGGAACTCAGCTGTAAATGTTTCAAAAGTGATTTTTTGTGCATCTAAAACTTGCTTGTAAAAACCTATAAGCTCTTCATCGTGCGTGAGTGCGGCTAAGATTTGTTGAACATAAGGAGAAGTATCAAAGAATCCTGAGCCTTCCTTTTTTCCTGGAGGGTCAAATTCAGAAGCGGGGGGGGGAGGTAATACTGTTGACAAACCAAGAGAGTGTATATGTTCGGTTAAAAGAGATTTTGGAAGTAATGAGCTCTTAGTAGTATTTCTGCGGAAAGAATAATAAGGGGAGCTTGGTGTTAATGGGGGTGTTTGTTCTTTTAAGGAAGCATGTGCGGCAGTGGTCGAGCTCGAGGTGTCGGCGGCTGGAACTAAATCAGGAACTTTAGGCGCTGAACTCGAAGTTTGAGGTTGGGAGTCAATTGAGGAAATGGGATTAGTTGCAGATGCAGGTTTAAGCGGTTCAGCTTGTGGAACTATGGCTGGTGTTGCATACAACTCATCTGCTATTGAAAACCAAAAATCATCTGGTGATTCAGGTTTATCTGCTGCTTGGCTAGACATAGCAAGGATTGTGAACAAAAATATAAGGTTAAAAAATTTCTTTTTCACGTGTCAATACTCACTACTCTTCTCATTTAAAAAATTTATTTCGATATATTGAGCCCTTGAGATTATTATATCTAATTTTCTTTTTTTATGTGGGTATAAGCCTTTAAGAGGCCAGTCTAATACATCTTAATGTATAGATAATCAATAAGGTTATATTTTTCAAGGGTATAAGAGAATTTTTTATTCGTGCTTATTTTACTTTAAAAACACCCATATGCCAACACTTAAAATAATGCGATAAATCACAAAAATTGTGAGTGTATGACGGGCAAGAAACGTAAGCATAAAATGAATTGCGGCAAGACCAGCCAAACTTGAAAACACTATTCCCAGCCCAATATCTGCCCACACGACCGCGTTTTGAATTTGAAGTGCATCATAAGCCGTTAATGTGGCGGCACCAATAATTGAAGGAATTGCCATTAAAAAAGCAAAGCGCGCAGCGGCTAGTCTATTAAAGCCAAGAGCCAACCCTACGCTTATACAAATTCCTGAACGACTGACGCCGGGTACTAAAGATATGGCTTGACCAAGCCCAATTAAAAAACCACGTTTTAATGTTATTTGGTTTAGATCCTTTTTCTGAGTGCCAATATGATCAAAAACAAACAAGACAAGCCCGAAAAAAAGGCTTGTAAAAGCAATAACACTCACTTGACGCATATCTCCAAGGCCTGATTTCTTCAATAAAAAACCAACGAAGACAGCGGGTAAAGTTGCCACTATTAAACTAAAGGCTAATTTCACTTCCTGATCAAAGTCCTGTGAACTAAATCCCCGTATACAATAGGTGATAAAGTGCGTGATCATTTTCCAAACATCGTTTCGAAAGTAAATTAACACGGCAGCTAATGTCCCGACATGTAAAGCAACATCCATCTCAAGACCCTGATTTTGCCATCCGAATATTTGGGGCAACAAAATAAGGTGACCGGAAGATGAAATTGGGAGAAACTCTGTGAGTCCCTGGATAAGGCTTAGGATAAAAAGATGCAGGACAGTCATAGTAATTCTATCACCATGCCATCATATGCGGGCTCAACATTGGGCGGGGTGCGTGCGTTAAGGTCATCATAATCTAAATTGTGCGTCATATGAGTTAGGATGGCCTTTTGGGGTTTAACTTGGTCAATCATTTTTAAGGTTTGTTGCACATGCGCGTGACTAATATGTGGTTCATCGCGCAAACAATCAACGACCCAAACTTTAATTCCTTTCAAAATTTCATAACTCTCTTCAGGTAATTCTATAAGGTCTGTTGAGTAAGCAAAATCCCCAATGCGATATCCGAATGAAGAACGATGTCCGTGATATTGTAAAAAAGGTAAAATTTGAATGCCTTCAAATTCAATAGTGTCTTCAAGTTCATGCCCCTCTAAAAAGGCAGGATAGAGCGGGTCCATAGTAACGAGGGCATAACCATAAGCTTTCCGAAGTGCGGATAAAGTACCATGATCAGCATAAGCAGGAATGGGTTTGCGATGTTTAATATAAATTTGGCGCAAATCATCTAATCCACAGACATGGTCGGCATGATCATGGGTGTAAAGAACCAAATCAATGGTATCGATACCTGCATCTAATAGCTGTACTCTTAAATCTGGGCTTGTATCTATTAAGATATTTTTATTATTGGTTTGTACCAAAACAGAAGCACGTCGCCTTCGGTTTTTAGGATTTTGGGGGTCGCAGGACCCCCACTCTCCCGTGATCAGGGGTACGCCGCCTGAGGCGCCGCATCCCAAAATCGTTATTTTCATAATGACAATCTCGCTTTAGGGAACAACGAAAAAAAGTTGTTCGTGGTTTCTTTTTCTATTTCACTATAACTTAAACCTTTTATACTCGCCAATAGTTCAGCTGTACAGCGGACAAAGGCAGGTTCATTACGTTTTCCTCTGTAGGGAACAGGAGCAAGGAAAGGAGCGTCTGTTTCAACAAGGATGCGATTCACGGGGGTGTTTTGGGCAATTTGACGCAAGGGGTCAGCGTTTTTAAAAGTTAGAATTCCAGAAAATGAAATATAAAATCCCAAATCAAGAGCCCTTTGCGCTAATTCAGCACTACCACTAAAGCAATGAAATACACCCTTTGCTTTATCATTACCAACTTCTTTTAGGCATGTAATGGTGTCTTCATCAGCATCGCGGGTATGAATAATAAGAGGTAGATCAAGATCTATCGAGGCGCGAATATGATCCGAAAAAGAGGAGATTTGATCTTCTCGAGGGCTATTGTTGTAATAGTAATCCAGACCAGTTTCTCCTATTCCGACGACTTTAGGATGCTGAGCATATGATTTAATTTTACTGAAGAGCACATCTCCCTCATACCCTCCCACATATTGGCTCGCTTCATGGGGATGAACACCCACTGTGCAAAAGACAAAGGAATACAAATCTGCAATATCTTGTATTTCTTTGGATTCTGATAATTTAGTATTGATTGTCAGCATTGTTCCAACGCCATTTTCCTGAGCTCTTGCAATGACGGCCTCTAAATCAGAGGAAAATTCTGGAAAGTTTAAATGACAATGGCTGTCAACGAGCATCGGATTCCTTATTCAATCTTTGTTAGTAATATACCTTTTTATGGCGCCTTTTTCATTTTTTTAAAAGCTAAAAATAGCATTTATGTGGATTGAATTTTAAAAAATAGTTTCGATTTTTATTAAGGCGTAAATCTTGGAAATACGCCTTCAGGTGTTGGCAAAGATATTTGAGGGGTCAACTGAGCATTTAGGTGCGCAAAGGTTCTCTGATCAGAAGGAACAGCAAGCTGATCTAAAATCCGAGCGCTGGCCTCTGGGACAATGGGCTGAGTTAAAATCGCAATTTGGCGAATACAATCTGCCAATACGTAAAGGACGGTTCCCATACGCGCTTGATCAGTTGTTTTTAATGACCATGGCTTTTGTTCATCAACGTACCTATTTGCTTCCGCGATTAACTTCCATATGTGTTCGACAACTTTATGGAGGGCTTGCTTATTTATTTCAGTTTCTAAAAGGGGCAATAGATCAGAAGCCTGAGAAAGAAGAGCATTATCAGCAGCTACGAGTTTATCTGGGCTTGGGACAACTCCCCCACATGTTTTTGCAATAAATGAAAGGACACGCTGGACTAAGTTTCCATAACTATTTGCAAGGTCACTATTTAAACGTGTGATCAGAGCTGCATCTGTGAAATCACCATCATTTCCAAAAGGGACTTCTCTTAACAAAAAATATCGAACTGCATCTCGTCCGTATGTTTCGACCAAATGAACAGGGTTAATCGTATTACCCAGAGATTTTGATATTTTTTCCCCATCTTTCGTCCACCACCCGTGTGCAAAAATGCGCTGAGGGGGTGGCAAGTCTGCAGCCATCAAAAAAGCAGGCCAATAAACAGCGTGAAAACGTAAGATATCTTTGCCGACAACATGAAGGCTGTTGGCCCAAAAATCTTTAAAGTCAGATGTTTCTTGGTCTGGGTATCCTAGAGCTGTAATATAGTTTGTCAGTGCGTCTAACCAAACATACATAACATGGTCAGGATCGTTTGGTACGGGAATGCCCCATTTAAAGCTTGTTCTTGAAACAGATAAATCGTGAAGTCCTCCCTCAACAAACCGCATAACTTCATTCCGGCGTGTTTCAGGTGCTATAAAATCTGGATTTTTATTGTAGAATTCCAATAACTTATCTTGCCATTTGCTCAAGCGAAAAAAATAACTTGGTTCCGTTACCCATTCAACATCGGCGCCCGTGGGAGCCTTGCCATCAATGAGTTCAGATTCTTGATAGTAGGCCTCGTCTCGAATAGCATACCATCCTGAATAAGCGCCTAAATAAATTTCATCATTTTTGATAAGTTGTTGCCATAGATGCTGTGCAGCTTTAATATGCCGGATTTGTGTTGTTTGAATAAAGTCGTCATGGGTAAATTGCATCATTGTAGCCAAGTTACGAAAATTTAGAGAGACTTCATCAACAAATTCTTGTGGAGATTTACCTGCAGCAAGCGCTGCTTTTTCAACTTTCTGACCATGTGCGTCTGTGCCTGTAACAAACTTTACATCTATACCATTTAAGCGCATAAAACGTGCAATCATATCACAGGCGAGAGTTGTATATAGATGCCCAATATGTGGGGCATCATTTACATAGTAAATAGGAGTTGTAATATATAACTTTTTAGAATGAACCATAAATAAACTCATCTCCAATCATTGGATTTTCAATTATAAAAAAGAGGGCCATAATAATATGATTACGATCTAAATAAGTATTTTGAGCTATTTTTATGAATGAGCTGGCACGCTGAAATGTGTCGATCCAATGTGTAAGAGCCTTAAGCTTAAGAAGAGGGCTTAATTTCTTATCTTGTGGAGTGAGAGGTTCTCCCATATGAATCAAAATAATTATGCGATAGAGTGTCCATAATATTAAATTTAATAAAACATCGAATCCTGTACTATCTTTACCCAATGACGTACATAAAGATTGGGCAGTTTGCCAATTCGCTTTTAATGCTCCTTCAATCCCTTGAATGATTTGATCAAGAAGCTTCAAGCCATCTGCTTGTTGAAGGGCCATTGCTTTGCCGATACTTCCTTGAGCAAGATGAAGAACATCAAGGGGGATATCGTCCCCTAGACTTGATTTAAGATCCTCAATTGATAATGGAAAAAGAGGAAGGCGACAACAGCGAGAACGTATAGTTGGGAGGACTTGTCCTAAAGAATGCGCGACGAGAAAAAAGAGCGTTTGAGCAGGGGGGTCTTCTAAAATTTTAAGTAAAGAGTTTGCAGCTGTTCGGTTCATTTCATCTACAGCATCAATTAAAACAACGCGCCAACCTGGTATTGCTGCGTGTTGATGAAGAAAATGCTCAATTTTTCGAGCCTCCTCAATGTTAATATCGCGGGGGATTTTTCCTTCTGAGTTTGGGTTTTTCTTAATAGTTAAAAAATTTGGATATGTTCCTTGCGCGATTTGACGTTTTATAAGCGCGGGCTCAAGTGCCCCGTTACTTAAGATTTCTTCGGATATTGTATATGCAAGCGCAGCTTTTCCGATGCCCTTTTCTCCAGACAATAACCACACAGGGGGCATTTTATGGCTATAAAAAGCCTGCCTTAAGAGAGTAAGCGCCTCCTGATGGCCAAACAATGTCGGTGGTGGCCTGAGGGATTGACAGGCAAGGGGAGCGTTGGGAGTCATTTACACCTGCGCGTCTTATAAAATATTTGGTCGTTAATTCAGGTTTTAACAGACCTTGTTCTCAATTTCTATGGTTAACTTTAAAATTTATATGAATAGGGCTTTTATTCAAAAGTGTACTCGTATTAATATAGGGTCCAAAAGGTTTTAAGTTTATGCGCACACTTTATCATTATTGGCTCTGTCCCTTTTCGCGTAAAGTAAGGCTCATTTTATCAGAAAAGAAACTGGATTTTGAGCTGGAAGTTGAACGTGTCTGGGAACGAAGACCAGAATATATCACCTTAAATCCTGCAGGCAAAGTTCCCTTGCTCGTCGATTTAAACGGGACAGCAGTTGTAGATAGTATGGCTATTGCCGAATATCTGGACGAGGCCTATCCTGAGCGCCTTCTTATTGGCTCAGGGTTAACCCAACGAGCAGAAGTAAGACGCTTAGTGGCTTGGTTTGATGATAAATTTGCCCAAGAGGTCAGTGTAAGTCTTGTGATTGAAAAGGTTTTAAAACGACATCTTTATAAAGATGAATCTGGCCCAAATTCAGGCGTTTTACGTATGATAAAAACATATATTCACGATCATTTAACATATATTTCTTGGTTGGTTGATCGAAGAAACTGGATTGCTGGAGATGAATTCTCTTTAGCTGATATTACTGCTGCAGCACATTTATCAGTTGTCGACTATTTAGGGGACGTACCCTGGGATAAGCATGAGCTTGCTAAAGATTGGTATGTACGTATCAAATCACGTCCCAGCTTTAGAGCTCTGCTCTTAGATCGACTTCCTGGATTAACGCCTTCAGCACATTATTCAGATTTAGATTTTTAATGCCACATCTTTTTATATTTGGTTTGGGATATGTAGGTCAGCATTTGGGCCTTAGGATGCTAAGCAAGGGGTGGCATGTAAGTGGAACGACGCGATCACAAGAACTGGCTCAAGCTTTATGTAAGCAAGGATTTAATGCGATCGTTTGGGATGGCCACAGCACACTTCCAAAAACTTTATTTAAAAAAGATGCGCACATTCTTATAACGATACCTCCTAATGAGGACGGCGACATTGTTTTAAAATCTTTTGATTTTTTCAAGATGGAGGCCAAGTGGATTGGGTATCTATCAGCAACTTCAGTCTATGGTGATTATGGTGGGGAATGGGTAACTGAGGATTCTCTTTTAAAACCGAACTCCTCACGGGGATTTCAACGTGTTTTGGCCGAGATGCAATGGCTGAGTCTTAAGGACATCATGTCAGATTTTCCCATTCATATTTTCAGGTTAAGTGGTATTTACGGTCCTGGACGCAGTGTATTGGAGAATATTAAATTAGGAACGGCACAGCGCATTGATAAACTCGGACATGTGTTTTCTCGCATCCATATTGAAGACATTGTTTCTATCCTCACAAAATCTTTGTCGACCCCTACAGCAGGTGAAATTTATAATCTAGCGGATGACGAGCCTTCCTCATCTGCTGACGTAGTAGCTTTTGGATGTCAAATTTTAGGGGTAGAAAGTCCGCCTCTTATTCCATTTGAAGCAGCAAAAATACCATCGGCAATGAAAGAGTTTTATGATGAACACAAGCGTGTAGCCAATGGTAAAATAAAAAAATTATTGGGTTCAGGCCTTATCTATCCTACCTATCGCGAAGGGTTAAAGCATTGCTGATATTGAGGTTGAAGTTTTCTCAAAAGTTGTTACCTTTAACATAGGATAGTTGAAGAGGGCATAAGGTTTTATGAAGAGTATTAAACGTCGTGGTATTATGCTCGTTCTTTCTTCTCCTTCAGGAGCAGGGAAAACAACCATTGCTAATCACCTGCTCAAGGAAGAATCAAATCTTGCTCTTTCAATTTCTTTTACGACCCGACCTCCCAGGCCAGGTGAGGAAGAGGGTGTTGATTATATTTTTGTTTCTCCCATCCAATTTCAAGATATGATAAAAAATGGAGATTTATTGGAATGTGCTGAAATATTTGGCCACAGTTATGGTACACCCAAAAAGCAAGTGTTGGATGCTTTGCGTTCTGGAAAAGACATAATCTTTGACATTGACTGGCAGGGAACCCAGCAGCTTGAGCAATTTGCCAGAGCAGACTTGGTAAGTGTTTTTATATTACCGCCTTCTACAAAGGAACTTGAACGCAGATTAAAAGCTCGTGCACAGGACGAAGAGAGTGTTGTAGAACTTCGTATGTCCGAAGCTGCGACAGAAATGAGTCATTGGGCTGAGTATGACTATGTTATTATTAATCATAACATTGAAGAGAGTGTTGCTCAAATGCGCGCAATCTTAACTGCGGAAAGATTAAAACGGACGCGTCAGTCAGGTTTGATAGACTTTGTAAATGAATTACGTCAAAAATAAGAGAGTATGCTGTATATTAATCTGAAGCGACTTCAAGAAAAACGAATCCAGTGGTTGATCATTATAAAGTGAATTACTCCCCAGACAAAAGCCGTTAACACAGTTGTAATAAAAAATTTTTTTCCGATTTTTGGGTTCTTAGGAGCACTGGTCGCAAATCCCTTTTTAGGGTTTTTTTCAATAGAAACCCCAAAAGGCAAAACCATGAACAATATGACCCACCAGATAACAAAAAAAACCATGGTACCAGATACGAGAGTCATTTATAACCTCTGTGGGTGTGTGTTTTTACCAGATACGAACATTTACAAATGAGTATATACTATTAATGGGGTGTGTAAGCATGACAAAAATTTTATTTACAAAATCAGTTGCGCTTGGGAACGATTTTATAATTTTAGATGCTCGTGAAACAGATCTTTCATTAACAGGTGAGCAAATTTGTAAACTCGCAAATCGCCGCTATGGCGTAGGGTGTGATCAACTCATACTTCTTCTTCCTCCCCAAAATCAGCATGCACATGTTCGGGCTAAATTTTTCAATGCCGATGGAAGTGAATCTGGTGCGTGTGGAAATGGAGCACGATGTGCGGCTCGTCTTATTATGGAAGAAGAAAATTTAGAGGAAGTGTTTATTCAAACCCAAGGAGCTCTTTGCCAAGCTAAGTGGGCCAAAGAAAAAAAAGGGGATGGAAAGCAGATTTCAATTACCATTGGCATGCCTCATTTTGCCTGGAATCATATTCCTCTGGCATCTCCAGAAGCTTTGAGAGACGTGTCGTATAATACAATTGCTTCCTTTTGTGTAAATGTTGGCAATCCACACGCTGTATTCTTTGTGGGGGATGTGGATGCAGTACCCCTGGCAAGTATCGGTCCTCAAATTGAGAATCATCAAGCTTTTCCGGAAAAGATTAATGTTGGTTTTGCCCAGATTGTTAATGCTGGTACAGTTCGATTACGTGTATGGGAAAGGGGGGCAGGGTATACAATGGCTTGCGGGACAGGCGCCTGTGCTGCAGCAGTTGCAGCTATTCATCAGAAGCTGGTTTCTTCAGCTTCTCGAGCTCCGTTACGTGTTATTCAAGAGGGTGGCGAACTCCTAGTTGATTGGCAGGAAGGCCAACCGATTACCATGATTGGGCCAGCTCAAATAACTTTTTCTGGAGAAATCGATATCTTATAAGAAATGGGGGATCTTAATTATAATTACAAAATTATGAGACCAATAGCAAAGGCCCCCAGAGGAGGAGGCCTTTGACGGGATGAAAACTTTTTGTACTCTGTACAAATTTTTTATGGATTTTCTGATGGATGATAGAGTTGGTTTGGACCATAAGTATGGTCGTATCTATGATCAGCCATTCCAAAGTTCTCTCTTTCAAAATTCCTATAATAATCATTGTCATAATATGAACTATTAGGGTACGTGCCATAATACGGAGGTTGGTATCTCCCTCCATCGCATGCATTAATGTCATAAGGATTTGCACATCCGGTTAGCAGAAGAGGTGCAGATAGAATCATTGGGGACAATAACAACATTATTTTAAAATTTTTCATGGTAACCTCTGTGTTAAATTTAACTTTCAATTTTATTATAATTATAGCATTTCTTACTAATTAGTTAACAAAATCTTGTTTTTTATAATTAAAAGTGGCTAAAAACATATCTGTCAGACACTACATTTCTTGAACAATTTTAAGAATTTCTTGTGCATGGCCTTCGACTTTCACTTTTCGCCATATGTGGCGAATAATACCTGACTCATCAATAAGAAATGTTGAGCGTTCAATACCAAAATATTTTTTACCATACATGGATTTTTCAACCCATGTTCCATAAGCTGAACAAACACGCCCATCAATATCAGATAACAGTGGAAAATTTAAATCATATTTGGCTTTAAAATTCTCATGACTTTTAATGGAATCTCGGGAAATGGCTAGTATAGCCATATTCATTCCGCTAAAAGCTTTTAAGTGATCGCGAAAATCACAAGCTTCTTTGGTGCAACCACTTGTATTGTCTTTTGGATAAAAATACAAAATGATCTTTTTACCCTGATAATCTGATAATTTGTAAAGCTGCCCAGAATCGCCGGGCAGCTCAACTTCAGGTGCAACGCTTCCTATACTTACAGTCACTTAAGAAGCTTTATGTGGCTCTTTATGTTCTTCTTTGGAAGACTCAGCCTTGTGTTCCTCAGGTGCTGCAGGTGCAGTTGCTTCAGCTGGTTTTGTTTCCTCTGGCTTCTGCTCTTCTTTCTTTGCATCGCAAGCTAATAAACAAATGCCGAGTGCGGCAATTCCCATATATACATACTTCATAATAATCTCCCTTAATCATAAAATACTAATAATACTCTCTAGCCTCATCATTATGATGTCAGATAGTATTAACAGAAGGTTAATAAATTATTTTCGAAAAGGGCAAGGTTCATCATTACCCAACGGTACAAAATTTTGTCAAGTGTGGCCAAATTACTTACAATTTCCATTATTGCATTGGTTTTGATAGGAGTTTTCGGTTTTTATCGTCTTCCGGCGGGGTGGGTTGAGCCTTCCTTAAATACAGCACTAGAAGAGACACTTGGGCCAGTAAAAATAACAATCCACCAAGCTAAAATACGCTGGGGAGGATGGCGCCATCCATTGGGAATTAGTGTCCATAATGTAACGCTAACAAAGGAAGATGTAGATATTAGCCTTGAGATTCCAAATTTGCTTTTCTCTTTAAAAATCATTCCACTTCTATGGGGAAAAGCAGAGGTTGGAAAATGTATTTTTGAAAACACAAAAGTCTATTCAAAGAAGCGGACTTTGGGAATAATTTCTGGAAGAGTCAAGTTGCGTGATAAAAATGTATCACTTAAGGCCACTTTTCAAAGCATTAATGGAACAGCTTTAACGCACTTATTCATGGGGCAAGATTGGCCAGAACATGCCTCTTTTTCTTTTGATGGATGGTTAAATTTAAATGGAAACTCACACGATGGTGTTTCAGAAATTGAACTATCTTGCACTTCTAAAGAAGGTACACTGGTCATTCCAGGCATTTACCCACATCCTGTTACCTTCGATCACGTCCATCTCTTTGTAGAAGGAGATAAGAAGAGTTTGTCTTTGCGTAAATCAATTTTAAAACGTGGGAATGCTCATCTAAACATTCAAGGAAAACTTAGTGCACCTGACTCATGGCTGCATCTCTATAAAAAGGGAGGGGATGTTAGTCTTTTTTTAAAGGGAAAAGGTGCTGACATTCCGATTAATGATCTTCACCTTTTATGGCCGCATGGACTAAGCCCCAAACCACGACACTGGGTAGTTAATCAATTGTCAAATGGAAACGCCGATTCTGTAAGTACCCAGATGAGCGGGACCATCTCCCTTAAGCCAAATGGAAAAAATATAGATTTTGGAATTCATGACATAAAAGGCACCATTGATGCCAGTGGTGTCACTGTGGATTATTTCGGGCAGTTGCCACCTGCAGAAAATGTGTCGGGCAGATGTACTTTCACAAGGCAAAAATTCATTATAGATGTGGTTGGGAGAGCGCACGGAGTTAATATCAATACGGGTAAGATTGTAATTGATGGACTTCATGTTAAAGATCAAACAATAGATATTGCTTTAAAATTAGAAGGTCCAGTGCGCAATGCCCTTGAAGTTATTGATTCAGCTCCTTTGCATTTTGCAAAAAAATTAGACCTGGATCCCGCGCGTATTTCAGGGCAGGCTGCAACAAACCTTCATTTAGCTTTTCCTTTAGAAACAGACGTACCATTGAAACTTGTGAATGTTGAGTCTCAAAGCAAAATAAAAGAAGGAAAAATATTATATGAAGCACCTGTTAACGGGAAACCCATAGAGTTTAATCAGGGAATATTTGACTTAGTTGTCAATAATCAATTCTTAAAAATGAAGGGTGAGGGATATTTACAGGGCATTGCAACAGAAGTTCAATGGCAAGAGCATTTTGCAGATCAAGGAATACCTTTTCGGCGACAATTTTTATTGAAAAATTCTGTCGATGCCGAACAAATAAAAAATTTTGGTATCGATGTAACAGACTATTTAAGGGGTCTGTCTGAAACGAAAATTCGCTATACTGTGGGCATATCTAAACAGAGTCAGGTCGAGGGTTTTGCAGATCTTACGCCTGTTGTCATGGTTTCACCTCTGTTATTTTGGCAGAAAGAGAAAAATAAACCAGCCCATCTGAAGTTAACTTTGCAAAAGGAGGCAGATCAGGAAAATTTCTCCTTGAAAACGCTCTCTTTAATTGCACCTGATTTATCTATGATAGCTGAAGGTAAGCGAAATAAATTAGGCAATTATTTGGAAATTGGACACTTAAAAATGGGCAAGAGTTCCTTAAAATCGTCACTTGAATGGAGTAAGGATGGACAACTCCAAACGACAATTTGGGGAAAAAGTATTGATTTATCTTATATTCTCGATGATAAGACCCAAGAACCTCTTATTATGCCAAATTCAACAAATAATAAGGGGATACCCATAAAGGTAAAACTCCTCCTTGATAAAGTTGTGCTAGGAGAAAATAACGAAATTCATAATGTTTCAGGTGAGATGCTTTATAAGGGGAGTACGTTAATGAGCACCCAACTGAAAGGAGAAAATATTCATAACAAAGCACCTCTTTCATTCACTATGTTTCCCTCTTCGAACAATCATCAGCAATTCACACTCGAGTCTGATGATGGTGGGCATCTATTACAAATGCTTGGAGCTGGATATGATTTGGAAGGAGGGCACTTGGTCATAAAGGGAATTAAATCTGAGACTTCTCAAAATAGTCAACCAAAGAAAGAAAAAAGTTGGGAAATCACAGGAGATATGACAATTGAGAATTTTACAATTAATAAAGCTCCTCTTTTGGCCCGTCTCCTTTCTGCGGCCTCTTTACAGGGAATTGTAAACTTTTTTTCAGGACGTGGTATCCATTTTTACAAAGGTGAAACGGATTTTTCTTTAACACCTGCAAAGCTCACGTTAAAAAAGACACGCTTGGTGAGTTTATCATTAGGTCTAACACTGAAAGGTTATATCGATCGTCTCACTAACAAGATTGATTTTTTTGGTGAGCTCATCCCGTTGTATATGGTAAATACATTTTTCGCTCAGATTCCACTGGTTGGTTCATGGGTTTCTGGGGGAAGAGAAGACGGAATATTCATGACACACTTTACCCTCACTGGTAATCGTCAGGATCCCGATGTTGCAATCAATCCTCTTACCAGCGTGACTCCAGGATTGATGAGAGAATTTCTCGTGTCACAAGAAGTAAGTCAAAAGAGTATGTTGCCTAAAGAATTCTCTAAATAGCGCCTTCAATTTTTTTTTGAAGTTCTTCCTGAGTTTGTTTGCTCGGAAATTTGGGCCCAGTTATTTTGCGTACTAACAACGCGAAAGCTCCATTTCCCATCACATTGGCACTGGTAAAAATTGGGTCCTGGATAATATAAATTGTTGTCATGAGGCTTGCCATCTCTGGAGTAAGTCCTAAATATTTTTGCAAAATAGGAATCATGACAATGATTCCCCCACCCGGAATACCAGCAACGGAAAACTTAGCTAAACAAAAATAAAGTGTGAACAGAAGGTAGTTTTCCAAAGTCGGGAGTGGCATGCCCGAGAGATTAAGGACAGCCAATGCCATGATAGGAATCGCAATGGCGTCACCCATGAGGTGAATATTAACGGTTGTTGGTATAACCAAGTCAGCAAACTGTTCATCCCCCATATTTTTTTCCGTTGCAGCTAATGTGACCGGCATAGTGGCTGCACTCGACATAGTTGAAAATCCCGTAATCCCTGCAGGTATCATATTGCGGACAAGTTCCAAAAAGCGACGCACACGGAAGCCGCTTACGATAAAATAGAGTAAAGATAGGTAAGAAATAATAACAAAGCAAAGAAGCCCAAAAATATGCCCAGAATTTTTAATTAAAGATGAGAGAGTTCCTTCATATTCCATTTCAAGAATAAATCCAAAAACATAGACTGGTAGAAAAGGAATAAAAGCTTTTTGTAAGAAAACTGTCACATAATGGCGCATATTTTGAGCCCAAGTAGTGACTTGAGGTACTTTTATAAAGGTAAAAAAGAGCCCCACGGCTATTCCTAAAAGCATGGTGCGGTCCGGAGCTAATATTTCAGGAAGATGAAGTGAAAAGAGGGGCGTTAACGTATCATGAATTTCTGGGAAGCTTGAGGTACCATTAAGGGTAATGAGGGATAATAGATTAAGTCCTATTCCATAAGAAACGAGCGCGGTAAATGCATTGGAAAGGGTTACGAGGACTAAAATGCTAAAAATAAGGAATGGAGCTGTACGTTCCATTGATAAAATGGCAGCTGTAATATAACTAAAAATGACAAGGGGCAAAATTCCAATAAGAATTTCTTTCAGGATACAGCTGAGCGTATAAAATATGCGAATGGTTTCAAAATTTAAAAAAGTGCTAAGGAAGAATGCACTTAAGATGGCAATGATGAGCTGAACAGGTAAATTTTTAAGCACGGTTTTTCTCTTTAACTAGGGGTGAGATGTTTATTTCCTCGCAAAATTTGGTAATTTAAATATAAGAAGCTTACTCCGCCTTTAAGCGGAAGTATCCGTGAACGATAAAATAAAATAGTGATTCAACATATTCATACCATAGGCATAAAAAGCATGTTAATCAAGAAAATTCGACGGTCACTTATAAGATTTATAAATTACTTGAGGGGATATTTTTTACTATTTTTTTTACATCCATTCTCACTCTGATCTAATATACCTCAAGAGATGTTTTTTCGGGGAGAGGGGTATGTTCAAAATCTTTATTATAAGCGTGGGACTTATTTTTGGGTGTCAGGCATCCCAGCAGATACTAAGGTTACCTGCCGTTGTCGGACAATTTTATCCTTCAAATAAAGAAGCTTTAAAGAAAGATATTGACCTATATTTAAAGAAGAGTAATGCACCACCTGATCGCGCTCCATCAAAAATAATAGGAATGATTGTTCCCCATGCTGGATATCAATATTCAGGTCAAACTGCAGCGTACGCATATCGCTCTCTTGAGAATCAAAATTTTGATGTTATTGTAATTTTAGGACCATACCATTCGGATTCTTTTCCTGGAGTTTCTGTCTGGGCGCAAGGGGCATGGCGTACCCCCTTGGGGGAGGTGAGCATTGAAGAAGCACTTGCCAATAATATTCGAGGAGAAACACCTGATTTTTTGTATGACCCACAAATTCATATAGTTGAGCATTCTTTAGAGGTTCAAATACCCTTTATTCAGGTTGTTGCGCCCAAGGCTAAAATTGTTCCTATTTTAATTAGTGACCCTAAATTCGCAAAATCCCTTGCAAGGGCTCTTTATAAGCATTTGCGCAATCGCTCAGCTTTGGTCATTGCTTCAACAGATTTGAGCCATTATCACCCCGATTCTATCGCACGAGATATGGACAAAAAAGCACAAGATATTTTACAAAAGCTTTCACCAGAAATATTTCGTGAAGCCTATGATAAGAAGGAAATAGAACTTTGTGGAGCAGCTGCAGTTTTAACACTTTTAGAGTTTGCAAACCTCTATGGTCATGCTGAATTGACTCCTCTTAATTATGCAAACAGCGGAGATAGAACCCATGATAAATCTAATGTGGTCGGATATAATGCCTCCCTTTTGACCCTATCTGAAAATATGTCATCAGAACAAAAAGATCTTTTGCTTAATTTTGCAAGAGATACGCTGTATGCTTATATAACCAACAAAACAATTCCGACACTTCTTATAAACGATCCTTTCTTGAAAGAACCACGTGCCGTTTTTGTGACTTTAAAAGATAAAAATGGGCACCTTCGAGGATGCATTGGTAACCTTGAGGCGCAAGAGCCTCTATATTTAGCTGTTCAGCATATGACCATCGAAGCAGCTACCCATGATGCGCGGTTTCTTCCCGTCACTGCCCAGGAGCTCAAAGATCTATCAATTGAAATATCCATCCTTGATACGCCTGTTCAAGTCAAAAATGCAGATGAAATAATTTATAAAACACACGGCGTTATTCTGTCACAGGGCAAAAGGAACGGTGTGTTCTTACCTGAGGTCGCAAATGACTTTTCAACACGTGAAGATTTTTTATCAGAGTTATGTACGCAAAAGGCCGGATTGTCGAGGGATTGTTGGAAAAAAGCTGAAACTCAAATTAATGTTTTTACAACACAAACTTTCAGTCAATAACATGTAAAAAGATTGGAGATAGGGGTTATCTAACGAAGCAAAATAGATTATAAATAAATTTGTAAGAAAAGTTTTTCCTTAAGAACAAAAAAAGAAGGAATAACAAATGAAACAAATTGTTCATGATCTTCTTTTACTTGCTGACATCAAAATCAATGGCAGTCGCCCATGGGATTTAATGGTCCATGATGAGCGCTTTTATAATCGCCTCTCGAAAAATTTAGATCTTGCCCTGGGCGAATCTTACATGGATGGATGGTGGGATTGTGAGAACCTAGATGCATTTTTTTGCAAAGTCATATGTGCGGATATAAAGGGAAAAGCACTGGAGCGCCCAGAGTTTTTGAAAAGTTTAATCCTCCAAAAAATCTTTGAAAGTTTGAGAGGGATCTTTAATTTCCAATCTAAGAACAGGGCATTTATCGTTGGGAAAATGCATTACGACATTGATAATCATCTTTATCAAACAATGCTTGATAAGCGTATGACTTATACATGTGGATTTTGGGGAAATAACATTCAAACATTGGATGAGGCTCAGGAAGCAAAGCTGGAATTAACTTGCCAAAAATTGCACCTAAAGCCAGGAATGAAAATTCTAGATATAGGATGTGGGTGGGGCAGTTTTGCAAAATATGCTGCGGAAAAATATAAAGTTTCAGTGGTGGGTATTACCATATCGAATGAACAATATATTTATGCGCGCACTGTTTGTCAGGGTTATCCGGTTGAAGTTCGTTTGCTAGATTATCGTGAGCTTAATTCAGGGTCAGTAAAATTTGATCGGGCGGTAAGTCTTGGAATGTTTGAGCATGTAGGACATAAAAATTATCGTTCTTTTATGGAAATAATTTTTGAGTGTTTGACAGACGAGGGATTTTTTCTCCTTCATACAATTGGAAGTAACGATTCTACAAAAATTTGCACAAACCGATGGATGGATACCTATATCTTTCCAAATGGGCAAATTCCCTCTATTGCACAAATTGGATCCTCCATCGAAAAATTATTTGTGATGGAAGATTGGCATAATTTTGGAAGCCATTATGATAAAACACTGATGGCTTGGCATAAAAATTTTAATGATCATTGGGATGATTTAAAAAATAGATATAATGAACGTTTTCGGCGCATGTGGAACTATTACTTACTTTCTTGCGCTGGAAGCTTTAGGGCGCGTGATAGTCAGCTCTGGCAAATTGCTCTTTCTAAAAATGGAATTTTAGGTGGATATGAGAGGCCTGTTTTGACGGCAAATAATACGCTTTTCACTTCCTTACATGCCTCGTGATTAATACAAAACTCACCCCCTTCGCTGCGTTCTCTCTCTCTTCGTCATTGCTAGGTCCCCTCTCTCTTTGTCATTGCGAGGAGCGAAGCGACGAAGCAATCCATGTATTAACTTTATTTTATTATGGGCACTTTAAAAATTTGACTTTTGAAATGGGCATCTCTTAATACTCTTCCTGCTAGC
>VGEY01000004.1 GCA_016869075.1 Alphaproteobacteria bacterium
TCTCATGATGTATCCTCTTCTCATCAGTGCTGTATGTATCGTTGCTTCTGTTGTTGGAACATTTTTTGTACGCTTGGGAAGCAATGGAAATATCATGGGCGCGTTGTATAAAGGATTCATTGCCGCTTCAGTTCTGTCTGCAGCGTTCATTGTGGCAATAACACTATTTACATTTGGAAGTCTCTCCCATGCTTTAGCTGCTCAAGGAATGAATTTCACTCCAATGAACTTACTTTATTGTTCGCTCACAGGATTGGGCGTAACGGGCCTACTTGTTTGGATCACTGAGTATTACACCTCAACAAGCTATCGACCAGTGCATAGTGTAGCTCAAGCTTCTACCACCGGCCACGCAACGAATATCATTCAAGGCTTGGCTGTTTCGATGGAAGCAACGGCTCTCCCTGTTTTGGTCATTTGTGCAGGAATCATTGTAGCTCATATGAATGCCGGACTCTTTGGAATTTCTGTATCAGCAACCACGATGTTGGCACTCGCCGGAATGATTGTTGCTCTTGATGCTTATGGACCTGTTACTGATAACGCAGGTGGTATTGCTGAAATGGCAAAACTCCCAAAATCAGTTCGTACAGTTACAGATGCTCTTGATGCTGTTGGAAACACAACAAAAGCAGTCACTAAAGGATATGCAATAGGATCTGCAGGCTTGGCCTCTTTGGTTCTCTTTGCAGCTTACACAGAAGATTTAAAACACTACTTTGGAAACATCAAAGTTGAATTTGCTCTTCAAGATCCTTATGTTTTGATTGGCCTCTTTATTGGTGGTTTGCTGCCGTTTTTATTTGGTGCCATGGGCATGAAAGCTGTTGGACGCGCAGGTGCAGCCGTCGTCGTTGAGGTCCGTCGTCAATTTCAAGAAATCAAAGGAATTATGACAGGAAAGGGAAAACCAGACTATAGCGCTGCCGTTGATATGCTCACCAAGGCTGCTATTAGGGAAATGATCATTCCTTCATTGCTTCCTGTTTTAGCCCCTATCGTCTTGTATTTTATTATAAACCTTATTGCAGGCCAAGCTTCAGCTTTTGCTGCTTTGGGAGCCATGTTAATTGGTACTATTATCACAGGACTTTTCCTCGCCATCTCCATGACATCAGGAGGCGGCGCTTGGGATAATGCCAAAAAATATATTGAAGATGGCAAGTATGGCGGTAAAGGATCAGATGCTCATAAAGCAGCTGTTACGGGTGATACTGTTGGAGACCCATATAAAGACACTGCTGGGCCAGCCATTAATCCGATGATTAAAATTATCAACATCGTTGCCCTGTTGTTATTGGCAATATTAGCCCATTAAGAGGGCGATAAATTTAAACCGCTGCTTACAAACTTAAGCAGCGGTTTTTTTATGATTAATATATAACTTTAGCGTGTAGCAGCGTCACTGCGAGGAGCTTCAGCTCCAAAGCAATCCATGTATTTATACTACCCTAACTTAATTGATACTAGATCGCCACGCTCCCCAAGGTCGCTCGTGATGACAATTTTTAGAGATTTACAAATATATATAAAAGGATAATAAGTAATAACCATGAGCCAATCTCTTTCTTCTACAACTTTAAAAGTCCTTGATATTTTAAATGACTGCAAAATGCATACCGGCACTGATATTGCATCAAATTTAGGCATTTCCCGTACAGCAGTTTGGAAAATTATTCAGCATTCAAAGAAATATGACGTTCATATCCGATCACACCACCAAGGATATCAACTTACTACCCCTCTGTTTCTTTTTGATAAAAAAAAGATCACCAATTTACTGAAAGCACAGAAGGTATCTTTAGAAATACTCGAAAATATTTCTTCAACTACAGATTACTTGAAAAAAAAGAAGCCCTTAAAAGATTTTAATTTTTGTCTTGCTGAACATCAATCAAAAGGGAGGGGGCGCTTGGGAAGAACATGGTTCTCTCCTTTCGGAAGAAATATTTATTGTAGTTTTAGCTATACATTTAATAAAGATGCGAGCCAACTTTCTGGATTAAGTCTGGTCCTTGGGCTTGCGATTATTAAGGCTCTTGAATCGCTCAATCCAGATTTAAAATTACACCTCAAGTGGCCCAATGACATCTATTATAACAATGAAAAAATGGGGGGGATCTTAATAGATTTATTAGGTGAAGCCAATGGAAATTGCACAGCCATAATGAGCGTCGGATTAAATATTAATATGAAAGACTTAAAAGATAAATGCATTGATCAGCCTTGGACTTCTTTAGAACACGCGCTTAAAGAAAAACTTGATCGAAATATTATCGTTGCACGGCTTATTCAATCTTTCCAAAGGGACCTTGATAGTTTTCAAAAAAATGGATTTGAGTCCTTCTTAAAAGAATGGAAAAAATATGACCTGTTAGCACAAAAGAAAATATCTATTGTGATGGGAACCCATAGCCAAAGTGGCACTGCTCAAGGTATCAATGAAAAAGGATATCTGCTTTTAAAATCAACCGCGGGAAAAATTGAAGAGCATTCTTTTGGTGATACGCACCTAAAATAATATTTTCCTAGGCTCTTTGGACATTTGATATGTAATGTCGATTCATATTATGCGCCCACATAATGCTTAAAGTTATTTGCTTATTGAAAGAGATTACAGGGAATAAACGATGGTTATAGGCGTCATCTTTTAATTTCTTATTTCTTCTTCTTAAAAGGGATAAACTTAAGCGTGCTAAGATGGTCGAAGATATGAACCCCACAAGAAATAAATAATATCTCTCAATTCCATTTACAGTGTTAAATACTATTCCTTCCTTAAGCTCAGGAATTGTTAAACGAAAGGGTGAGTGCTCTTCAGTTCGAACCCTTGAAGAGGCGCGTATACGTTGTGTCCCATGCATAATAATCCTTTTGGTGGAAAGTTTTTCTATCGCTTTTTTTGATTCGACCTTTTGAGTTTTTGTGTTGCTTCCTATCTTTTTCTTACCCATCTTTCTTACTTTAGAATTGGATTTTGCACTTAATAATGAAGCATAGGGCGAGGAGAAAAAAGATGAGGGGGTTATCAACCTTCTTTCATACTCTAATTTCGTAGAATTTATGGAATGACCTTGACGCTCAACATTTATACCTCCAAGACCACATACCCTTTGCTTAGAAGAAAAATGATAGAGAGCAGATCTCTGAGCAATCTGCTCCATCCACGGAAAGAGTGTGCGAAGCCACCCCTTGTTTTTCATAAGAAGAGTTGTCTCAATCGTTTCCCATTCAAAAACAGAAGGTATATAATTCATGAGGACTGCATGGTCCTCAACAATCTCACTTTCTCTTACAGGAATCCCTATTATTTTTCCATCAGCGGGGGCACATATCTGACATTCCATCTTCATTGCCTCAATAATGAAAATAACTTGATCCTTCTTTATTTCTTGCCCTTTATGAACCATTAAATGCTTGATTAACCCCGCAAAAGGAAGGTATATAGAATGAGCACGTGCTTGCATCCATACGGTACTTTGGAATAATTTTTCCACCTCATCGTTGGAAATTTTAGGAGGCAAGCCTATTTGTTCTCGCATGCGAGAAATTCTATCAGGGATTTCTTGAATCATAGTTCCTTCAGCTAAGAAAATATAATGAGGAATTTCATGAATAAAACCGATAGGAATTTGTGTGGGACGGTTGAGTCTGGGATTGTTCTCTTGATCAAATAAATCATGAGCCTTTATGGGTGTCATAGGATGCACGATCAAACTCCACAAAATTACTTTTAACATACCTTGTATAAGTAATTTCATGCCAAACAATTTCCTGTTTATCCGTGATTGTTTATTTCAAACTAGATTTAAATTGAGGATAAAAGAGGAAGTTCATTTGGTCAACCATGTTTTTTACTAAGGTTAACAAAGACTTTGAAAATGAGCGTTTGCCTTATGTAAAACAATACCAAAACGCTCTAAAAGATACCTCATTATTTGAAGACGCAAGGATTTATAAGGAAGGAGTTTTGTATAAAGTGGGAAAAGAAAGGGATCGGAAAGATCAAAAAGTTCTGGTGCAAACTCGCAATGAACGCCAGATAAAATAACGCGGCCTTTACCAACGGAAATATCGATAAGAGCTGGAAGAGGAAGGGGGGAATGTGGACCCTGCACATATGTTGCAAGAATCTCAACATCTGGAAACATATGAGCATCCAGAAAATGCCCTCCCCCATTCATATATATCCCCACTGTTTGCTGGTTGAGAATAGATTGCAAGGGACCATTCCCTTTTAAAAGAGCCATACAAGCACCTACATTCGAATCGGGATCCCACGGTTGAAAAGTTGGACCAACGGCGGTTCCGGGAAAAAAAGCCAATTCACGCTCTCCCATAACTTCCTGCCGTGTACCTTGTGCAAAGAGAACCTGTTTACTTCCATAGTAGGCCCCAGCACAAAATCCAATGTAAGACCCTCCTTTGGTAACATACTCTTTAATGCTTTGATTACCGGCCCCATTGAGAACCGCCCCATAAGGTACATCTTCTCCCCCAGGCATGATCAATAGCGCAGCTTGTGATTCCCAAGTCCCTTCAATAATGTCCTGAAGACCTATTTTTTGAATAGAATATAAAGGATGAACAATGTTTTTTAAGGTATAGACAGTATGATTAACTGCAACGGGAGAAGTGCCTGGCCCTGCATAAATAAAGATAGATTGCATCATAAATAACAAAGGACCACTAATTTATTACGCCAGTCCCCCAAGCCGCTTTCCTTTAAAAGATAGATACGTTTATTAAGGTTGTTCTCGTAGGAGAACATCTTCTTGAGATTTTTCCTCGAGCAATGGATTTTTAATCTGAGTAATTTTTCCAGGATCTCGATGATCGATAATATCATACACTTTATCAGCAAAATAATCTGCGAACGCATTCAAAAACGATAAATTATTAAAGTAATATTCTTTAATTAGCTCATTATCATTCGTGGTTGCAAAATGATAAGATTCGTAAATATCTTTTTCCACTTGTCGAAATAAGGTAAGACCATGATTAACATTATATTCTCGCAATGTTTCAAGAACTGGATTGCCAGGACCATAATTCTGCCAGAATAAAAAATTTTTGCGTTGAAGGATTTGATCTAACTGAGGCTGGGTAATACTTAGATCCAAAGAATACCCAAATTGCTCTCGGAATTTAGGCATTTGAGGGCATAATATTATGGCCTTGTCACACCCAATAAACTTATTATAGGAAAAATGCGTAATCCCAAACCGGCTCAACCGTTCGCTTATCTCCTTCAGTTTAGAGATCTGAGCATGTGCAAATTGATCAGCAATACTATTGTGTGTTTCAAACATCTTTATAGAACCTTCACTAAAGCCCGTTATTATTATTAATTATTGGAGAACTCACTCCTTATTAAGGCCTGTGCATGGGTGGCTCTTTAGACATATCTGAATAGAGGGCTTTTTCAATCTATTCAAACCAAGACCTCTGCAAGCTGATTATTATCACAAAGATTTTTCACCCGTCTAGTGTCCTCTTGTCTCTGGTTTCAAACTTTCCAATATAGGAGAATGTTCGTGAATCAAAACCCAACGAGCATTAAGCGCATCAAAATTCACCCCTCTCTCAAGCCATTCCCCCAAGACGCTTTCCTCCTAAAATATGCATATGAAAATGAGGCACTTCCTCCCCACTATCAGGACCATTGTTCACCACAAGTCGAAATCCACTTTCTGGTAACTTAAGAGCTTTGACAATTTTTGCAATGGCTGCAAAAAAATTAGCCACTTCATCTTGTGAAGCATGTGTTGAAAATTCCATAAAAGAAGCATATTCTCCCTTAGGAATAACCAAAATATGGACTGGAGCTTTTGGGTTAATGTCCTTAAACGCTAGGACGTGTTCATCTTCATAAACACGTTGACAAGGAATTTCTCCCCTTAATATCTTTGCAAACACATTCTTTGTATCATAAGCCATTTTTCCAACTCCATTTTTATTGTTAACCGTTATAGCAAATTCTTGCAATTTAGGGAACTTTTAGTGTAAAATGAATGATAAAGTTTATTGTAAGAGTAAGATGCAATATGACACCATTTATGAGCACTACGGACTCCCATTCAACAACCTGGCATGGCACAACAATTGTATGCATACGAAAAGATAATAAAGTTGTCATAGCAGGTGACGGACAAGTTACCTTGGGAGCTACTGTTATCAAATCCCAAGCTAAAAAGGTACGTCGCATTGGAGATGGTAAAGTTATTGCTGGCTTTGCGGGGGCCACTGCAGATGCATTTGCCCTTTTTGAGCGCCTAGAATCTAAATTAGAAAAATACCCCAGCCAATTGGCGCGTGCTTGTGTTGAAATGGCCAAAGATTGGCGAACGGATCGCTATTTGCGGCGTCTGGAAGCCATGATGGCTGTAGCTGATACTTCAGTCTCTCTCATATTGTCAGGAAATGGAGATGTTTTAGAGCCAGAAGACGGTCTCATTGGGATTGGCTCAGGGGGAGCCTTTGCTCTTGCTGCCGCTCGGGCCCTTATTTCCAATGAAAAAATGGATGCGGAAGCCATTGCCCGTCGCTCGATTGAAATAGCTGCAGATATCTGTATTTATACGAATAAAAATATTATAATTGAAAGCCTCTAAGCCATGACATCCTTAACTCCACGTGAAATTACCAGCGAACTCGATCGTTTTATTGTTGGCCAAGATGATGCTAAGCGGGCCGTCGCTATAGCATTGCGAAATCGTTGGCGCAGGCAACAACTTCCAAAGGAGTTAAAAGAAGAGGTCCTCCCTAAGAATATTCTTATGATGGGTCCAACGGGTGTTGGTAAAACAGAAATTGCACGCCGCCTGGCAAGATTGGCGCAAGCTCCCTTTATTAAAGTTGAAGCCACAAAATTTACAGAAATAGGCTATGTGGGAAGAGATGTCGAGCAAATCATCCGTGATTTGATTGAAATCGCTATTCAAATGACCCGCGACCGTTTACGGGAAGAAGTGAAGGAAAAAGCAGAAGCCCATGCAGAAGAACGTGTTCTTGATGCACTCGTCGGGGTCAGTGCCACCCCTGAAACACGGCAAAAATTCCGCCATCTCCTACAGGATGGCGAGCTCGCAGACAAAGAGATTGAGCTCCAAGTTAATGATAACAGTGGCATGAATATGCCTATTTTTGATGTACCAGGAATGCCGGGAGCTCAAATGGGTATGATGAATCTTGGAGATGTTTTTGGAAAAGCTTTTGCACCTCGTACAAAAATGCGAAAAATGTCAGTGGCCGAGGCTTACACTATTTTGATTCAAGAAGAAAGTGATAAGCTTTTAGATGGGGACAAGGTAACTCGAGAAGCCATTGAGATGGTTGAGCAAAATGGAATTGTTTTCATCGATGAAATAGATAAAATTTGCGCGCGCTCGGACCATCATGGCGCTGATGTGAGCCGTGAAGGCGTTCAACGAGATTTACTTCCTCTAATTGAAGGAACCAGTGTTTCAACAAAACATGGCACAATCAAAACAGATCATATTTTATTCATAACTTCCGGTGCTTTTCATTTAGCGAAGCCCTCGGATCTTCTTCCTGAGCTACAAGGACGTCTTCCGATTCGCGTTGAACTAAAAGCTCTTTCAAAAGATGATTTTGTGCGTATTTTAACTGAACCCGAAGCAAATCTCATTCGCCAGTCTAAAGCCATGCTCGAAACTGAATCGGTTACCTTAAACTTTACAGAGGACGCCATTCAAGAAATTGCCACCCTGGCTGCCGAGGTTAATCAATCTGTTGAAAACATTGGGGCACGGCGTCTGCACACCATCATTGAGAAATTAATGGAAGACATTAGTTTTAAAGCGCCTGAAATTGCAGGACAAACGCTTTCAATTACAAAAAATGAAGTCCAGGAAAAAGTTTCAGAACTTGCACATAATACAGATTTGTCCAAATTCATTTTATAACAGAATCAACTTTATTTAGCTGGTTCCACCTTGACCATATTTTATCAAATATCTATGATGAGAGAACCTTGAAGAGAGTCTTTTTGAGGTTTTAATAAGTCTATTAGAAAAGTTTGATAGATAAATTTGATAGTCTAAATATAAATTTAAAATTCCATAATGCTCCTCAGCAGCATTAAGAGGTGATTTTCATGAAGATGGCACAGCTTCGCCAATACATTAAGCGTAATCCCATAACAATTGTCATGGGCTTGGGTATTTTTTTATTCTTACTTCGCTCCAATATATTTCACACTGACCCCAAACCTCCTCCGGCCGCATTGCCTAAAGTGACTATAAAAGAAATGACAGCGGAGACAATTACAACAAGCATTCAACTTAATGGCCATACAGCAGAAGCACGTCGCGTAACATTAAAAGTGAAAACGCCTGGACGCATTTTATCTGTCCCTATAACAAAAGGACAAAAGGTAGAGCCAGGGCAAGATCTCATTATAATTGATGCTGAAGATCGTCCCGCGCGACTTGAAGAAGCAAGATCACGCTTAAACCAAAGAGCTCTTGAATTTCAGGCTGGTACAAAACTTGAAGCAAAGGCCTTTAAAGCTCAAAATGCTCTCGCAGCAAACAAGGCAGAATTAGACAGTGCAAAAAGCTCGCTCGCAGTCATTGAACAAGAAATAGCAGACACACACATTAAAGCGCCTTTCAAAAGTATTCTTGAAGAAACTTTTATTGAGGTGGGTGACGTTGTTAATGTGGGAGATAAGGTTGCTACTGTCATTGAACTGGACCCTCTAAAAATTATTTGTGACATTTCTGAAAAAGATATTTCTCGCATTAACCAAAGCACAAAAGCACAAGTAACTTTAAGTTCGCTTGATGATAAAAAACTTGATGCGGAAGTTATTTATATTTCAAAATCAGCTGACCCCAAAACGCGCACCTATCGTGTTGAAATGAAAGCGCGTAACCCAGACATGACAATTCCCGCAGGGTTAACTGCGCGCATCACATTCCCAACAGAAAAGACAAATGGCTACATGATCTCCCCTGCAACTATAAGTTTGAAAGATGATGGAACCATAGGGGTAAAACTAATTGAAGAAGAGAAGGTTACTTTCCATCCCGTTCAAGTCGTGGAAGCAAGACCTGACGGTCTTCTTATTTCAGGCTTACCTGAAAAAATTTCTTTAATTGTTATCGGCGGTGATTTTGTTATAGAAGGACAAAAGGTTATAACAACATTGCAGCCTTCTACCATATCGGAAAAAACCACATGAATGCTTTTATTGCTGCGGCGCTCTCACGCTCACGCACGGTTATATCTATCCTTTTTCTCTGCATCATTTGGGGAATTATTGCTTATGCACAAATCCCAAAAGAGTCCACTCCTGACGTCAAGATACCCATCATTTATGTTTCTTTAGTTCATGAAGGAATTTCACCTCAAGATGCTCAACGCCTTCTCTTACGTCCATTAGAACAAGAGCTTCATAATATTGAAGGTGTCAAAAAAATGACCTCTACGGCTTATGAAAATGGGGGGAATATTATCTTAGAGTTTACAGCAGGATTTAACTCTGAACGTGCACGTTATGATGTGCGAGATCGTGTTGATCTAGCTAAAGTCAAACTTCCACTTGATACTAAAGAACCCACAATATCAGAAATAAATTTGAGCCTTTTTCCAGTCTTAATTGTAAAAATATCGGGAAAAATTCCTTTACGTACTCTTTATCGTATGGCACGCGAATTACGTGATGAAATTGAAGGAAATGTTACGAGTGTTCGTAAAGCAGAAATTATGGGCGACCAAAATGAGATTGTCGAAATTCTCATCGATCCAACTCAAGTCGAGGGCTATGGCCTTGCCTTTGATCAAGTAATTGCAAATTTTACAGAAAACAACCAGATCATTCCTGCAGGTAACATTGAAATGGGAACAGGACGATTTGCTGTCAAAGTTCCGGGTGTTTTAGAAGATATCCTTGATATTATGCAGTTGCCCGTTGCAACAAATAATGATGCTGTCATTAGATTAAAAGATATAGCAGAAGTACGTCGTACCTTTAAAGATCGTGAGAGCATTGTCCGCGATAGAGGTGTCCCAGCTGTTTCTCTTGAAATATCCAAACGCACGGGTGAAAACCTCATTCAAACAATTGAAAATGTAAAGGCAATCGTCGAGGCGCAAAAAAAGAAATGGCCCGACCATGTTTCGGTTTCTTATGCAAATGATCAATCCAACCAAATCCGCGATATGCTTAATGACCTGCAAAACAGCATTATTCTTGCCATTATTTTGGTCATGGGAATTATTGTTTATTCTTTGGGATGGCGTTCCTCCCTTTTGGTTGGCATCTCTGTCCCCGGTTCATTCCTGATGGGTGTTATGATTATTTCTATGATGGGACTCACCATTAATATAGTGGTCTTATTTAGTCTCATCTTTGCTGTTGGAATGCTTGTTGATGGCGCAATTATTGTCGTTGAATATGCCGACCTTAAAATTTCTGAGGGAATGGAGCCACGCGCTGCCTACCTCCATGCCGCACAACGTATGGCGTGGCCTGTTATAACTTCAATTGTCACCATTATCGCTGTCTTTATGCCTCTTCTCTTTTGGCCTGGAGTTCCAGGACAATTTATGAAGTTTATGCCTATTACGCTAATAGCCGTATTGACTGCGTCCATCCTCATGGCCTTAGTTTTTGTTCCTGCCATTGGGCAAATGCTAAAGCCCTCATTCACAAGGCACCACGCACCCGACACAGCATTAGAAAAACCCACCGGGCTCATGGCAAAATATTTAAAGGCTTTAAATTTTGCCTTAGATTATCCTAAGCGCATTATTGGAGGCGCCATCGCCATTCTTATATTGGCAAAAATGACGTATTCAACTTTTGGACGTGGGGTTGAATTTTTCCCTGACGTGGAACCAGAGATTGTGGCCATTCATGTCCATGGTCGCGGTAATTTATCAATCATGGATAAGGATCATCTTGTTCATTTGGTTGAAAATAAAATTTTGCCTATGAAAGAGCTTAAATCCGTTTATGTCCGAACCGGTACCACCATGACCAGCAGCAATGGGGGCACAACAACTGAAGATACGATTGGAACAATCACTTTAGAATTTATAGATTGGCGTAAACGACGTCCCGCGAACGATATTCTAAATGATATTGAAAAAAGCACGAAAGATATTCCTGGTGTTCACATTGAAATCCAAAAAGAAGATGGAGGCCCTCCGGGACAAAAACCCATTGATATTGAAATAAGTGCTCCTGAAGCAGCTTTGTTAAAGCCTGCGCTTTTAGCTTTACGAAAATATGTTGAAGAGTTACCAGGTATTACCAGCATTACGGATAACCTCCCAATTCCTGGCATCGAATGGCAATTAACTGTTGATCGCAGTCAAGCAGCAAAGTTCAACGCCAGCATTCGCCAAGTGGGAAATGCAATAAAGCTTGTCACCAATGGTGTCAAAGTTGCCGCTTATCGTCCTGAAGATGCTTTGGATGAAGTTGATATTGTCGTACGCTATTTCCCTCAATACCGTGTCCTTGATGAATTGGATAAGCTTAAAATTCAAACAAGTGCGGGCCTTATGCCTTTGAGCAATTTCGTCACCCGCACACCAGAACAGAAGGTCAGTAAAATTGACCGCGTTAATCGAAAACAAATATTAAGTTTGAAGGCTGATGTCTTACCTGGATTTTTAGCAGCAGATAAGATCCAAGAAATTCGTACAGCTCTCCCAAATTTAAATCTTGATCCGCGGGTTTCCATCAAATTTATGGGGGAAGAGCAAGACCGCCAAGAATCTATGGTCTTTCTCATGCAAGCCTTTTTTGTTGCCATCTTCATGATTGCAGTCATTCTCATAACGCAATTTAACAGCTTCTTTAGTACAGGGCTGGTGTTGAGTGCTGTTGTCCTCTCAAGCATTGGTATTTTTATTGGCATATTAATTCATGGTATGGCTTTTGGAATTGTTATGGGAGGCATTGGTGTCATTGCCCTTGCGGGAATCATAGTCTCCAATAATATTCTCCTTATCGACACCTATGACTTGTTGATATCTCAAATTTCAAACCCAACCTTAGAACAGTATCGTGAAGTCATTATCCGCACTTGTATGCAGCGTGTCCGACCTGTTATTTTAACCAAGCTCGCCACAATTCTTGGTCTATTGCCCATTATGTTGGGAATCAATATCGATTTTATTAATTTGGATGTTACGATCGGAGCACCCTCTACCCAATGGTGGCGCCTCTTATCCGTTTGTATCGTCTACGGGGTTCTCTTTGCCTCCAGCTTGACCCTTTTGGTCACCCCAGCAGCTCTTATGTGGCGCGCCCAACGCAAAACACGAAAGAAACCCAAAAGGATAAAAAGAACACAACATATTGAGGCCTAGGCTCTCTGGCAAAACAGCATCAATCATCTTTTAAAAATGTTCAAAAGGTCAATTTTTTCTTTTTTTATCGAATTAAAAACTGAGAAATATTATTAGAGGGCATACATTTTTTTATCAAAAAATAATATGTATTCAATATTTTGTAAAAGAGCTTTCATGCACTTTCGTATAAACATCTCTTAGGCTTTTTTGTCACACTTTTTGATTTGTTTATTTTAATTTTTTCTAAAAACCTTTTCTATATATTATATAAAGTTTATTAGATTACTGAACTCATTTAATAAGAGTTTTATAAAAATAATTTTAATAATAAATGGAAATTTTAAAATGAAATGTACAAAAGCATCCTTAGCCTTGACCACTTCACTCGCTATGCTTTCCTATATTCAGTCTGCAGAAGATATTTCACCAAATGTTTGGGGGCCTTTAAAGCAGAAATTCGCCCCACTCTCAATTTATAAAAGCCTTCCAGATGACGAAAGGCAGCTAAAAATTACTGCAGGGTTAGGTCAAATAGAAAACAGTCTTTTTAGTGCCGCTTCTGGAGGACATCTCCCCGCAACCTTTAAGGAATTTTACCAACAAGTTGGGCATTTAGGTTTTAGTGTGAGAATTTATTCACCAATGAAAGGGTTAGAGAGCCCTCTTTATAGCTTGATTAGAGATGCACATGAAAAGGGTATTCCCCAAGATTGGCTCGCTTTTGCTGAGTGCGACGGAAATGAATATTTTGCCCTAAATTATAAGGACGGAAAAGTTGCGCGTTTTACCCTTCTCCCGCGCGTACAACAACATGAGAACTATCCGACTATTTTGGATTGGATAGACAAAAATCTTAATCATTAATTTAGGAATATAAACTTGCAATTTGCTGATTAATCTTTTTACGGGCTTCTCCCCAAAGAGTGCGATTTATATCGATAGAGGAAAGAACATATGTATCACCCGCAGAATGAAGAGCTCCTGAGTGTTCTTGATGTAGCCAAGCAGGTATTAAGACAATCTTGTAGGGGCCTTCATGTTGCGACCGTGTTACTTCATCAATCTTTATGGTATGAACGTACGGATCCATTTGTGTGAGGTGATGGTAATTCATAGTATTTCCATCCGCACCTATCGGCGAGTTTCCTAACAACATAGCTTCACGATTGGTAGTGCCTATAGCATCAGTCCGATCAAATTTAAGGGTATGCAGCGAAAAATACACCTCATATAAAGGGAGAATTTTATCTGTTGGATCATTGAGAACGATGCGCGTCATATGAGGAGCAACATACTTTAAGAAAGCACTCACCAAATTCGGCCAACGCATTTTTCTTTCTTCACCATTCAAAATCTGCTGCTTTTTAGATAGAACGTATGTGAAATATGTACTCCACCGATTTTGTTCGTCATTTAATTCTTTTATGAGTTGTAATGGCAAGGTACCTCTCTTTGCTTCAGCGGCTTCAAAATCTGTCTTATCTTTAAGTTTCCGTGCTGTACGCTCTTCTGGGGTTTCAGGAAGGACTGGTTCTCTAAATGCGAGTTGTGGAAGAGGCTGAACTTCTCCTGCTTCACGTGCCTCTTTTAAATCGAGCCTTTTAGAAAGCTGGCGAACAGCGGGGCTAAAAGGATGTGCATCGTCGCGTGAAAATTGAGGATTTCGGATGGGAGAGGGATAATGTTCTTTTAGAACTCGCACTGCCGCTTTTATTGAGGGACTTTTACATCCAGCAACGCGATATTGTTGCACCGTTTCAGGCGAAAACAGCGCCATATCAATGATGAGCTCTTCACTCAATATCTCTTCACTCCTTTCTGAAGAAGGTTCACCTTTCTTGCCTTTTGGCTTTCTGAAATCCAAAAAGAGAGCAGCATTTAGCACTTGAGCAGTCGCAGTCCGTCGAGGAGTTAGTTTTAATTTTCTTTCTGTCTTTTTTAAATTTGGATCTATGGGTACCAAAGGACTAGAGGCTTCATCAGTAGATGAAGCAGCGGAAGTAGATGAAGCAGCGGAAGTAGATGAAAAATCAAAACCTACAGAAGCGCCTGCACCAGATATAGGAAGATCCGGCATTCTTGATTGAGCATCTTCCTTTAATTTGGAATATGCTCTTTTTTTAGTCTTCGCTTTTTTTTCTAAATAGAGGTTATCGTCTTCATCATAATCTGCACAAAAACATTTTTCTCCAATGCTTCCAGAGAGTAGAAAAAGACATAATGAATTCGCTATTATTTTCTTATTTTTATAAAACATTGAATTCCATAAATTTGATAATTTTAATTTATATAGATTCTACGTAATAATAAAATGAAAAAATATCAAGACATTTGTTAAGTATTTTTTAATTTTTATGAGAATAAATTTATTAATTTTTTTATAAAAATGGATTTATAAGAATGCTTAAATTCCTATTATGCATATTAAAAAGTATGGGAAAGTAAAGGAGAATACAAAGAAGGGCGTCAAGAATGTTCACTTTTAAGAACACCTCACGCCCTTCAAAAAGGAGAAAGAAACTTACACTGAATATTTTTCATCCAAAAGGATAGAAAAGTTATTTAGTCTTCCTTCATTGATTTATCGGCTTTGCTTCCCTTTTCAGCCTTCGTTGGCTTTTGTTGGTCTTTTTGTTGCTCATAAAGAGCTGAAAAATCAACTGGGGCAAGCATTAAGGGTGGAAACCCACCATCCCTTGTTACATCTGCCAAAATATTGCGTGCAAAAGGGAAAAGCAAACGGGGAGACTCAACCATTAAAAGGTGACCTGCATCATTTTCCTCAACCTCATCGCCAAGTGTTACAATACCTGCATAACTTAATTCAGCTATGAAAAGAGAGGCTTTATCACGTGTTGCATCTATGCGAATATCAAGAACAACTTCGAAATTCCGTCCGCCAAGATTATCTGCCTTGGCTTGAATGCCAACAGAAATATTAGGCTGGCTCTTATTATCTGTTGTGAAAGAAGCAATAGGATTTGGGTTTTCAAAAGATAAGTCTTTAATATATTGGGCATGAACCGTAACTGGCAAAGCCATACCCCCTGCATTTGATCCGGTAGACATTTCGTGTTTCCTCCTTAATAATATTGTATTATCTTCAAGTTGTAGCAATTCGAGCCCAACTTCGTCTACACTAGAATAGCAGGAGAAAGGTTACGAAAGTCTTGATATAGGGAAATTGGTTAAAAATAATTAAATATGGCTGAGCTTAAGGAGTTATGACAATTCGAATGATGGAAATACTATTTTTTGCTTTTCTAACAGGATACATTGTTTTTCGACTTTGGTCGATTCTAGGTAAGCGCACAGGATTCGAAGCGCCTCCTCCCCCTCTCCAAGAGTCTGACAATGTCATAACGCTCCCAGTACGGACAAAAAAGAAGTTACCTCAACAGGAAGAAATTCAACCTACCCAACCTCAAAACCCGCTCATCAGTGATGGTGTGAAGAGAATTCAGGCTGCGGACCCAGCGTTTAATCTCGATCATTTCTTAAAGGGAGCCATCAGAGCATACGAAATAATTACAGAAGCTTTTGCTGTAGGAAATAAAAATACGTTAAAGCCTCTTTTAAGCCCAAGCGTTTACAAATCTTTTATCACAGCTCTTCAAGAGCGGCAGGAAGCTAGTCAAACCGTAGAAACTAAAATTATTGACATAAAAGACCCTGAAATTATCAGCATCGATATAAAGGGTAAACAAGAGCAAATTACTGTCAAATTTGTAAGTGAACAAGTCGTTGTCACCAAAGATGCTGAAGGTAAGATCCTCGATAATCCAGCCCATCTTTCATTAACAATGAATGATATATGGACATTTAACCGTACCATCAAATCTGAAAATCCTAATTGGGTGTTAATTGCAACACGCGTTGAAGGCAATTAGAATATGAGTAAAATGCCTCCTTTGCACATTTGCGTTCTCATCCTTATTTCTTTCATATTAGCCGGGTGCCAAACTCAAATGGGGGGACCTGCTAACCTCGACTTGACGCCTATTTCCTATCAAGATTTACCTGGGTGGAAAAATGATCAAATGTTAAAGGCTTTACCAGCCCTCAAACGATCTTGTTCATGTTTACTGTCGCATGATCCTTCCACTCCCATGTTAACACGCAGATGCGGGGGAGGCCTTGCTGCTGATTGGCGTCCGTTTTGCAAAGAAATTTCCTCAAATCCTCCAACAACTGAAACGGCCATGCGCCAGCTGCTTGAACAGTATTTAAGACCTTACCAGGCTTCAGGCTCTGATGGGTGTACAGGCCTTTTTACCGGATATGATGAACCCCTTTTGCGGGGATCGCTCCGCCGGCATGGCCGATACCAAACCCCTTTATATCGCCTTCCTGGATCTAAAGTACGCTACAAGGGGATGCCCCGTAATCGTATTGTAAAGGGTGGCTTAAAGGGCCGTGGTTTGGAACTGGTATGGGTGGATGACCCTATTGATGCCTTCTTTTTGCAAATCCAAGGCTCGGGCCGCATACAACTTGATAATGGTAGAATCATGCGTCTTGGATATGCCGGGACAAATGGATGTGGGTATTATGCGATTGGCAAAACCTTAATTGATCGTGGGGAAATTTCTTGCGAAAATATCTCACGGCAATCCATTCGTGCCTGGCTTAAAGCACATCCAAAGCAAGCAGAATCTATTATGTCACTCAACAAATCATATGTCTTTTTCCGTGTTCGACATGGAGAAGGCCCTATTGGGAGCCACGGTGTTCCTTTGACACCCCAGCGGAGCCTTGCTGTTGATCGTGAATATATCTCTCTTGGAACACCTTTATGGATTGACTTAAGCCACCCCGATACAGGCGCACCACGCATTCAATCTTTAGTTGTAGCGCAAGATACAGGGGGCGCTATTAAGGGAGGTGTTCGAGGAGATCTTTTCTGGGGATGTGGAGCATCCGCAGCCGATTATGCTGGCCGCATGAAATCTCGTGGGGAATATTACCTGCTGTTACCTAAATGACCCGCAAACGTCGGGAACTCAGCGATGAGGAACAAAGTTTATGGAACTTAGTTGCTCGAAAAATCAGACCTCTTTTAAAACATAAAAAGCCCGCTTCACCTCCTAATCCCAATAGGGAACATAAGCCCCCTATTCGGGCAAAGAAGCTGAAACACCCTATTTCTTCCATCCTGCTTTCAGAACCATCAGAAGGGTATTCGAAAAAGTCTTCGAAAGGTCATTTAACACGCCGCACATCTCACACCAAAAAAATTTCTTTTCAAGATCGGCTAGATCTCCATGGCCTAACATTAAAAGAAGCCCAAATCCATCTAAAATCATTTTTAATAGCCTGCCAACGGCATGGATATCTTTGGGTTTTAGTTATCACGGGAAAAGGGCGCCATCAGAGAAAAAGCGAGAGTGCTCACACCCATCATTCCTTAAAGACATTGCAAAACTGTGTACCCGAATGGTTAGACGATCCCCGATACGCCCCTCTTGTAGCAGCTTATGGGACAGCGAAACCTCAAGACGGAGGAAGCGGGGCTCTCTATGTTCGCTTGAAAAAACGAGCTATAAAGAAGTCTATTCGAGACTAAAGCATGGATAAATTTGCATTCTGATTGCAAATTTGTCCAAAGAAACAAATCTTGCCCCTTTCAAATCTATTAGTTTTTATAAGCATAGCCTCGCCAATTTCGTTTAATGATTGAAGTTTTTGTATTTATTCTTTAAATAAGAAGGGTGCAACTACTAATAAAAAACATCCTACAATACAAGAGAGGTATTTTATGGGTATGAGTTTTGGACATATGGCTTTATTGCTCGTCATCGTTTTGGTCGTTTTTGGAGCGGGCAAGCTACCCCGCGTTATGGGTGATATCGCTAAAGGTGTGAGAGCTTTTAAAGATGGAATGAAGGATGGTGAAGATGATGATAAAGTTACCAAACTTCCTGATGATAAAAATTGCGCAGCATGATTGACATAGCCTGGTCTGAATTTATATTTATTTCCCTGCTTGCTTTAATTTTAATTGGACCAAAAGAACTTCCCATTGTTTTAAGAAATGTTGGGCGCTGGGTGGGTAAAATCCGTTCCTTTGTCAAAGACTTTTCTGAGCAACTTGATCTTTATGCTCACAACGAAGAAAACCCATCAGGCAAGGACTCTCCCGCCCCCTCACCACTAAAACCCGTTAGGAAAAAAATTAAAACATCTTTTGAGGAATAAAAACACAAATGACGTTAAAAAACCTCACAGATCACCCACAACCACTCCTCCATCATCTCTTGGAACTCCGTCAAAGGCTCATTTATTCTCTTTTAGGCTTTTTTGCGGCCTTTGTTTTGTGTTATGCCTATGCCGAGAGTATTTTTCATTTTCTCGTTCACCCCTTGACAATTTTATTACAAGAAAAAGGTCATCATCGCCTTATTTACACCGGATTAACTGAGGCGTTTCTCACCTATATTAAAGTAGCCGCCTTTGCGGCGGCCTTTCTCTCATTCCCTGTTGTGGCAAGTCAATTTTGGCTCTTTATTGCCCCTGGTCTTTACCACCAAGAACGGAAAGTTTTTATTCCTCTGCTGATTGCAACTCCAGTTCTCTTCATAGTGGGAGCATTCTTTGCCTACTATGTCATTTTTCCTTTAGCGTATTCCTTTTTCTTAAGTTTCGAATCCCCTGGTTCCATTAACCAACTTCCTATTCAGCTAGAAGCAAAAATTAATGAATATCTCTCTTTTGTTATGAGACTCATTTTTTCTTTTGGCGTAAGTTTTGAATTGCCTGTTTTATTGACCTTGCTTGCCAACGTCGGTATGATTAGTTCACGAGGGCTTATAGAGAAATGGCGCTTTGCAATTATTGGAATCTTTATTATTGCAGCAGTCATAACTCCACCGGATATATTGAGTATGGTAGGACTGGCCATCCCACTTATAATTCTTTATGGAATCTCCATACTCATGGTAAGGTCGGTTGAGCATAGGCACTTGATGAAGTTAAAAGGCGATATATAAGAGAATAGAAACACACGATAATGCTCGACCTAAAGTTAATCCGATCCCAGCCAGAAATATTAGATGAGGCCCTTAGGCGACGAGGACAACCTCCTGTGGCAGAAAAAATTTTAGAGCTTGATAAAAATCATCGAATGGCTCTTACTGAATTACAAGAACAGCAAACTAACCGAAACATCCTTGCAAAACAATTTGGGGAAGTTAAACGTAAAGGGGAAGATACAACAGCCTTATCCGCTGAATCTGAGCGCATAAAAACAGAAATTGCACGTTTTGAAAATAATGCAGCAACTTGTGAACAAGCTCTTCTAGAAATTCTAAGTACTCTGCCCAATATTCCTGCACCCGATGTTCCAGAGGGCGCTAATGAATCTGAAAATAAAATTCTCCGGACAATAGGGACAGTACCGACCTTTACCTATGTCCCAAAATCCCATTTTGAATTGGGAGAAGCTCTCGGGCTTATGGATTTTGAGCGCGCGAGTAAGCTTTCTGGTGCAAGATTTGTTGTCCTTTATGGGGCTTTGGCACGTATGGAAAGAGCATTAAGTGCTTTCATGATAGATATCCATACGCGCGAGTTTGGATACAAAGAGGTTTATCCACCTCTTATGGTCCTTGAAAAAACAGTGTATGGCACAAGCCATTTACCGAAATCGCGAGAAGATATGTTCCAAACAACCCAAGGATTATGGCTCATACCAACCTCTGAAGTTTCTTTAACAAGTCTTGTTGCTGATGAAATACTTCAAGAGTCAACCCTCCCTTTACGCTTTACAAGTTATACGCCTTGTTTTCGTGCAGAGGCTGGAGCTGCGGGACGCGATACACGCGGTATGATTCGCCAACATCAATTTGGTAAAGTAGAGATGGTAAGTATTACGACACCAGACCAAGCCGTTGCTGAGCATGAACGCATGACATCTGCTGCAGAAACCATTTTGCAGCGTTTAGAACTCCCTTACCAAGTCGTAGAACTTTGCGCAGGAGACATGGGCTTTTCAGCAGAAAAAACTTTTGATTTAAATGTGTGGCTCCCCAGCCAAAATGTTTATCGAGAAATTTCGAGTTGTTCACGGTGCAATAACTTTCAAGCGCGTCGGATGAATGCACGGTATCGCCCTCAACTTTCGTCATCAGAGTCAAAACCACAATTAGAGTTTGTGCATACCCTTAATGGCTCCGGCTTGGCTGTGGGAAGAACGCTTATTGCCATCATGGAAAATTATCAACTAGCTGACGGAAGTATCTTGATTCCTAAAATACTTCAGCCCTATATGGGAAACATTGAAGTCATAACAAAAGAAGAGTAAAGTGCCTCATGCGTATTCTGTTAAGCAACGATGATGGTATCTATGCCCCAGGGCTAAAAACTCTTGAAAAAATCGCAAGAGCGCTCTCTGATGACATATGGATTGTAGCCCCTGAATTAGATCAGAGCGGCGCAAGTCATTCTTTAACTTTACGAGACCCATTACGGATTCGAGAAATTTCTGAACGTCGCTTTGCCATTAGTGGAACGCCGACAGATTGCGTCATGATTGCTGCCAATCACATTTTGAAAGATGAGCCCCCTTCCTTAGTATTGTCTGGCGTCAATTATGGAAGTAATATGGCAGAAGATATTACATACTCAGGAACTGTTGCGGCAGCAATGGAAGCAGCTTTATTAGGAATTCCTGCCATCGCATTAAGCATGGTCATGTCTTATAAACACCCAGCGAAATGGGCAACGGCAGAACATTATGCGCCCGAGATTATACGCCATCTGCTCAAAATTAAATTTGAAAGGAATGTTTTTATAAATATCAATTTTCCTGATCTTATTGTATCTTCTGTGAAAGGAATTGCAATTACCCGTCAAGGGCAAAGATGTATTGAAAGTACTCTTGAAGAAAATGTAGATCCTCGGGGTCGACAATATTATTGGATTGGTGCTATTCACTATGATGGAAGTGGTGACGAAGGAACGGATTTAAAAGCTAATGCCGAGGGGTTAATATCCATTACTCCTCTTTCTTTAGATTTTACACATCGGAAAACAATGAACCAGTTAGAAAAGGTGTTTGCTTAATCATGATGAACTTTAAACAAATTGCTGTTATTGCTGTTGCTATTTTAGGATTTGGTACATTGGTTGGCTGCGTTTCTCGAAGCGGACCACCTGCCTCTGTCATCTATGATAAAAAGAATACTCCATACCACATTGTGAAAAAAGGTGACAGCATTGCTTCCATCGCAAGAAAATATGGGATGAGTAAACGAGAACTGATCAGAATAAATGAACTTGAATCCCCTTATCGTATTGTTAAAGGTCAACGTTTGCTAGTTCGAGCACATAAACCATCCGTAGCTCAAAAATCTAAAGACATTGATGAAACTGAAATTCCAGCAACAGAAGAAGTAAGTTCAGTTCCAGAGGATGATGAAGTCCAAGTTAGACCTTTAGCGCCCGTTGCAGGACTGCCCACCGACAGTGGCTTGAGTGACGCACAAAGAGGTGCCGTAGAATCTGGTGGCAAATTAAATCCTGAAACAGATGAAGAGATGGACCAAGATTCTGTTTCAGATGGTCAAGGAAAGAAAACATACGACGAAGATAATATCGACGAAGCTGAGCGCCAAACCAAGCGCCCTAAATATGAACAATCATCCGGTATGCCGTCTGCTCCCCCCGCTTCATCTTCCTATACATGGCCGGCACAGGGTAAAGTCATCAGAAACTTTAATCCGAGCGGAAAAGGAAAAAATCAAAACGACGGAATTAATATTTCAGCCCCAAAGGGAACTAAAGTTGTAGCTGTTAATAATGGTGTGGTTGCTCATGCTGGTAACCAATTGCGGGGATTTGGAAATGTCGTCCTCGTCAAACATGACAACGGGTTAATGTCGGTTTATGCCCATCTTAACGAAGTATTTGTACAAAAAGGAGATGTGGTGAGTGCGGGACAAGAACTTGGAACCGTTGGTCAAACCGGAAATGTTAAAGAGCCTCAGCTTCACATTGAAATGCGCGAAGGGCGCAAGCCAGTCAATCCTGAGAAGTACTTAGGCTCTCATGGTGAATAATTATTATTTTAGGAGGAAATAGAAAATGGGTAGTGGTTTTGATATAATGGCGTTTATGCCTTTCATATTTATTTTTGGGGTGTTTTATTTTTTATTAATTCGCCCTCAACAACAGAAAATGAAAAAGCACAACATCATGCTCAGTAACTTACGTCGCGGAGACCGTGTCGTAACAAATGGTGGATTAATCGGAACGATTTCAAAAATCGTCAGTGATTCGGAAGTTCAATTAGAATTGACTGATGATGTTCGTGTTCGCCATGTCCGCGCCATGATTGCAGAAGTATTGACAAAAGATCCTGCTTCTACTGTTGGGACTGCCTCAACGACTGTTACCCCCAGCAATCAAAGTGTTGCCTCACAAAAAAAATCTGAGTCTTTAAAAAATAAAGGCTCCAGAAAAGTGGCTGTCAATCGATCAATGAGAAAAGCAAAAGTATGATTTATATCCCTCCCTGGAAAATTGTCACGATACTTCTGGTATGCTTTGCCGGCGTTTTATTTGCTCTGCCAAATATTTTGTCGCCAAACATCCATGCTATGCTTCCTGAGGCTTTTCAAAAAACTGTCAACCTTGGATTAGAATTACGGGGAGGCTCACATCTTCAATTGGAAGTTGATCTTAAATCTGTGCTCAAGGAACAATTGCTTAATAGCTTGGATGAGGTACGCTCCACACTCAGGAAAGAACAGATTGGATACGTTGGTCTATCGATTAATCAACAACAGGGAAGCGTTAATTTCACATTACGTGACAACAAAGATTCTCCGATCCAAGTTGATAAGGCTCTCAAAATTCTTAAAAAAATTGATCCTCAAGCCACTGTTGTTATTTCAGCAGATGGGAAAGGATCTTTTACTCTTTCACCTGACTCAATTCAGAACCGTAATCGATCCGTTGTTGATCAATCCATCGAGGTGGTTCGACGCCGCATAGATGAATCAGGGACAAAAGAGCCTCTACTTCAGCGTCAAGGAGATAACAGAATTATTGTACAACTCCCAGGTGTTGAAGACCCAGCAGAAGTAAAACGTCTGATCGGTCGTACAGCAAAGATGACTTTCCGAATGGTGGATGAAGAAGCTGGGCCTATTGAAATTACTGCGAGTGGAACACCAAGAGGGACAGTACCTCCCGGTACAGAAATTTTAAAAATTGAAGATAAAACTGAAAGAGCAAAATTTATTGCCATAAAAAAGCAGGTTTCCATCAGTGGAGATAATCTTATTGATGCGCAAGCTACTTTTGAGCATGATAGAGGAACCCCAGCAGTCTCCTTAAAATTTAACGCCGTCGGGGCGCGCAAATTCGCTGAAATATCAGGAAACAATATTGGGCGTCGATTTGCAATCGTGTTGGATGATAAAGTCATTAGTGCCCCTGTGTTTCGAAGTCTAATTCCTAATGGTGAAGGGGTCATCAGCGGTAGTTTTACAACACAAGAAGCCAATGAGCTTGCCCTTCTTTTGCGTGCAGGTGCCCTCCCTGCACCTCTGAATGTTATTGAAGAAAGAACAGTGGGTCCAAGCCTTGGAGCAGACTCCATAAGAGATGGACAATTGGCAACAATGCTAGCTTTTGTCTTTGTAGCTGTATTTATGGTTTTAAATTATTCCCTTTTTGGTTTGTATGCAGATATAGCTCTTGCTTTCAACCTTGTCTTTCTATTTGCTGCTCTATCATTATTACAGGCCACACTTACATTACCTGGCATCGCGGGTATTGCGCTCACCATTGGAATGGCGGTGGATGCAAACGTTCTCATTTATGAACGCATAAAAGAAGAATTGCGCCATGGGCTTCGCCCCATTGCAGCTATTGAAACAGGGTATGCACGCGCCATTACAACCATTATTGATTCAAACCTGACAACTCTCATAGGTGCGGCCGTCTTGTTTGAATTTGGAACAGGACCTATTCGTGGCTTTGCCGTTACCTTAGCGCTTGGTATCGTCATTTCTCTCTTCACGTCCATATCTTTAACGCGTTTAATTATTGTAACGTGGCTACGCAGACGTGGCAGCGTTTCATCATTGCCCATTTAAGAGGCTTATCCCATGGCACTACTCCATATTATCCCCTACAATACAAAAATTAACTTTGTTGGCTTGCGCTTTATTACCTTTGCCATTTCAATACTCGTGATCCTGGCTTCATCTATTAGCTTTGGCATTAGGGGAATTAATTACGGTATCGATTTTCGCGGAGGGTTTATTTTAGAGGTTCGGATGCCTGATAAGCCCAATGTGCCCGCCTTAAGAGAAAAAATGGAAGGTCTTCATTTAGGAGAAGTTTCCATCCAAGATTTTGGCAAAGATAATACCCTCCTTATTCGTCTGGAACGACACACTGAAGAAGGAAAAGAGGACTCGCAAGTGCAGTCTGAGACCCTTGAAAAAGTTAAAAGTGTCTTAGGAAGTGGCGTTGACTATCGTAAGGTTGAAACCATTGGACCAAAGGTCGGTGGCGAGCTTATTCGAAACGCTCTTAAAGCAATTGGTTTTGCCCTTTTGGCTATGTTGGTTTACATTGCCATCCGCTTCGAATGGCAATTTGCTGCGTGCGCAATCATTGCTCTTATTCACGACTGTGTTGCCATTTTGGGGCTGTTCTCTCTCTCCCCATTGGAATTTAATGAAAATGCTGTTATTGCCATCCTGATTACTGCCGGGTATTCCATAAATGATACGATCGTTATCTTTGATCGTATTCGAGAAAATATTCGAAAATATCGAAAAATGAATCTGGGAGACCTTATTAACAAGAGTTTGAATGAAACTCTTTCTCGAACCATCTTAACCGCTTCAACCAGTTTGTTAGCTCTGATGGCTTTATACTTCTGGGGTGGTAAAGTTATTTCCACTTTTACTCTTCCCATCATTATTGGAATTATGATTGGTTCATTTTCCTCAATCTGCTTAGCAGCTCCATTATTGCTTTATTTACACCTTAAAAGAGGGGAAGAAGTAACTGTTAAAGAGTAAGAAGCCGGCTATTCATTAAATACTTTTTGAACAAGAGTTATAAACCGTTCTACGGCTTTCTCAAATGATAACTGGTCATTAGTACTGCCATAAATGTAAGTTGTTACGTAGCTTAGATAATTCGCTCGGTGTATCTCGTTAGATTCTAATTCATCGAGGGCTTTCTTAATTTCATCTGATAGTTCTTCACTATTTAATTTCTGTCGGGTTTTAAGATCTTCATCTATGACCTCGGGACATATTTTTTTAAAATCATCTAAGTCAGATAATTTAGGTTCTAATATAGCAATATCATAAAGATGCCGAATTTGTTCTGGTTTGCGCTTATCTGAGTCTTCCTCTAATAAATTTCTCCAAATAAGAGCACTGACTTTTCCAGCACAAATTTCTTCAACAGAAAGACACTCCAAATTTTCCTCTTCTGGAGGACTCTTCTTTGCCTCAGATAAAAATGATGAAACTGTCTTTCTTGGTAAATTTTTTATTTTAGTATCATTTTTGTAGATAACTTCAAGCTTAAGGGTGGGTCTTAAATTATCCCCTTCTACATGTGGTATCTGTCTATTATATTCTATTTCAAACAACCAATTTTTATATTCATTATGTCTATGTGATGTTAATATATTAAAGCCTTTCTTTGGAAGATAAGCTTCTAATTCTTTATACAATTTTCTAAGCTTTCGCCGTAATGCTGATGGATTATTGAGGCTAAAGTTATCATTCAGATAAATAAAGTCACAATCTTCGGAAAATCTTTGAATATTTTCTTTATGACCCTTTGACAAGGCCGTACCACCTGTAAAAATGAAAGAGCCACCTTCGGCATTAAATTCTTGAAGGCACTTAATCAAGTGAACTGCATAATAATCTTTTTCAAGATAGCTTACGTAACATCCTAGTTCTGTGGCTATCTCGGTAAGTAATTCTACATCAGATGCGTTCAAAGGTAAGAAAAGTGCCATTATATCCAATTTTCCTTGTTATACGACCTTTTACGGCCACAACACGACCAGTTGGGACTTGTGTTGATATACCTCGGTTGTATGCTCGTTCAGCTCGGCTTTGACCCATTTTAATATTTAGTCGCTTCAAACTTACTCTACCTATGGTTGAAATTGGGGCGCAAGGTATTATTTTTCCTGAAACTTTGGATATCTTAGTTTTTGCATACAGGCCGTATCCTGTCCTTATGAGTTTTCCCTTTCTCACAAGCTTTTTAAGAGCGCGTCCCACTTGATCATAATCTGAGCATATCTCCTCAAAATCAGAGCGCAAAAAGACAAGGCGCCGTTTGCGACTAATATAATCTTGAATTTTTTCTTCCAAACATCCTGTACGCATGCTAAACACTTTACAAAAATACGACACTTTCTACTTATTAATATATTGTATTTCTTTTAATTTTCAAGGAGTTTTTGTAGATATATAAAGGGCAGGTATTATCTGGGCTAATCTAAGGCAAGAAAAATGCCAGAATAAGGAATGATCACAGATGCTTGGTGATGCGCTTAATTTCTTTAGATACCATTTCTTCCACGAGAGAAGGTAAATGGGTATCAATCCATTGCTTAATAAGGGGACGCACCATATCTTGAATGAGTTGATCCAACGTAAGATTACGTTGATCAACAAGGTTTGAGAATTTTTTAGCAGGAATGGTTTTTGAAGCATGTGCCAAGCGAGACAGAGAGTTCGCAGAGGCTGATATTGTATGCGACGAACCTAAAGACGCGTCTGATTCAGGAGAAAGAGTTTCTTTTAAAGAAGAATTTAAACGATCCCCTTTTTTAGATTCGAGTGGGTTTGTTAAATTCATAATTGAATCGTCAACTTCATCCCTGGAAGGTTGTCGTGCAGCATTCCCTCTTTCGCCAGAAGAATTAAAATTTGACTTTCCCCCACCGAGGGGATTTGTTAAATCCAAAATATCAGAACCATGTTCATCTAAATATTCTGCTTTGCGTTGCCGGCCAGCAGTATGTCCTGCAGGAGGAACAACAACTGCTTCTGACAAATCACCCTTATAGACCCTTTTATGAGGATCTTCAGAAGGGATATCTGAAACAAATTTTCGTATAGAGGCTAAAATTTCCTCCATCGACATGTCTTCCTCATGGTCCCTCTTAAGCGTCATTCTTCTTCCTCAAACAAAAAAACTGACAATATAGAAATAGTCTACACCTAATGCTATAAAATATTCCAGAACTAGATTTTGATAGTCCCAGCCCCTCCCAGCTTACCAGGAGGCTCTCTTTAAATAAATGGTATATCAAATCTCTGTAATCAAATAAAGTTTTATATGAGATTCATGCACTCTGCAGTAACCCATGCAACCCAAAGGAAGTCTAAAGTATTGGAAATATTGTGAAGATAAGGAAAAACCTATCCCAACAAAAAATGTCTGGGATAGGTTTTTTTAATAAATAAGATAAAGAAATATATAAATTTTATAATTCTTTTCTTTTACCAACTGTTCCTTACATCATTATAATGAATGTGTGGGTTGTAGGCTTTCACTTTCAATTTCATATCAAAAGCGTTCAAACGACCCATGTTTGCCAAAACACTATATGCGGATTCATAGTAACTTTGTTCAGCTCTTACAAGATTGAGCTGTGAGTTAACCAAATCACGTTGTGCGTTCAAAACATCCAACAAAATCTTTGAACCCACGAGCATTTCTTGACGTGTACCTTCAAGGCTTACCTCGTTTGATTTAACCTGAATTCTATAATTTTGGACGTTGGCTTTAGCCGACAAATAGTTTTCCCAGGATTCAACAAGTTGCTTAACAATTTTACGGCGCGCCGTTTCTATGGCTATACGACGTCCTTCTGCAATTTCTCTTAATTCTCGGCTCTTACCACGCGCAAGACCACCATTTTCATAAATAGGAATTTTTAAGTTAAGCGCCACGCGTTGAGCCGTCGTAAAGTCGTGGTTTTGTAAAACACCAAGCGCTGTCGTATTTGTACGCTGAAGCTGACCAGTTCTCTCTACAGCTCCTTCAACATCCAATTTTGGTAACAAATCAGCATCACTAACTTTAATGGCGTTGCGATCTGCTTTTTCTTGATAAAGAGCAGCGATAATTGCTGGGTTGTTCTTTTGTGCAATTTCAATAGCCTCTTTGAGACCTCTTGGTAAGCTAAATGGCTCGCCTGGTTTTTTCAATTTACCAGGACGTGCACCAGTAACTTGCTCAAAATTAGCCTCAGCAGCAAGCAGCTGAGCTTCTGTTAATTCACGATCTGCAGTACCGCTGGCCAAGTTTGCTTCGGCTTGCGCAATACTTGTACGCGTTTCTTCACCAACGTTAAATTTATCGCGCGTGGCCTCGAGTGTCTTTTTCAAAGCAAGCTCGTTACTGCGGCGGAATTCCAATTCAGCCGTTTTTGCAACAACACCGAAATAGGCTTGAACCGTTGCAAACAAAACTTCGCGTTCCTTATCGAGCAACTGAGCACGTGCCGCCAATACAGAATTCTCAGCTTGGCAGGTACTTGCGATCGTTTTTCCACCATTAAAGATATTCTGACTTACAGTAACGTTTGCCTGCGCAGTTGATTGGTTTAAACCACTTTGTGCTTGCAATTGAAGGCCACTGTTTGCAGTATCTTTGGTTGAACCAGAATAAATATTTTTCTCTCCACCAACTCTTGCATTTGCAACAACAGATGGGCGCCATCCTGCCAAAGCTTGAGGAACGCTTTCATCACGTGCTCTCACTTGTGCTTGGAGTTCTTTTAAATCTGTATTGTGGAGGTAAGCAGCTTCAAGAGCGCCTTGAATGGTTTCAACAGTCTTTCTGCGTTCTGGTTTGCGGGCACCTGCGACAGGATCGTACGCTGGGTATACCTCTTCTTGTAGAACGGCAGGCTTTGCTTCTGCATTTTTTTGCGCTGGCGCAGCTGCAGGCTTTGTTTCAGCAAGAATACCATCCATTGAAAATGGAGAAACAGAGAGTGCTAAACCTAGAATTCCATACTTTAAATTCCAACATACTTTTGGATTTTGATTTTTCATTGTTCTGGTCCTTTTGTTAACGTTTAAGCTTTCTTCAGTCCTTATATTACTTGTCATCAAACCCTCCAACTTTGGCCATTTTGGGCGCTCCACTTGAAGAACACACCCTTCTCGTATACTCAAAGTTTCAAGTTACTAAGGTTAATAGATGGTTAAAAGTCCCAACAAAATTAAAATAATTTTACATTAAAGTTTTATATCTTTATTTCTCTCTCTTTTACAAGCGATTATTACCTTTTCAGCTGAGTTTAGAGTGAGAAAATAAGTAGATTTATTAAGAGATGTTGCAAAAAAAACACGAAAATACTTAAAGACGTTAAAAGAATTAATATCGATTCATACTTGGATCGATCAATTCTGACCAAGCATGAATGCCTCCTTTAAGATTAAATATGTTCTTAAATCCATGTGACTTGAGAAACAAAGCTGCTTGCAAGCTGCGATACCCGTGGTGACATAAAGTGACAATGACACGCTCATCAGAGATCTTATCTAACGCTTGAGACAAATGGGCGAGTGGGATATGAACACACGTGGGCAAAGAACAAATTTCTAATTCTTGAGCTTCTCGAACATCTAACACAAGAGGAGGGAGAGGCTGATCAAGTAATTCTTTTAATTGAAATGCCGTAATATTTTCAATTTGATGGCTGTTAGTCATTACAAATGAAACTTCTCTTTTGGTTCAAATTCGGGTAAGTAAGAACAACTTGCATCAAACTTCTCATACTGTGTTAGTTGCTCACCAATTTTTATAATTAAAGTTCCTTTGCCAAATCCAAGTGGTTTTTTAACAACTGTAACAAGGCGCCCCTGAGGCGCTAACTGCTGAAGCAAGAGGGATGGAATATAACTAACAGCCCCCTCAAGAAGAATAACATCATAGGGTGCCTCTTTAGGGTAACCAACACTTAAAGCACCCCCTATTATTTTAACATTGGAAATAATTTCCTCGGTCATATAGGCCTGGGCTTGCTTGAGCAAATTCTCATCACATTCTACACCAATGACGTATTTTGCCAATTTGGCAGTTAAGGCAAGACTATAGCCAGTTCCACTTCCAATCACTAAGACTTTTTCATGAGGAAGAATGTTAGAAATTTTGAGGAGCTTACCCAAAGTCAGAGGAGATAACATCCATCTTTTATGGTCTGGAGTGAGAGGCAAATCAGCATCGGAATAGACCAAGGACTGTGCGGATGGTGGGACAAAAGCTTCCTGGGGTACAGTTTCGAACGCAGTAATCAAATTAGGAGTATTAATTCCATTTGGTCGAAGCTGGCATGCAACCATGTTAGAACGAGCATGAGTTTTATCTTTTAACAGTCTTTCTGCAAATGGCATTGTATCTCTTCTTGACTGAAGGGTTATAACAGTACTATACGAGAAAAGAGAGCTAGAAAACATATTTAATTACTCAAGCTTAAATGAAAACTCCCTGGGAGTTTAGGCTTGGCCGGGTGGCAGAGTGGTCATGCAGAGGATTGCAAATCCTTGTACGTCGGTTCGATTCCGGTCCCGGCCTCCAAATTGTAGAGATAAATTTTAAAGCTTAATAAAACAACAAAGTCCATCTTATGGAGTATTGTCGTTTGCTCTATATCTTGCATATTTTCTAGTCAAATTCCAAAAATCGTGGTATTCAGACGTGTATACGTCATAGTGAAAGTTATAAAGCTAATGAATGTTTTTCATTTCTTTAAAGAAGCAATTTTAACGGTTGTTCAAACTTTAATTCAGGCTGGACATCTGCCAAGTGGTTTAGACTTGGAAAGAATTACCGTTGATCCTCCCAAAGAAACTGGACATGGAGACTTGGCAACAAATGCTGCTATGGTTTTAGCAAAACCCGCTGAAAAAAATCCCAAAGAACTTGCCAAGCTTATGGTTGAACATTTTGAACAATTTGAGAATGTGCAGTCAGTTGAAATTGCTGGGCCAGGTTTCATTAACTTTGTACTAAAGCCAGAATTTTGGCAAAAGCGCCTTTTGGATGTTTTGCAATCCGGCACCTCATACGGCGATGGCGTTATTGGTCACGCACAAAAAATCAATGTAGAATATGTTTCTGCAAATCCAACAGGACCTATGCATACAGGCCATGGACGCAATGCTGTTTTGGGGGATGTTATTGCAGCCTTACTTCAAAAAGTCGGCTACGCTGTTTGCAGAGAGTATTATGTTAATGACGCAGGTGGGCAAATTGATGCTCTTGCGCGTTCAGTCTATTTGAGATACCGCGAAGCATTGGGACATCCCCTCCACGACTCTGATTTCCAAGAAGGAATGTACGGAGCAGATTATCTTATTCCTGTTGGCCAAGAACTTGCTACATTAAAGGGTGATTTGTGGGTTGATCAACCAGAAGCAACGTGGATAGAAGAAATACGTCGATTCAGTGTAGATGCCATGATGAATCTCATTCGAAACGATTTAGAAGCTTTAGGCATTCACATGGATGTTTTTACATCAGAAAAAAAGCTTGTTGATGATGGTGCTGTTGAAAATGCTTTAAAAGTATTGGAAGAAAAAGGCGACCTTTATATAGGAACTCTTGAACGCCCAAAGGGGCACGATATAGGTGATTGGGAACCACGACCACAAACACTCTTCAGAGCTACTGCCTATGGAGATGATGTCGACCGTCCTTTAAAAAAATCCGATGGAAGTTGGACCTATTTTGCTAGTGATATTGCTTATCACTTTGATAAATTTTGTCGTGGGTATACTCAAATGATTGATGTGCTGGGCGCCGATCATGGGGGGTATGTTAAACGTATACAAGCCGCAACAAGTGCTGTAACAAAAGGACAAGGACACGCAGAAGTTAAAACCTGCCAAATGGTCAACTTCCTTGACAACGGTGTTCCTCTAAAAATGTCAAAGCGCGCCGGAACTTTTATTAAACTACGGGACGTCATAGATCGTGTGGGAAAAGATGTTACACGTTTTATTATGCTTACCCGGCGCAATGATATGGGCATTGATTTTGATTTTGCCAAAGTTATTGAGCAAACTAAAGATAATCCTGTTTTCTATGTACAATATGCTCATGCGCGCGTTCATTCCGTTTTACGCCATGGATTAGAACTCTTCCCAGGTTCTCTTGATGATTTGTCAAAAATAGACGTCACGCTCTTGACCGATGTATCAGAGTTAGAGATGATTAAACTATTAGCAAGTTGGCCAAGACAAGTAGAAGTTGCAGCTTTGGTTCGAGAGCCTCATCGGATTGCATATTTTTTGCAAGATGTAGCTGCGGCCTTTCATGGACTTTGGAATAAGGGGAAAGAACAAACACATTTGAGATTTATTGATACAGAAAACCAAAAGATAACAACTTCACGATTGGCTTTAGCTAAAGGGACAGCAACAGTGATTGCATCCGGCTTAGCCTTATTTGGTATTATACCCCTTGAGGAGATGCGATAAATGTCACAGTTTATTCCTCGATTTCAATCACCTGCTTCGCGAGCTCAAAAAAGAGATACTGAAATGCAGTTACGCACTTCCCCCCAGTCATATTCTCAAGAGGACATGGACGCTTCTCATTTTAGACGCCAACAAGAATCGCAGAGAATTAAAAATTTGTCATTTTGGGATAATTCTGATGAAGACAACCATGATGAGGAAGAGTGGTCTGATCGTCAAACTCCAACACCCTTTATCCTTGCTATCATAATTTTAGTCATTGCCAGTACTCTTCTCTGGTTTATATTTCAATGGGCTTCAGGTGAAAGTTCGTCTACGCCGCCTGTCATTTCTGCTGATACCAGTCCCTTTAAAGTTCGTCCAGAAAATCCGGGTGGAATGATGATCCCTCATCAAGACAAATTAATCTATGGACGTCTCAGCCAAAACGCCTCTCAACCTGTTGAACGTTTATTGCCGCCCCCTGAACAACCTATTGTGCAACCTCCTATGGCTCATCCTCAACAGCAAGCTTATCCTCAAGGTCAAGGTTATGCACCACCCCCTCAGGCTTATCCATCACAACAGATGCCGAACACACAGCACTCTCCAAGAGATCCATATGGGCAACAGGCCTATCCACCTGTCCAAAATCAGCCTCTTTACCCTCAACAAACTCAACAGCCATATGCGCAGCAGCAACCCCCCTATCCTCAAACGCAGACCCCTTATCCTCAAGGGCCACAACCTGCGTACCAAGGACAACCTTCTTATGCACCAAATCCACAATATCCTTATGGATCTTCACCGCCAATGCCATCAGTTGGCATGCCTCCATTGCCCCTATCTACCCCTCAGTCGGGAATCGATCCAGCTGTTACCGAAATGCCAAAACACTCAACCGTAGAGGAAATAAAGCCAGCCTCAGACGAAGAGGATACATCCAATGCCTTGCAAGACGGAGCAAAGGAACTCGATCAACTTATTGCGCGGGAAATTGAAAAACCGACCAAAAAGGAATCTAAGAAGAGCTCTTCTAAACCCATGACAACCTCTACAATTGACCCGCACAAATACAAAGCTCAAATTGCTTCTTTACCTTCTCGCGCAATGGCCGAACAAGAAATGAAACGGCTACGCACAAACCATGGATCCTTCTTTGATAAGAAACCCTGGAACATTCAAAAAGTAGAGTTAGGGCCTGATCGTGGAACCACATACCGTCTCATCATCGGATCATTCCCCAACCATGGAGCAATTACAAAGTTTTGTAAAAAATTGCGTTCAGAAAAAATTGGATGTCTTATCATTGCTCCAGAGAATGAATAGGAAAATACAGAATGTCTAACCCAAAGGCCGTTATTTTCGGTTGTCAGACGACGAACTTACTCCCAGAAGAGAAGGCTTTTTTTCAACGAACAAATCCTTTGGGTTTTATTTTATTTGCACGCAATTGTGAAACACCAGAACAAATAAAACTTCTCGTCAATGATCTTCGCAAATCTGTGAAGCGCCCTGATGCTCCGATTTTAATTGATCAAGAAGGTGGGCGCGTAAATCGTTTAGTTTCTCCACACTGGCGCGTTCCTCCGTCAGCTGGAACTTTCGGCATGATGGCTGAAGAAGATCCAGAAAAAGCAAGTTGGTGCTCCAGAGCAAATGCATGGCTTATAGGAAAAGAACTTCACCATCTTGGTATTAATGTAAATTGTGCCCCTGTTGTTGATGTTTTACATAAAATGACACACCCCATTATTGGGGATCGAGCGTTTAGTTACCACCCGGAAGTCGTCGCAACTTTAGCCTTACAAGCAATTAAAGGATATCAAGAAGCAGGCATCATTTCTGTCATCAAACATATACCGGGTCATGGGCAAGCCATGGTTGATAGTCATGAAAAACTTCCCATTGTCCCCGCTCCTTTGGAAAATCTTGGCTCAACAGATTTTGAAGCATTTCGTCAAGTCTGTCAGTACTTTAAAAGAAGTACTGATATAATTCCTTGGGCAATGACGGCTCATGTCGTTTACAGTGCCATCGACCCTTCAGCCCCCGCAACCCAATCCTCCTTAGTTATCGACAGTGTCATCCGTAATCATATTGGCTTTGCAGGTTTTCTCATCAGCGATTGCTTAACAATGAAAGCTCTGGAAGGAAATTTAGGAACGCGCGCCAAGAAATCTTTAGAAGCAGGATGTGATGCTGTTCTCCACTGTAACGGTGTTTTAGAAGAAATGATTGAAGTAGCAGCACAAACGCCCCCTTTGAAAAGTGATTCAATAAGACGCCTGAACCGCAGCATCATTCTGCCCCAAATGTCCCAATCATTTGAGTCAGAAGAAAAAACTCTTATGCTCTTAAATCAAAATCTTCGATTAGAAGGCTTACTCTCCCAAGCAGAAAGGTTATAAATATATGTTTTCCCAATCAGGACTTGAAATCATTGCCTTCCTTATTGCATTAATCCTTGCAATTACTTTTCATGAAGCAGCTCATGGCTTTGTCGCTCGATTATTTGGTGACAAAACAGCGACACGATTAGGACGTGTTACTTTGAATCCTTTTAAGCACATTGATCCCTTAGGAACCATAATCTTACCTGGATTCATGCTTATTTCAGGAACTCCTTTTATGTTTGGATATGCCAAACCAGTGCCTGTTATGTTTGAGTACTTACATCCTCAACGTCTTGGCATGATTTTGGTAGCAGCCGCCGGTCCAGGAGCTAATTTATTTCTTGCTTGGGTTGCCGCCATGCTCCTCCATATTAATCCCGGGGTTGCATCTTTAGGGAATAAAATCTTGAGAAAATCCATTGGTTTTAATATTGTATTGGCTATTTTTAATATGCTTCCAATCCCTCCTTTGGATGGAGGACGCGTTGCTGTAGGCCTTCTTCCTAGATTCTTAAGTGCGCCTCTTGCGCGTATTGAACCTTTTGGTTTTCTTATTGTGCTTGCCCTTATAATATTGCCGAGTCTTGTCTTACAACCCATGGGAATTTACTTTTCACCTCTTAATTCCATTATGGTGCCTGCTGTTCAATTTTTAACAAATCTTGTTCTCACCTTAAGTGGACAAGGGTAAACAAGGTCAATTATTGACTTGGACGAGTTGACTCAGAAGCAAAGTGTCATTTTGCCACATATTTTTTTTACCTATAATCTTTAAAAAAATAGGTAACACTCCATCTTTATGTAAGGACTGCCGAATAATGAACATTAAAAAATGTCTCTTTTTTGTTTTGTTTTTTGTTATACTCACCCCTCTCAACTCGGCATGCCCTCCCATAACCATTGGGGATATTACCATCGGACATCGTTGGGTTCGCCCCTCATCAGGCCCAAATACTGCTGCTTATGTAACCATTACGAATACGGGCAGTGAGCCAGATAAATTAAGGCGTGTTGAGTGCCTCGAAGCCACAACAGTAGAGTTACACGACAACATTAATATAAATGGCGTCATGAGAATGCAACCAGTCCAATTTATTGAAATTGGAAAAGAGAAGGTCGTGTTACAACCAGGTGGATTACACATTATGTTGATGAATTTAAAACCTGCTTTCCAAAAGCTCCAAAATGTTACCTTAACGCTTCATTTTGAAAAGGCAGGTTCTGTGCGTGTTGATTTTCCCGTGAAGCAACCAGCGGGTTAATATAAAAATACAACCTTTTATGGTTTTGTAGATTTTTGCGGAAAAAGGTGGGTTATTAAAAGGGCATTTCTGATTTCTGTTATAAATCAATCGTTAATAGTGCTTCTATGAAAAAACCCTAGCAATTCTGCGCCTCTTGGCGCTATAAAAAAAGTTATTAGGGTTGTCCATTGATGCATGATTTAATACAAAAAACAAGACTGTTTTTTAGTAGGCTGATATGTTTTTTTAACACAAGATGTTGTTGCCCAACCCAAAAATTAGAACTATATTTAGTAGCACAAAGAGGATGTAACTGATGAAAATTACCCGCCAATTTACGACTGTAGGCCAATCGCCCTATTCTGCCATTACTTTTCGCAAAACCAGTAGTGAAATACGTAATCCAGATGGGTCAGTCGTTTTTCGTCAAGAAGGAGTTGAGGTACCAGAATCTTGGTCTCAAGTTGCTTCTGACGTATTGGCTCAAAAATATTTTCGGAAAGCTGGCATACCACAGGAGCTTGTTCCTGTTGAAGAAAATACTGTTCCGAGTTGGCTATGGCGCAACACAGCCAAACCTGGAACCACATTTGGAAGTGAAACATCCGCACGTCAAGTTTTTGACCGACTCGCAGGCGCCTGGACATATTGGGGATGGAAGGGTGGCTATTTTGATTCAGAAGAGGATGCACAAGCTTTTTTTGATGAAATGCGTTATATGCTCTGCGTCCAAATGGCTGCGCCAAATTCCCCACAATGGTTTAACACGGGTCTTCATTGGGCTTATGGGATTGATGGTCCTGCACAGGGACATTTATATGTTGACTATAAAACGGGTGAATTGACGAACTCAAAATCTGCCTATGAACATCCACAACCTCATGCTTGCTTCATTCAAAGCATTCGTGATGATTTGGTAAACGAGGGGGGGATTATGGACCTGTGGGTTCAGGAAGCACGCCTCTTTAAATATGGGTCAGGAACAGGCACTAATTTTTCCAACTTAAGAGGAAAAGGCGAACCTCTTTCTGGAGGCGGGAAATCCTCAGGGCTTATGAGTTTTTTGCGCATTGGAGATAGAGCAGCCGGAGCGATTAAGTCAGGGGGAACCACGCGCCGTGCCGCTAAGATGGTCATTGTAGATATTGATCATCCAGATATTGAAGAATTTATCAATTGGAAGGTACAAGAAGAGCAAAAAGTAGCCGCCCTCGTGACAGGGTCTAAGCTCAACAAACACCATGCAGATGCTATAATGGCTGCCTGCCAATCTTCTTCTGTTTCTAAAGAAGACCGTCTTGAACCTAAGAAAAATCCTTCTTTAAAAGAAGCAATTCGCGCAGCACGTAAAGATATGATTCCTGAAAATTATGTCCAGCGTGTGATTCAACTTGCCAGACTTGGACATACAAAAATAGACTTCCCTATCTTTGATAAAGACTGGGATTCTGAAGCTTATCTGACTGTTTCTGGGCAAAATTCCAATAACACAGTCCGTGTTACAAATGAGTTCTTAGATGCTGTCCTTAACAATAAAGATTGGGATCTTAAGCGTCGAATTGATGGATCTGTCCATCGTACTGTGCGTGCTCAAGATTTGTGGGAGAAAATAGGTTTTGCTGCTTGGTCTTCTGCTGATCCTGGTGTTCAGTTTGACACCACAATTAATGAATGGCACACCTGCCCTGCAAGTGGTCGCATTAATGCCTCGAATCCATGTTCTGAGTATATGTTCTTAGATGACACTGCTTGTAATCTTGCCTCTTTAAATCTTGCAGCCTTCTGTACAGACAAGACCTTTGATATTGAGGCTTACCAACACGCCACCGTTTTATGGACGATCATGTTAGAAATCTCTGTGATGATGGCTCAATTTCCTTCACGAGCAATTGCTTTGGGATCTTATGAATTTAGAACATTGGGATTAGGGTATGCCAACTTAGGCGGTCTTCTTATGGCATTAGCTATCCCTTATGACAGCAATGAAAGTCGTGCAATCGCCGGTGCATTAGCGGCTATTCTAACTGGCAGATCATATGCAACTTCTGCAAAGATGGCTAAGGAAATTGGAGCGTTTCCAGGATATGAGCCTAACAAAGAGTCAATGTTGCGTGTTATGAGAAACCACCGACATGCAGCTTATGGCCATACCAAAGGATATGAAAACCTTTCAATTTTACCTGTTCCTTTAAAAGAAGATGATTGTCCTCTTAAAGGCCTTACAGAGGCAGCCAAAAAATCGTGGGATGATGCCGTTAAATTAGGTGAAAAATATGGTTACCGCAATGCACAAACAACTGTTATTGCTCCTACAGGCACCATTGGACTTGTTATGGATTGCGATACAACTGGTGTAGAGCCTGATTTTGCAATCGTAAAATTTAAAAAATTAGCAGGGGGTGGCTATTTTAAAATCATCAATCAAATGGTCCCAAGGGCGTTAAAAACGCTGGGGTATGCTCCCGATCAAATCGATGAGATTGTGCGCTATGCAGTGGGTCATGGTACGCTAGAAAATGCTCCTGGAATCAATTATGAAACGCTCAAAGCAAAGGGATTTACGGACGAAATCTTAGCTACCCTCAAAGATGGACTTGCCAGTGCCTTTGACATTAAATTTGCCTTCAATAAATATACCTTAGGTGAAGATTTCTGTAAGACAACCTTGAAATTTACGGATGAGCAATTAAGTGACTTCAGCTTTGATATGCTCACGGGCATGGGTTTTACGAAAACAGAAATTGATCAAGCCAATAATTATTGTTGTGGCACAATGACCGTAGAAGGCGCACCTCATTTGAAAGAAGAACATCTACCTGTCTTTGATTGTGCCAATCCATGCGGAAGAATTGGGAAGAGATTTTTGTCAACAGACAGCCATATTTTTATGATGGCTGCTGTCCAACCCTTTATTTCTGGAGCTATTTCCAAAACGATTAATATGCCAAATAGCGCCTCCATCGAAGAGTGCAAGCAGGCTTATTTAACTTCTTGGAAACTTTGCTTAAAAGCTAACGCTCTTTATCGTGATGGTTCAAAGCTTTCTCAGCCGCTTAACACGTCCTTATTTGATGAAGCAGAAGTTGAAGAATTGACCACGTTACCAAATACAGAAAAGGCCAACGTTGTTACAGAACGTGTCATGGAAAGATTACTTGAAAAAATGCAACAATCCTCTCATCGCCGCAAATTACCCAGCCGCCGTAAGGGATATACGCAAAAGGCTTCTGTGGGTGGACATAAAATATATTTGCGCACAGGAGAATATGAAAATGGCTCCATCGGTGAAATTTTCATCGACATGCATAAAGAAGGAGCCTCATTCCGCTCATTAATGCATAATTTTGCCATGGCTATTTCTATTGGTCTTCAATATGGGGTTCCCTTAGAGGAATATGTTGAAGCCTTTACTTTTACGCGCTTTGAACCCTCTGGCATGGTAGAAGGTAATCAAACTATAAAAATGGCAACCTCAATTCTAGATTATATTTTCCGCGAGCTTGCTATTACATATTTGAGTCGTCACGATTTGGCCCATGTACAAATTGGAGATATGGATTTACGTCCTGATACTATTGGGGATACGCCAAATCTTTCTTCTCAACTCTCTGAAAATGTATCCGTTTCTTCTGAAAATGTTCCAAAACCCAATAATCTTTACGTTCTTCCGTTACGAAATGAAGAAACACCTCCTTTAGCAGCAACTGGCACAGAAAATCTGACGAGTCGGCGCAGTTCAACCCTTGCGGATAATGTACGCAAAGCACGTCTCCAAGGTTATGAAGGAGACGCTTGCTCAGATTGTGGTAATTTTACAATGGTTCGTAATGGAACATGTTTAAAATGTACCACTTGTGGCGCTACAAGTGGCTGTTCTTAAAGCACATAAGAAACCGTGAATATTCCTTCAAGCATATATTTTCTTTAACTGCTTGTTAATTGCTCGTTCCTTATGCTAAAAAAAACACCTTATCTTTTATCCGCTGGAGGGCGAAAGAAAAATGTTACTGGATATAGGAATACAAAAGAAAGACCGCAAAATTATTGCAGAAGCGATACGGCGCATCCTAGCAGACACACTTGTCCTCTATGTTAAAACTCTTGGTTTTCATTGGAATGTAACTGGCGCAAATTTTTATTCCCTCCATACTTTGTTCAAGGAACTATATGAAGACTTGAGCGAAGGAAGCGACCTGCTTGCTGAACGTATTCGAGCCTTAGGATATTGGGCCCCCTCTTCCTTCACCGAATCTATTGGTCTTTCTGCTATCAAAGAAGAGACAAGCCATATATATGATGCTTCTGACATGCTTCGCCAATTGGTGCAAGATAATGAACTGATGGTTCGTCGTTTGAAAGAAGTTTTTGATGTTGCTAACGCCAACAATGACAGTGTAACTGCTGACATGATAACCCAGAGAATGGAAAAGCATTCAAAAGTAGCTTGGATGTTACGCAGTCATTTAGAATAAAAGTTAGATAAGAGAATAGATAGGTATGGGAAGGGACACCAAATGCGAACAAATATGATTGAAGCGGTCATGGGGGCAATCGTTCTGGTTATCGCTTCCTTCTTTTTAGTTTTTGCTTATACTTCAAGCAAAGGAAGTACGTATTCCGGATACGAGCTAGTTGCAAAATTTGACCGCATAGACGGATTGCTTGTTGGCAATGATGTACGTGTGAGTGGTGTGAATGTTGGGAACATCCTTAACATTGATATTGATCCAAAGACGTTTCTAGCCGCCGTTACATTCACTGTTCGTAAAGACTTAAAACTGCCAGTAGATACAGTAGCTGAAATTACAAGCGAAAGCCTCATGGGTGGAAAATATGTTGCCCTTGTCCCTGGGGGAGAAGAAAAAGTTTTTTCACCTGGTGACAAAATTACGTATACGCAATCAGCAGTAAGTTTTGAAGCCTTGATTGGGAAATATCTTTTCTCTGGTAAGGAAGAAAAGAAAGACGACACTTCCTCTAAGAAAAAAACTTAAGTTTTTTTATTCCAAATCCATTGAGTGTGTTTAAAGAGCGGATAATAAATATCCTTATCAACAAAGATATGAATATTCTGCTCCTCTTCTGGAGTTGGAGGGCGGTCTAAAAATTTAATTTTAGGAGCATCTTTAATAAGAGCTATGGGAGTTTGCTCAGCACCTTCCCCCATCATGAGAACAGCGGAGGTGGCTAACGCATCAAGCAGATTAATTTGCGTCACCCTCAGAGGCTGGTTAAAAATATCTGGCTCTCCAACATAGCTGTATAGTGGCTCAAACCCACACCATCCAAGGGCAATCCCTACCACTCCTTGCCGCAAGGGGGTTACGTGACTATCTGTTATAATGATACCGAGTTTTTTCACATGATGTTGGTTCCGTAAGTGCTCCCAAATATTCAACGCAGTTTGTTGGATATTTTCTGGATAAAGAATATACATCCCCCCTCCATTTGACTCATCAATCCCTGCAGAGGGAATAAGAATATTATTCTTAATGGTTAAATGAACATTATAAAGGCTCTGGTCCTCTGCTAAATAGGCATCAGCTTCATTTTGAATGAGTTCATATTTGCTGTTCGCGTGGTTCTTAGATACGACCCGATTTTGGCATAAACTGATGATTTTAGAAGTAATTGCAACAACAGTACCTTCCTTTACGGACTTTATATACTCATCCAAAACATGATGAATTGAATCGCCCGACTTAACCAAGCGCGTTTTTAAGATTTCTATTTCCATCGCTCCTCAATTCATTATTTTGCTCATTTAAAAATAGATACCTATCAAGTATTTGAATCATTTTCTGATTAATATCATGATAATTTTGTTGTAAAAGCTCTGTGGATGTTTGCGTATAGGGCGAAGGAGCCAAATCGTGCTCAGCTGCAGCAATCAAGTCTTTCATTCCCTCTTGCGTTATTTCTAAATGACATTGAAAACCATAAATCTTAGGGCTATAGCGAATAATCTGCCTTGGACACCCCAAACTTGAAGCAAGAAGAACAGCCTCATTCGTCATTCCTGGCATATCATTATGCCAATGAATGACGGAAAAAGAGGATTCAAAACCTTGAAGCAAAGGATCTTTCATACCTTCCTCTGAAAGGGTAATGGGGTAGACGCCTACTTCCTTTTCAGGACTTCGCATCGTTTTGGCCCCTAAAGCTTCACCAATGAGTTGAGCTCCAAGACAAAATCCAAGAATTAATTTATCAGCTGAAATTGCTTGCTTAATACAAACGATCTCTTCTTTAAGGTAAGGATCCTTGTCTAATGCGAGAGGACTTTGGGGCCCTCCCATAATAATGAGAAAATCAAAATTTTGAGCATTTTGTAAGGTCTCTCCCTTATAAGGGCGACAAATGTTAAAACCATACCCTCTTTTAAAAGCCCACTCTTCAATTACACCTGGCGTCTCAAAGTCTGCATGAGTAAGACAAAGAATGTTCATTATTTTCATTTCCTATTTATAGGTTCTAACAAGTTGCTAAATGATTCAACAAATACACTATTTTCCTTTTGGCAAAAAGGCCAATAGTTTTTTTCTGTTAAAGAAATAGGATATTTCTTGAGTATATACCTGGAGGAAATTTTAGCCTGATTTAGGAAAGAGCTGCTCGATATTCACGCTCCCCTGGGGCGTCCTTCCAAAAAGAAGGTATGTCATTGCCTGAATCTGCTGTATAGCAAGATTTGACCATTGAGGGTTTGAGTATGTATAAAGGATAGCCTGTTTTTTTTGTAAGCAATGTAATTAAATAATCTATTTGGTAAGCCGGGAAGGACAAAATCTTAGAAATTTCACTTTTTGTTTTACCCTGGTGTATTAAATGCAGCAAAATGAATTCTTCATGTGTAATTGAAACTTGTCCCTTGCGACCTTTCAATACATAGCCTGCAGGGTTGTAGGGAGGCAAAAAGAAATCATCACTTTTATGTTCGACAAATGGAACAAAATGTTTCTCAGTACTGTTCATAATTGAACGTGCAGAATTTAAAAAATCAGCAACAAATGCTTCCAAATCCCTTAAAATCATTGCGTAATAGCCTGCTGCTGCAGAGCACTTCTCAGGTAAACCAAAGCTAAAAAAGTCTGTATAACCTTTCCCCTGTCGAACCAATGTAATAACATCAAATATTTTATGTTTTTCCTCTATGAATGAAACTAAAATTGGAGGAGCCATATCTTTAAACATATAAATGTCTCCATAATTTTTGGCATTCTGCTTTTCGAAAAAGGAACCTCTTAAATAATTTTCTCGTATGCATTCCATCGTCACATTCATATTTGTAGATAAGAGACTAACCCCGCCATCATTATAACTTCTTCTTATCTGAAAAAATGACAAACTATTAGATTTAAGAAAGGGTTGGCACATCTTTTGCATTTTGCCAACATGTTGAAAGGGGGGATATAAATTGCCGGCCTTATTTATCATTGCTCTTTTTCCTTAAAGTTTTAATTTTATGTTGCTCATCTTCTGCTGCATACGCAAAGTCATAATCAATTTTTCTCGTGCTACCAATTTTAAAAGACTGTAAAAATAATTCTCCTAATGTGAGTCCCGTTCTGGATTTTAATCTCTCGAGATGTGTTTCAACTGTGCGGGGAGACATTGAGAGAATAAAACCAATTTCTTTATATGATTTTCCATCTTGCAAGAGTTGTAAGCACAGAGCTTCATAGGTTGTTACGTAATCATTTGTTCCTTCTCCAATTTTAAAGCGCGCTGAGCGCTCAGGTAAGAAGAAACACTTGCTGCTCAAATTATGCGTTGAGGTTGAGATCTTAACTCTTTTTCGACTCACGTTTTCAATCAGAGAGCTCGCCATTTTTGGAAAAAGTTCAGAAAACGTTTGCAAATCTTTTAAAATGTTTAAGTAGTAGGAGGATGGAGAGGGATGAAATTCCGACATTGCAAACGCTGTGCAATCATAAAAATCCTTTTGTCGACTGATAATTGTAATCCCATGGTAGAGAGAGTGTTGCTCTCTTAAGTGTGAAAGAAGCTCTGAAGAAAGGAGTTCATCCCAAAAATATACAGGTGATTGACGAATATAGGTTGGCACATAATACGTGGGTTCAATGAAATTACTTTCGAGAAACATTTTAAAAAGATTTGGTTGATTTACGAGAATGATGAAAGAATCGTCTTTAAAAACTCTTTTGAAATGATAATAGGAAAGCCCCCTCGGCTTTAGGAAATTTTTGCAAATATCATCCACTTCATTTGCTAGGTGAATAATGGAGGGAGGGTTCATATTCGTCACCTAACTCCATCCCTTCCTTACATCGTAACCTATGTATGAGTGAACACCAGTGCCTAAAATAATGATGCCTATATTTATCCTTAACCTCCATATTTCTTATTTTTTAAGGTTTGTAATTTTTAGCACATGCTTGTAAAAAACCCCGTACGGGATCAACCCTGACAAATCTTTTTTTTAACCCCCTTACTATTCATTGTGTGAGAGCCAGTAGGGTCTTATATTTATAAGAATGTCGCTTTTGGGAACTATAAGATCTTACTGGCAAAAAAGGGCAGGTTTTATTTTTCATCTAATGATCAATCGACAATGTATTATACAACTTTTAAGTGTTAATTTAAACTCTAAAGAATTTTTTATAAGTTTTCTTAAAAATTACACTTGTCTACTTTTCTTTCTTCTCTCTACATATATTGCCCCTCTTTTTTAATGATGGGGATACAAAGCATGCGTTATCATGTAAATAATGTTTTAATTTTTTAAGTTAATTTAATTGAGAACATAGCTTTAAACTGAAATAACAAAGTATATAAGTACCTATTATTTCAACTTAGAGCATTAAGTTGAAATAAGAAGTAAAATTTGATATTCTTATTTCAAGTTAGGGATTTAAGTTGAAATAAGGAGCCCAAATTATGAGTGAGCGCAAGACAGGTACGTTCGAAAAACTAGGTAACCTTAATCACTTCGTTCCCTTCTCGCTTCCTCCCCAAAATCCTTCTTTTCAGATGGATTACTCTTTAATTGACCTCTATGGAAAAGCCATGCATCAATTGGGACAACTTAATGAAATGGCCCAAAGAATCCCAAATGTGCAACGATTTATAAAAGCCTATATAACAAAAGAAGCTTTACTATCCTCAGAAATAGAAGGCATACAGACAACACTCATTGATGTCTTCTCGGAGCCAACGTCCGACTTTCGACCAAACAAAGAAACACAACTTGTCCTTAATTACACAAAATCGTTAGAGGTGGCTCTAGATTTAATTCAAAAAAAGGGCATGCCTCTCGTGTCACGTGTTATTTTAGCAGCCCACCAAACACTCATGCAGGGTGGTGAGGGTGAAAAATCCACACCTGGTTCTTTTCGCAAGCAAGGCGTACGTGTAGGAGATCATATTCCTCCTCCAGCCCCGCATATCCCTAACCTTATGAAAGACTTGGAAACCTATATCAACGCTGACACAACGACACTTCCCTTGCTCAAGGCTGGTTTTGCCCATGTTCAATTTGAAACTATTCACCCCTTTTTAGATGGAAATGGACGTATCGGACGACTTCTTATCGTTTTGATCCTTCTCAAAGAAGGACTCTTAAATGAAGCGATTATTTACCCATCCTATGCCTTTAAAAAACATCAAATGGAATATTATGTGGCTTTAGATAATGTCCGCTTCAAGGGAGATTTTGAAGGATGGATCAGTTTTTATTTACAATCTCTTATTGAAAGTGCACAGGATGCCTGGCTGAGAGCAAAAGATATAGAACTTTTGGAAAAGAACTTAACAAAAATTATACTTGAAAGCCCCCTGTTTATAAAAACGCGAGAAGATGCTTTACACTTGCTCTCTTTGCTTTTTCAATACCCAGTTATTGGGATTACGGATGCCTCAAATCATCTTAAGAAAAGTTACAATAGTACCAGTGCCATGATGGAGCGCTTTATGCAATTAAACATCTTAGTCCCTGGTTCGGCTCAAAAGCGGAATCGTTCTTATCTTTTTAAAGGCTATCTAGACGTATTAGAGCAGGTTTATAATTAAACCACTCAAAGATATATTTCCTTGATAAATGTTGGAAATAGGTCTATTTTTATGTCTGAAAAGCAAGTGGGGCCATAGCTCAGCTGGGAGAGCGCTACGATGGCATTGTAGAGGTCAGGAGTTCGATCCTCCTTGGCTCCACCAAATTCAGATTCTTTTCCATTTTATGTATGAGAAAAAATTACAATGGAAAACAAAACAGAAAGGACCTTCAATCTTCCGTGTCGCCACTTTCTGTAGAAGCATTCAGAACATTAAATTTTCTCTTCGAAATCCTTGAAAATGCAGGGGTTGATGCAGAATGCGACGGTTACTCCTTGGCCATTGATCTGCCTGATGGACGCCATTATCTTTTAAATTATCATGGGGTTACACAACAAATCTGGTTGGCTTCTCCCTTAACAGGTGCTCACCATTTTAAACTTCATGAGGGAGAATGGATTTCAACTCGAGGATCAGATACTTTGATGAACATATTGGAAACGGAATTAGCGATATCTCTTTCATGACCCAAGCGACCTTAAATTTTCAATTTACCAAACCACCCTCTTCCGCGCCAGTCGAAAAAGGATTCTTCACATTAAAAATTCTTTATAAGGTTGTCGCTCCTTATCGTCGTCAGCTTGTTTTTGTTTTTTTGTCCTTATTCTTAGCTGCTGGAATGGTTTTAAGTCTTGGGTGGGGACTGCGTTATTTAATTGATGCTGGATTCGCAGAGAAGAATTCAACTGCGTTAGATACGATTCTCCTCCTCATGGGCCTTTCAGTTATTTTGCTTGCTATCGCAAGTTTTGGGAGGAGTTATTTTGTTGGCTGGGTTGGAGAAAGGGTTGTCACTGATTTACGTCAACAAATATTTAATCACCTGCTGACATTAGATGTTTCTTTTTTTGAATCGATCCGACCAGGAGAATTAGTATCGCGCATTACTGCAGATACCACCCTTATACAAATTGTTATCGGGACGACAGCAGCCATTGCCGTGCGCAATACTCTCCTGCTCATGGGCGGTCTTGCAATGATGATGGCAACCTCCATAAAACTCACCCTTTTAACCTTGATCGTTGTCCCGATTGTTATTATCCCTATTTTAATCTATGGGAAACGGGTACGTCATCTTTCACGTCTCTCTCAGGATTGTATGGCTGATGTGGGCGGATTTTTAGAAGAAACCTTAAGCGGGATTCGAACCTGTCAAGCGTTCGTTCATGAAGAAATTGACCGTAGCCAATTTAAAAACCAAACAGAAAAAGCCTTTGAAATGGCATCGCGCAGAACGCATTTGCGGTCTCTTCTTGCTTGCCTCATCATGATCTTGGTGTTCGCAGGTATAAGCCTGGTTTTATGGTGCGGAAGCAGAGATGTCCTAAATGGAACCCTCGAAGCTGGCCAGCTCTCTGCCTTTATTTTTTATGCGATTGTTGCGGCTTCTTCTACGGGTTCATTTGCAGAAATCTTTGCAGATTTACAGCGCGCAGCAGGCGCCCTTGACAGGTTACAAGAATTATTATCTGCGCGCTCCAATCAACCCTCAAGTCAAAACGTATACACTCCTTCTGCTTATCATCAAGCACCCAATCCCTCAAACGAAGTTGTTGCATTCCATAGCGTCCGTTTTGCTTACCCAAGCAACCCAGAACGTCCCATCCTGAATAATATATCCTTATCAGCAGCCCCCGGAGAAAAAATTGCAATTGTTGGCCCCTCTGGAGCAGGGAAAAGCACCCTCTTTTCTCTCTTACTACGTTTCTATACTCCGCAGTCTGGGAGCATTTATGTTGACGGTGAAAATATTAAAAATATGGATGTCAAAGAAGTTCGAAGGCGTATAGGCCTTGTTCCCCAAGACCCCATCATCTTTTCTCAGTCACTTTATGACAATATACTTTACGGGCGCCCTGAAGCACATGAATCAGAAGTATGGAAAGCAGCAGAGCAGGCTCATTTACTGAAAGTTATTGAGGGTCTGCCTCAAGGAATTCACACTCTTCTAGGAACAAAAGGTGTTCGCCTCTCTGGGGGTCAAAAACAACGGTTAGCTATTGCGCGCGCGCTCTTAAAAAACCCAACGATCCTTCTCCTAGATGAGGCAACCAGTGCGCTAGATTCAGAAAGCGAGCACTTAATTCAGCGGAGTCTCGACCTCATAATGGCCCCACGAACAACCATTGTTATAGCGCACCGCCTCGCAACTGTTTTGAAAGCAGATCGCATTATTGTTATGGAAAATGGGCACATTGATGCTGTTGGAACTCACACAGAACTCATGAAACAGGAAGGCCTTTATCGTCGATTAGCCCTCATGCAACAAGCTGAAGAGACCCGCAGAGAAACACAAAAATAATATTTCGGTTTTATAAAGCTGACTCAATCTTCTTCAGATGCAGAAAAATAAAGCATGAGATTTCAGGTAAGTGCGAATTGGTATATTTTCTTTTTGATCTCTCCACAAGGTCTGACGGAAATCAATTTCAGTTTCATCAATAAAAGAAACCAATTCAGTATATATGTCATCATCCGTTGGAATAATAACCTGAATCTCCTTCCCTTTTTCTGTCGTCACAACCGCCTCAGTTGCAACAAAACGTCGATAGTCTTCCAAAGGAGAGTGGCACCCTTCATTAAATGTTAAAACGATTCCTTGTACACCACGCTCTTTGCAAAATAGTAAGAGAGATTTCAAGAGATAGAGATGAAATTGCTTCGTGATCGCATTTTTCAAGGAAGCTTCTCCAGCCACTTTTTCATACAGCAAGCGTGTATCTAAAGCAGGAAAATCACAAACAAGCATTGAAACAAGGGAACCATTGAGCGAGCAAACTTTTTCAGAATCAAAAATATTTTGGATGTCTAAAAGAGTGGTGCACTTTAAATCATGGGAGGTATCTTTAAAATAGAATGAGAAAAGGTTGGATGAAACTTCTTGATAATTATCCAGAAATTTAAGCTTGCGACGCTTTGTGTTTTTCGAAGAGTCATGAATTTTATGGGGAAATGGATAGACATTTGTATAAACTGTCTGTTTCGCATTAGATAAGAGGTGTCGCATCTTTCACTCCAATATTAATCTTGCTTTAATTCCTTAATTTTTCATTCGTAACTCTTCTCATTTTTTTTATTCTTCTTATTATTTAAACAATTGAGCTCATCACTTTTTATTGAAACATATAAACTTTCTTCTTATGTTTAGAAGTCAAATTCGCTGCTTCAGTTCGCTCCAAAAATTGACGAAACTTACAATTAACACGTTCTTTGTAGTCTAGCCATTCATCAAAAATTTCAGGATCGGTTAAAATAATTAACTCAATTTTTTCGCCTTCTTCTCTTAAAACATGATCCGTATAAACAACAAAATCTTGGTAAACTTCTAACTCGTTAGCTTGCTCCGGATCAGTATAAATACGCAAGTTTGAAGCATTATGATGAGAGCAAAAGAGCAATAACTCATCCATAATTTTCATGAGATATTGAACCATAGTAATTCGACATAAAATCTCATCATCCCACATCATTTTCTTCATTTCAGATCCCGATATCCGTGGAAAATGACACGTAACAATACCAGATTCAAATTCATCAGATTCCTCTGATAATTCTAACATAAGTTTCACATCTAAATGGTTCAACGGATCTTGAATAACCATTGTATAAAGAACGGGTGTTTTTAAGCCTAACTCCACAACAAAAGAAGGAACCTTTGAGGAGCTTAAGGGCTCAACTAAAGTGTCTCTTTGACCCGAACATATTTGAGAAACTGGCTTTAACAAGAGTTTGCTCCTTATGTTATTTTTTATTGCTTAGTTTAAATAAAACATAAGATGAGTTCATTGACTAACGGTAATTTTTCAGGGGGGGGCTAATTTTGGTTATGTCTCTTGTGGAGAATCAAACTTCATACGATTGAAGGCCAGCATTTGAAGAAATTCTTTAGATGTCAGCGTATGAAAAGAAAAGGGATATAACCTACCAGATTGGATAGGAATCGGTAATTTCCCAATTGATATCCATTGCATATATCCTTCTTTATCAATTGCACACGAAGCTAATCGGCGATTATCAGGATGCAAACAATACGGTACATCTAAATACCCTGCTTGAAAAGCTTTATAGAGACTTGTTTCAATTTCACTGCTCAAATTTAAAACTGCATCAATGATAGCCTTTGCTTGCTCAAAAATAAGCTCTTCTTCTTCCTTATCTTCACTCATTTCAAATGATGGAGAAGAATTATAAAGCTCATGAGCCTGTTTTAGGGCACTCAAATTTGCAGAAAGTGTCGATATTTGGGTGCTTTCTTCCTGAGTCTTCACAATAAGCCGCCGTGCACCTGCATGAGTAGCCAGCTGCACACTTTCTTCAACTATTCCATTATAACCTTTCACAGTTTGAGGAAATAAACCCATGAACGTATAAATAACAATATGCCAGGATATTTCATGAGAAATATAGATATTTGCTAGCCTTTTAAGAGCAGCAACAGCTGCCAAATCTTGTGATAAGTTATAATGTTGAGCATAACTTAAAGAAATGTCCTTAAGACCATTTTTTTGAAAAAAGAGAGCCTCTAATATGCCCAGAGCCACTAAAATTGTAGGATGGCAAAGTTGTCCTAATAAACACCCTGCAAAGCTTTCCAAATGACTCTGCTGTGGATATTCTCCTAAGATAAGGCACGCTTGTCTCCATGAATCTATTGCTTCTTTGAGAGATAGCTGACTGTAAGGAAGGCAATAAGATACTGGCCCACCTTCTGTAAGAAAAAGAGTACACTCAACAAGATGCTTAAAGAGATTGACGGGAGAAGCCGTCCCATGGCGAACTTGAATTAAAAAATCCTTGTCAGCGACTGTACATAAATTCTCAATAATTTCCTGTGAGGAGTAAGAAAGAACGGGAAAACCGTTGAGATCAAGCCCAGCCTGAAGGGCCTTTTGAGCTTCTTCCAATTGTCCCATGCGCGTATAGCTATCGAGGGTGATCGTACCAATTGCAGGGATATTGAGGCCTTTAACTGCCTTAAGGCCCTCTTGCATCTCTTGGAGAGAGGCCATACCCATGCGCGGTTGGACATAAAGTCCAGGACGCGCCTCTAGGAACCTAGACAGCATATCTTAAAGATTTTTGATAGCTCTTTGCATTGCCTAACCGATGAAGATATTGCTTAAAGGACACCAAAGAATCTTTTTCAACAAACACGCCACTATAGCCTAATTTCAAAAGTTTTTTACCTTGGAAACCAGTCTCTTTAAGGGTAATTCCCATTTTACCCCCAACAACCAGGGGGGGAAGAGATGAGGCAAGATGTGAGGGAAATGTATTGATAATTTTGATAGCGTCTTGGAACAGGTGACCATTAATTGAAGATATGACAACCAGGTCCGGCACCTCCTCCTCAATGGCTGTATGCAACTGTTCAGCAGAGACACATGAGCCCAAATTACGCACCCTGCACTTATTCTCTTGCAAAAAGAGTTCCATAAAGATTAGATTCCAAGTATGAGAATCAGAAGGCGTCCCGGTTAAGATGACGTTAAGCATATTTTCCATACTCTCCTCCTGTATTAGGGGTTACATCTTTTACGTTGTATTCTTGAGGATTGGCAAAATACCATTCGGATAACTCCCCATCAAAAACACCCGACAATTTGAAAAGAACCGTCAACAAATTTTAATTTTTTGTTAATATGCGTTAACACTTTATATTTATACCTAATGAAAAATAAGTTCAATGAGAATTAAGTCAAAAATAAAAAATAACGTTACGACAGCACCCAAGCGTTTGTATATATTATTTTTTATGGAATGTTGGGGGCGTTTCAGGTATAATATGTTGTGAGTTTTTCTCATTTCATATATAACTTCTCAACTGTACTGGAGTAATATTTTTGCCTGCGGATTTTATGAAATATGGTGAGTGCTAAAGGGCATATCAATCGTTATTGGATGTTGTCTTGCTCCTCATTATTTTGGAATGTTTTTAAGACACATCGATAAGAATAAGGCGGTACTACATGTTAATGAACTACAAGATCTATAAAAGGAATTTTTTTCCGTAATCATGAAAAATATCCTTCTTCTTCTTAACAATCGAAGCTTACATTTTTACGACTTCAAAGAACTGAAGGAAAGCTCAGACATAAGATTATCAGTTATTGTTTTTAATAAATCTTCACACAGCCTTCCAGAAGACGCACAAAAATTTCTCGACAATATTTATGTCATTCCAGATAGGCCTACTTCCTATGGGTCTTTAGAATTTTTTCCAAGAGACACACTTGATGAAATCGTAAAAAAAGAAATAAATGATTTTCCTGATACCCAAATTGTTGCTGCAGATGAATTAAATAATTTAATGGTTTCATCTATTCGTGAAAAATATTCTTTGCAAGGTACGACTTACTCAACAACTTTAAAATTTAGAAATAAAGGATTACAAAAAGAAGCGCTAGCAGAGAGTGGACTTCGTTTCCCAAAATTTAAAATGCTTGAGCGCTCCTCTCTCGAAAAAGAAGCGCCTTCTGTTTTTGAGGAGTTGCATAAGCGTCTTGGAATTCCTTTTATTGTAAAACCTCTTGATATGTCCGCTACTATAGGAGTTGAAAAAATTGATTCATACGATCAATTTTGCACCTATATTTCAAAATACACAAATTTCTCAAATTTCATTGCAGAAGAGTTTATCGAAGGGGATTTTTACCATTGCGATTTTATCATTAGAAACAATGAGTATGTTTTTATAGAAGCATCAAAATATTTTTATAACGGACTCGCCTTCATTAACGGCTATAATCATGGGAGCATTTTACTCAAACCCGACAATCCTCTCCGATTGCCTATTATAGATTTTTGTAAAGCTGCAAACTCATACTTAGGCCTTCAATCTGGAAGCGCGCACTTTGAAGTTTTTGTAACAAAGGAAAAGGAAATAATTTTCTTAGAAGCTGCTGCCCGCCCTCCCGGTTCCGTTGTTCCTCTCATTTTGACGAAAACATTTCGAAATAATTTTATGAACGCTGCTTTGCTTGCTGAAATAGAAGAGCATCCCGCTCACTTTAAAGAACCTGAAGAATATTACTTTTGGGCTTGTTTTCCAAAGAAAACGGGTCATATAAAAGAACTTAAAATGCCTGTCTTAAAAAGCCCCTATCAAGCCGAATGGTACGTTAAAGCTGGAGATGTTATTGAAAAGCCTTCTTCTTCTCTTATTGAAAGAGTTGGAATGTTTTTGGTTCATAATAAAGATTACACTATTTTAGAATCTGATTATAACTACATGCGCCATTTTGAAACTTTACGTTTTGTATGAAGTCATTTAGAGGTCAGTAAAAATTTTCTTTAACGCATCAGTTAAAAAACAAATTTTCTCATTTTCATATAAAATTTCATCAACTATAAGATAATAGCTATATTCTGGTCCACCAACTTCAGGAAGGACTTCTACAAGTCCATAATTTTTTATATCTGGGTGCGCAGTGGGCACTGAGATGATTCCGACACCCCTTTCGGCCAAACGACATCTTCCAAAATTTGCATCTGCTTCGAAAACAGGCGTTCTTTCTTCACCTTCTGGCATGCCGATCTTTAAATGCCAATTAACATCTACAAATACGCGCTTATCCCGGCTAAAAGCAATCAAGCGATGATCATTTAAATCATCAATAGATTTTGGGTTTCCATGCTTTTTAAGATACTCTTTTGAAGCAAAAAGTTTAAATTGCATGTTGATTAATAAGTCTTGTTTGTAACCATTTAAATCTTTAATAAACGGATGAATTAACACGTGACCTGCTAATTTCTCATTCAAAGACATGGCATCATACGAGACAATTTCAAGATAAATATCAGGATATGTATGCATAAAAGAATCAATAAAATATGAGATATACATTGTTGACAAACCAACAGGACATACGAGCTTTAAATGGCTTTTGAGGTGCTTATAATCCTCTTGGATTTTTTCTTCAGTAAATGTCAGCATATTTGAAATGCGGAGTGCATCTCGATAAAGCATTTGTCCCTTCGGGGTCAATTCAATGCCGGTTTCATTACGCGTGAAAAGTTGACAATTAAGTTCATATTCTAGGCTTTTAACCATTTTGCTCAAGGCTGTGGGCGTAATATTGTATTTCTCAGCAGCACGCGCAAAGCTGCCACAAGAGGCGACTCTATAAAAAGTTTTTAGCTTGCTCCAGTTTAAGCGATCCATTGGACCTGTTCTCCATAAACCCTAGTCTTATTATTTTTTTACCACATTTTAAGGGATTTTGGTCAAAACAGGAAGTAAATACCTTTAGCTCCCATTTTTCTTATATTTTTTCCGACCAAACTGCGGGGACAACCATTGGTGAGATAGGGGTAGAATAATGTAAATTAATGCAACGACAAAGGCATATTTTATAAGTCCAAGCACCCACATAAGAAGCATTGATCCCTCTCTTGCTCCTGGGAAAAACCAAACAAAGCCCCCTAGAATACTAAGAAAGAAGATGATGGAAGGAACTGATAATGGCTGAACTTTCATTGGCAACAAGAAGCCGTGCGCACGAAAGGAGAGAGAAATTCCATATCCACCTAATGCCCCTAAAGCCATAATAACCATAGCTGGCACAGGTAACGAAAAAGAAACAATGAAATAAACTAAAGCACAAAAACTTACAACAGCTCCATAGGTTGCCATGCGCCCTGAAAACCACTGAGAACTAAAGGTCTGAAAGAAACGACTTCTATAACACCAAAGGGTAAAACCACCCAATATAAAGCCGCCAACTATGTCAGAGACATTATGGACACCCAGATATAATCGAGAAATCATCATCATGAGAAGAAGGGCACCCGCAATTATCCAGAGTCTTTTAGAATTTATAGTTAAACAAAGCATCCCCCAAAAAGCAGTTGCAACGTAAACATCACCACTTGGAAACCCAAATGGATCATGAACAGGAACCAGATGAAAAATTTCAGGTGGTCTTGGAATTAAAAACAAATTTTTAAGAGTGCAACTTAAAAGAGTTGTAAAGGGAACTAAAAAACCTAAGTCCCAAAAAAGGCGATCTTGCGTATGACGCCAATACCCTACAGAAATCAAAAGAATATAAAATGCATCACTCGCAAAGAAAGGGAATATCTTAAATAGATCTGTAAGAACTCCCGAGCGGAAGCTCATGACCCAAAAAAAAAGCTCATTCATTTTCTAATTTTTTTTGACAACTCTGAAAGTGTAACCACCAAATCATCGCAAAGGCAATGAGTCCCCCAAATATGTATTGAACATACGTTGAAATACCCACGCGATAGTTAATAACTCCCATCATTAAACCACAAATCGGAATAAGACAAACTCCCACATATGCCGGATTTTTTTGAATAAAAGGCCGCCGAATAATATGGTTAAAAATATAAAGAACACATATGCCAACACCTATTGCACCCACATTATCTACAAAACTATGGTATCCTTCATGAATCAGCCCAAAGAAAATAGCTGATAAGAGAAAGGGAATACTTAAGCGCAATGCTCGATGTGAATACCTCAAAAATAACCACCCATAAAAAATAAAGGAGACTTGCATATGACCACTCGGAAAGGCATACCCCTGCACTCCAATAGCGGGGTTTAAAGGAACAAGAAATAATGATTTTAAAAAGGTATTTAATATAACACTAAAGAGAACCAACAGGCAGGCATATCTCCAGATAAAAACTTCCCCTGAAGGATATTTCTTTTCCTTGGATATTTCTGAAACAAGACCATAGAGGAGGAGAGGAACAATTATATACGCCTGGCTAAAAAGTAAAATTCCTTTAACGAAGCTCTCCATTCTTATTCTCCCTGTAAGTCATTAATCTTTATAAGATCTTCCATATAGATTATAGCTTCTTTGCGCCCACCCCAAGTGTCAAGCTTTAATGCGCCAACCACATGAAATTGGTCGCCTTTCGATTTTAAAAGTGCTTGCCCTAAAGGTTGCTGTGCAACTCTAAATGCGAGTGCTTTCTGACGCACGCCATCCTCACTCATAAGGGTACACCGCACATGATCAGCACCAAACACTTCTGCATACGCAATGCGTACATTTTGAATCATAAATTTTGGAGTAGGGTTGCCTGCACCAAAGGGTTCTAAGCAGCTCATACTTTCCAAAAATTCAACCGTTACTCCTTGTAAGGTAATACTGGCATCAATATCTAATGTTGGCTTAATAATTTCATCACCTGCTGCTAGCCGGCGAAGGATAAAATCATAAAAGGCATCATACTTATGACGCGCAACCGTAAAACCAGCAGCCATAGCATGTCCTCCCCCATGAATAAGGAGACCTTCGTGATGTGCCGCATGCATTGCTGAACCTAAGTCAATCCCCACCATGGAACGACCTGACCCCTTTCCAACATCTTCTGTAAAGGTCGTGACACAAACAGGGCGTGCATATCTTTCTTTTAAGCGACTGGCAACAATCCCTATAACGCCAGGATGCCACCCCTCACCCTTCACCAAAAGAATTGGCTTATTAATAATTTCAGAATTTTCAACGAGTTTAATGGCTTCTGTTAATACGGTTGCCTCGATCTGTTGGCGGTCTCCATTTAAGGAATCAAGTCGGTGCGCAATGCGTCGCGCTTCCAAGTCATCGTTTGTTGATAGTAAGCGAGACCCCAAATGCGCTTCCCCCACTCTTCCCCCTGCATTGACGCGCGGTCCCATCACAAAACCTAAATGGTAGGCCGTTGGAGCTTCTGTAACACCTGCAACATCTGCTAAGGCGGCTAACCCCAAATTTTGTCGCCATTGAAGCACCTTCAAACCTTGCGCCACAAAAGCTCTATTGAGCCCCGTAAGAGGCATAACATCACATACTGTCCCAAGTGCAACAAGATCCAGCAGATGCATCAAATCTGGCTCTCTCCGATTTTCAAACCAATTTAAAGTCCTCAGCTTGCGTTGAAGTGCAACCAGAAAAATGAACGATAAACCCGCAGCGCATAACCCTTTAAGGGATGAGTCCCCCTGATCGAGGCGGTTTGGATTAATGAGTGCAAAAACATCCGGTAAGGCTGGTTGCGCAACGTGGTGATCTATAACAATCACATCCAAACCTAAAGATTTTGCTTCCCTTAAAGGCTCAAAAGCAGTTGTTCCACAATCCGCCATAAGCAAAAGTGAGTGTCCTTCATTTTTTAAAGTTTGCATGGCTTTAACGCTAGGGCCGTACCCTTCTTCGATGCGATCGGGAATATAAACACGCGCCTCACACCCTAAAGCAGCAAAATAGCGCCGGAACAAGGCACATGACGTTCCTCCATCCACGTCATAATCTCCAAATACTGCAATCTTTTCCTTCCGTTGCAAAGCTTCTATGACGCGCTCAATACCCTTATCTAAATCCTTTAAATGCGAGGGATCAGGCATCAGCTGCTTGAGTGTGGGTTCTAAGAAAGAAGGAATTTCTTCGAGATTAATCGCTCTATTAACCAATATTTGGGCAATCACTGGAGAGAGCGAATAGCGTTGGATGATGGTCATCGTCTGACGATCATCCCCTGCATGTAGTTGCCAAATTTTTCCACTAATTGAAGGTTTTGAGTTAAATAATAATGTGGAATTTAAAGAAATTTGAGTATTTATGGGTTGCTTGAGAGCACTCATGTGAATCTTTTCCTCAATTCTTTCATGAAAATATTCTTATTGTATTCAGTACCATACCCCTGCTTTATTAACAATCCTTTCCCATCTCTTCGCTCCTCCCTTAGCCCATACGTTGAGCTTGCTTACTTATTTCACTATTGCTGAAAATCTTAGATAATATTAATGTTGTGTTTTTAATGAAAGACCATTAGTGAGATAAGAGAGAATAAGTTATAATCACCTCAACTAGGCACTCAATAATATATCTTAAACAAGATAAACGGAGTTTAATATAAGTAATGAGTAGAATCTTCACCGTATCAAACCAAAAAGGGGGTGTGGGAAAAACCACCACTACGGTTAATCTTGCAACAGGCTTGGCTGCGGTTGATAAGAAAGTTCTTATTATTGATATGGATCCTCAAGCCAATGCATCAACTGGATTAGGCTTTACTAAGCAAAAGCGGCTCCTTAACTCCTATGGCCTCTTGATCGGTGATTACACTTTCAATCAAGTTGTCGTCAAAAGCCCAATTCCTGGGTTATCCATCATTCCATCCGCTATTGATTTATTAGGTGCTGAAATTGAATTGGTTGGCATGGAACGTAGAGAATATATCTTGAGAGACATCATTGCCCCCCATATTAAGATGTATGACTATATCTTCATTGATTGTCCACCTTCGATGGGACTGTTAACACTCAACTCCATGGTTGCCGCAACCGACGTTATTATCCCACTCCAATGTGAATATTATGCTTTAGAAGGATTGAGCTACTTATTGGGTTCAATTCAAAAAATTCAGAAAACCCTAAACCCCCGCTTGTCCCTTTTTGGAATTGTCCTTACAATGTATGATCGTAGGAGCTCTTTGTGTGAAATGGTTGCTCGTGACGTTCGTTCTTATCTGAAAGAGAAGGTCTTTGAAACAGTCATCCCGAGGAACACAAAAGTTTCTGAGGCCCCGAGTCATGGGAAGCCTGCTCTGATATATGATATAAAGTGCACGGGATCTCAAGCTTATATGTCGCTCGCGCGTGAAGTATTAATTCGTGATGCCCACTTAATGAAGGAGGAGAGAGTTGCATGATGGAAACTGAAATGAAAAAAGCGCCCTTAGGTCGTGGGCTCTCTGCTTTGTTAGGCGAATCCACCATGATGGAAATTGAGATGCCAAGAACGGTTTCTTCTCTGCCAACGCATGATCTAAAGCCTGGAAAGTTTCAGCCTCGCACACGATTTGATGATGAGAAGTTGACAACACTCATCGATTCAATCCGTGAAAAAGGAATTATTCAACCTCTTGTTGTTCGCCCTTTAGAAAAAGATACAGGAACATATGAAATCATTGCAGGAGAACGTCGCTGGCGTGCTGCGCGTACCCTCAACTTGGAACAAGTCCCCGTTATTATACGTGACTATAATGACCGCGAAGCCCTCGAGATTGCCCTTATTGAAAACATTCAGCGGGATGACCTTACCCCCATTGAAGAAGCAGAAGGCTACCAACGTCTCCTCCATGAATTTAATTATACGCAAGAAGAACTGGCGCGCTCCATTGGCAAAAGCCGAAGTCACGTGGCCAATATGCTGCGTCTAAATCAGTTGCCAGACAATGTTAAGTCCATGATACAAGACGGAAAAATATCCGCAGGGCACGCCCGAACTCTTGTCAATACGGACAACATTGAAGAAATGGTTCAAAACATCGTTCAAAACAATTTGAATGTGCGTCAAGCAGAGTTGCTCAAGCGTACGCGAAAAAATGATCCTCTTCTCGAGCTCCCTGAATCAAACCTCATGCACCAAGCAAAGATCGTAGAAAGTGAAATTGCAAAAATTTTAAAGCTTGATGCCTCTTTAAAAATCAAAAAGACCGGTGCAACCCTGACTCTTCAATTTAAAAGTTATGAGGAAATTGATGAGTTTGTGGACAAAGTGCGCTTAGCCTATGAAGGATATTAGAGATCGGGCTTCCCATGACCGATAATATCTTATGGAGCCCTTCCCCGAAAGCCATACAAGCTGCAAGTTTGACTCGGTTTATGGATAAGCTCAAGCAAGATCGCAATATTACGCTCGCCACATATGAAGATCTCTACACATATTCCCTTCTACATCCAGAACAATTTTGGAAAGGCGTTTGGGATTTTTGCGCACTTATTTCTGAAACACAAGGTGAGCGTTTTCTCATCGATGCAGACAATCTTGAGAAAGCAAAATTCTTCCCAGACGCGCGTCTTAATTTTGCTGAAAATTTGTTGAGACGGCGGGATGATTCCATCGCTCTCACCTTTTATGGTGAAGACCAAGTTTATCAAACGCTGACCTATCAAGATCTTTATCATCAAACCATTCAATTAGCCCAGGTCTTCAAAAGATGGGGCATCCAACCTGGCGATCGTATAGCAGGGTATTTGCCAAACATTCCTCACACTGTTATTGCCATGTTAGCAGCCGCCAGCCTTGGAGCAATCTGGTCTTCCTGCTCACCTGACTTTGGCGTTCAGGGTGTTGTGGATCGGTTTTCCCAAATTAAACCAACTGTTTTTCTCATGGCGGATGGCTATTACTATGGTGGAAAAGTCTTCTCCTGCCTGGATCGCCTTCCACCCATTCGAGATGCTCTTCCCTCCCTTAAAAAAGTCATCCTCATTCCCTACATCACTTCAGCACAAGATTTAAAAAATCAAAATATAAGTCCCCAAATAGAAATATGGGAGGATCTTCTCACAGCGTCTCCTCCTGAGGCCTTCACCTTTCCTCAGCTCCCCTTTAACCACCCCCTTTATATTCTCTATTCGTCAGGAACAACCGGCGTTCCAAAATGCATCATTCATGGAGCAGGCGGAACGCTCCTTCAACATCTCAAAGAACATCAACTCCATTGTGATATAAAGCCCGACGATAAAGTTTTTTATTACACCACATGCGGTTGGATGATGTGGAATTGGCTTGTCTCAGCGCTGGCGAGCGGTGCAAGTCTTGTATTATATGATGGCTCTCCCCTCCATCCGCATCCTGAATTTTTGTTTGAAATTGCAGAAAAAGAAGGCATCACCCTCTTTGGCACTTCTGCCAAATTCATTGATACTCTTGCCAAAAATAATCTTGAGCCCCACAAGAAATATGCCCTTGCGTCTTTGCGCATGGTGACATCAACAGGGTCTCCTTTATGTGCGGAAAGCTTCGATTATGCCTATCGCGCCATCAAAAAAGATATGTGCCTCGCCTCCATTTCCGGTGGAACAGACATTGTTTCTTGCTTTGCTTTGGGCAATCCTATTGCCCCTGTCAGACGCGGCGAACTTCAATGCCGTGGCTTAGGTCTCGCCGTACGGGTTTTTGATGAAGCAGGCCAAGAAATCAGGGGGCAAAAAGGAGAGCTGGTGTGTACGCAACCTTTTCCCTCCCAGCCTCTCGGGTTTTGGAATGATCCTGATGGTGAGAAATATCACAACGCCTATTTCAAGCGCTTTCCCAATGTGTGGCATCATGGGGATTTTGTGGAACTCACGCCCCATGATGGCCTCATTATTTATGGCCGCTCTGATACCGTCTTAAATCCAGGCGGTGTGCGCATTGGAACTGCTGAAATCTATCATCAAGTGGACAAAATCGAAGATATTCTTGAAAGCATCGCCATTGGCCAACAGTGGAAAAATGATGTGCGCATCATCTTGTTTGTCCATCTGAAAGGCGACATTCCATTATCTGACGCGCTTATTGAAAAAATTAAAGATCAGATTCGGCGCAATACCTCTCCCCGCCATGTCCCTGCAAAAATCATTGCTGTCACAGATATTCCCCGCACGAAAAATGGAAAGCTCGCTGAAAGCGCCGTACGAGACACGGTGCACGGTGAGGTGAATAAAAATCACGAAGCCCTCGCCAACCCTGACGTTCTCGACCAATTTAAAAACCGCGAAGAACTGACCCAAGATTAAAAATAATTACCCACTCGCACTCCCGAAACAAATAATATTAATAAAATTTTAATTTGTTGAGGGTTAATGTAACAACAGAATTCATACTTTTGAGGAGCCTTACATGTATTTAAATAAAGTCACAACACTCATCATTGCAGTAGCAATTTCAGCAAGTTTTCACGTAAGCCACGCCGCTTTCCTCTGTCCCGACACGAAGGAAGTTGAGACGGCCATTGATGCCTTAGCCAAAGATGGCAATGCGAACTTTGAAGGCCAGACTCTTTCCTTGGTCTTCGCGGCTACAACCAACCAAGATTATAACAATACTCTCATCAAATCTAAGGATGAGCTTCAACAATTTCTTAAAACAAGTCGTGCAATGGCCAAAAGTGCTTCTATGAAGGGGACCGTCTATGCATCACGTCTCGATAACCCACCCCATTATTGTCCTTATAAAGTGTCGATTGGAACGAATCATGTGACCATTGCCTTAAGCGATAAGGAAAACGCGGCTCCCCTTCAATGCCCCCTCCTTAATACAACCAATATTGAGCAGCTTAAAAGGGAGGGCTTTATTATTGCCGGCGGTCCAAAATACACCATCTCCCCTGTCGGTGTGGCTGATAATCCAAAAATCATCACCAACAAAGAAGGGATCATCAAACTCGAAAATACCTTTGCTCCCACCAAAGTAACCCTCAAGATAATCCCCATGAAGAATGCTAAGAAAGACGGAAGGTGTCTTTATCAAGTTTCCGCGATGATGGATCAAACACAAGCAACCACAGGGATTTTAGCCCTCGTCCCTGCTTCCTAAACGACCGATTTATATGTGAGATCTGAGGCGAGCCGGTAACGGACTCGCCTCTTTTATAAAAGACCTTAATCCCGCCAAAATGACGGCATAAAGAGCACGAGAATCGCCAACAACTCCAGACGCCCCAGAATCATCCCCACCATTAAAATGCCTTTAGGCCCAATATCTAAATGCGCAAAAGACCCGAGGGGACCAATCAGAGGCGTCAGCCCGGATCCCAAGTTCCCCAGAGCAGATGCAGCACCGGATAAGCTGGTGATAAAATCGAGCCCAAAAATAGAAAGCCCACCTGTTAGGAGAATGAGGCAAAAACCATAAAGGGTAATGAACGTAAAAACAGACGTCGAAATATTCTCAGAGATTTTTTGGTTTTGATAGGTTGGGAGATAAATCCCATGGGGGCGTCGCAATTGGCGCATATGGCTTAACGCAACAGCAAACAAAACTTGAAAGCGGAATATTTTAATTCCGCCCGCCGTGGACCCCGTACATCCTCCAATGAGGCTTAAGACAAAAAACAGCACAAGGGGAAATGTTCCCCACAAGGTATAGTCATCCGTGGTAAAGCCAGTTGATGTAATCACCGATATCACAGCAAACGACGCATGCCGCAGGCTCCCCAAGAAGGTCATGTTTTGATGGATCATGAGCCAGCAAGACCCCAACAAAGAGGCAATTCCAATAATGCCCAAATAAACCCGCAGCTGGCTATCCAGCCACACAGCTTTATAATTGCGGTGCCATATCTTGACAAACAAAAGAAACGTCATACCGCCGATGATCATAAACAACATCAAAATCAATTCGATGGTAAAATTATGAAACGCCCCCACTGACAAATCTTTGGTGCTCAAGCCCCCTGTTGAAACCGTTGCCATGGAATGGCAAATGGCATCAAACCAATTCATGCCAGCGAGATGAAGCAAAATGGTGCAGGTGAGCGTGAAAAGGCAATACACAGAAATAATGGCCGAGGCAATTTGAGAAACGCGCGGTAAAATGCGCTCTGATCGGTCAGAAAATTCTGTGCGAAAGAGTTGCATGCCTCCGATCCGTAAGATTGGCAAAATGGTCATGGCCATCACGATAATTCCGGTCCCGCCTAACCATTGGAGAAGCGCGCGCCACAAAAGAATCCCTTTGGGAATTTTGTCCAAATGCGCCAACACCGTTGAGCCTGTGGTGGTCAGCGCCGAGACGGATTCAAACCAACAATCTAAAAATCCCAAGGACAAAGAAGACCAGAAGAACGGCAAAGCGGCAAAAAGAGAAGTGGAAACCCAACTGGCTGCCGTTAAAAGAAAAGCTTCTCGAACACGCAACTCCGTTTTTCCTTCAGAGCGGTTCGACAAAACCAGCAGCGTTCCAACAAGACCTGTTATAAAAGTCGAAATGGCAAACCCGCGCCAGCCCCCTGTGCGATAGATTAAGAACTCCACACTTAACGGGATCAGCATAGCAGCAGAGATAATGCTGAGAAGAATTCCAATGAGAAAAAAAACCGCTCGAAACGCGATCACTGTACCATTTACCTCGTGGCTTAATGTCAACCTTCAAAAACCTTAGTCCTTATTAGCTACCCTGTAAAGGCTGAAAGGTGACAACTTAAGTCATTGCGAGGCCGAAGGCCGTGGCAATTTATGTATTCCTGTATTCTCACTCCTTAAATACATGGACTGCTTTGCTCCGCTCGCAGTGACGGTGGTGAGGAGTCATTGCGAGGAGCGCATGCGACGAAGCAATCCATGTATTCAAAAATCTTTGCCATAAACACCTGGACTGCTTCACTCCGCTCAAAGGGGCGATTGGGTTGTATTTGTCATTACGAGGAGCGCATGCGACGAAGCAATCCACGTATTATATACCTCCCCCCTTGAGAGCGATTTTTTAACTTATTGATTTATGATATTAAAATACTATTTTGAATAGCACCCTTCCTATATTATATGGAGGATATATGTTATGGATGAAAAAGTTACCATTTTTTATACTATTTATAAGATTTCAGAAAATAAATACATATTAGAGGATGTAAGGAACAACAATAATCTCTATGAATTCAATACCTTCATTCAAATTATTAGTGCTTTTCTCATCCCAGACGTTCCAGACCTCCCTCCTCTGTGTCAGCAAGATATCCCACCAAAATATATGAGCAAAGTAGATATACTAGAAAGAAGTTTTATAGAAAAAAATACTAATTTTTCTATTTCTGGCCGTGATTTTCATTGGACTATAATAGGGCGCAGGATTGACCCAAGTAACTACTTTAATATAGGACGTGAGCTTTTAGAGAAAATACAAACAAGACAACGTTGGTAGGCATTACTATTTATTTTTATCTACCTCTTCGCATCTTTTTCCTTGTGATCGAAAGACACACAAAATCAAGCATAAGTCAACTCTTGTTAAAGCACCACAATAACATTTATTTTAAAATTACTGCTATTTTAGTTAGGTGTACCAAAGGATAAGCGATGGAAGAATCAATAGATACAGAACATAAACATAAGGTTTGGTTGTATGAAATTTATAATGATAAGTGGATGTTCCTTTACAGCCAATTTTTAAATAATGTAAATTCTAATATCAAATTACTCTTTATAGTTAACTCAGGGACAATCATTAGTCTTTTAACCTTTGCTGGTCATCAGCCTAATTTAAAGCTTTTTTCAGAACTTCGAATCTCATTCGTTATTTTGATGGTCGGTGTTATTTGCGCTGTGTTAAGTAGCATTTCAGAGATGCGCAGGCAAGATATTGCACTTGGTAATTTTCATAGAGAATGGATAGAGCTTTTTAGATTCAATGAAACAAAAAATATTTCCCGACAGCTCACTGCTAGCACCAGGGCCCATTTTATTTTTAATATATTAGCTTGGATCTTTGGCATAATAGCTTTTCTCGCTTTTGTTTCAGGAACTATTCTTTCTGTTTGTATTCTTTCAGCTAGATAGAAATTATACGAAACTTAAAGATTTAGCGTTGATAGTTGTAATACATAATATTCCATCAAATGTTACTGCGTTTAAAAATTCATAATCAGAGGCATCTTATGACAAAAAGAATGGCTAGTAATGAACCTAAATGTGCAGAGTTAAGTGTACAACAAAAACAATCTGCAATTGAAGAAATTGATAAATTGATTGATGAATTATCAAAGTTTGATTCTACTACAATTGGAAACATTTCTGATGACCGAATATACATATTTCAAATAAAAATAAATAAGGTGTTGGTAGATATTTTTGGCCCCAACACTTTAGATTATGAGCGCTATAGAAATATTGAGTATCTAAACACAACACCTATTACTATGGGTTCAAATGATATCCAAGTAATCCAACAGGGGGTAGGAGCTGCCGTAAAAAAGGCCGTTAGCGTTCTTAATGTAATTAAGGATGGTTTTATAAGAGATATTCAAAATATAGACTCAAATAAACCCTCCAGAATATTAGCAGCATATAGTGGATTAGATCTTCATCCAGCCATAGCAACAGTTTCTAATGATTTATATAAAAATGGTCATTATGCACAAGCTGTTGAGGCAGCGGCGAAAGAAATTGAACGGTTGGTAAAAGAAAAAAGTGGGATGCCTGATAAATACGGCAGTAGCTTAATGCAGCATGTTTTTAGTTCCAATTCACCCAAATTAAAGTTTAACTCTTTATCATCACAATCGGACAAAGATGAGCAGCAGGGATTTATGTATCTATATACAGGAGCAGTGATGGCGATTAGGAATCCTCGAGCACATGAAAATAGAATAGATGCTCCTGAGGAAGCATTAGAATATATTGCTTTTATAAGCCTTTTAGCTAAGCGCCTGGACAAAGCTTATAAATAATTCCATTAAAGATTTACAATATGGAGGCCTATGTCTTTTCTTTCAACTTTTTTATTTCCATCAAGGCATCGTATAATTCATCAAAATGTACATAAAATTTTTCATCGGGATGTTTCTTTCTTTTGATTTCCATATAAGGTTTAAAAATATTATAATTAAAAATTAAGGAACCCCCACATAAATCATTTATTTTGTTTACTAGTTCATTATCTTGAGTGTTACCTCGAGCAAGATAAGCAATAGTTTCCATAAAATCTAAGAAATTTAACAAATATACAAATTCTTCTGCATAAATACGATCTTTTGAAATTTTAAATATTTCAAGACCCAAGACCGCCTGCACAAAATTATCCTTGGTTTCTATTGATAAGGGGAGTGGTAAATTTGGATATGGTTGATAATAATCATTAATAATTTGCTTTGCTTTTAAATATTTTATTGAAGAATAATCGGTATCGCTTTTCTCAGGAAGCTCTTTAAGATCTTCTTTGTGCTTTTCACGTATTTGTATATAGAGTTCATGGATGATTTTTCTGGCTCTAATGACTTCAACACTTCCCCATCTTTCGTCAATATGCAACAAGAAATCCTTGTCACTTTGATTGTTAATTATCCTAATTTCATACCAAGCAACAATAGCTAAAGCCACTGTTGCAGCCCCAGTAACAAATACCAACCAAGCATTAATTTCTGGTTCTGCTTCATGAGCTTTTGAACTTATTATAAAATCTGTCAAATAATAATTAATAACAATTGAGATTACAGCCACGAAAGAAATAATTATTATAAATTTTTCAAAAAGCCCTAAATTGCTCCTGAACCATTTTTTACATTCTTCCCACCGTATTTTCCACTTACTATCCTTCATCTCAAACCAACCCGACTCCTAAGAAAGAGCCTTATTTAAGCACCTATTAATATAGTTTTTTTGAGCGTCATTTCCAGGGAAAGATTCATTTTTTTACCCCTTTTCTCCTCCCCCTAGACTGCTTCGCTCCGCTCGCAGTGACGTTGTGTTGGCCCCCCAAAAAATAACGGGCATTTATGGGCAATTTAAAAAGTTGCATTTTAAAATGGGCATCGTATAGGGTCACCATCGTTATTAATGTTAACTTCAAAATAGGAGAACCTATGATTATTACAAAGAAAGATATTATTAAAGATTTTCGCATCATTTTTAAGTACGCCATGAAAACCAAGCAATACGCCATTGCACTTCATGCTCTCATGTGCCAAGCAAAGATCATGGGTATGTTTCAGCATCAGCGTCTTCCCCCCATTACGCGCTTTCAGGACATGGATCAATATCAGCTGCAATCTTTTATTGAAACCTTAGAGAAAAATGAATTTGGATTTTTAGATGAGTCAAATCAAAAAGAGAGTAAAGAGGAGAAGTCGGATAGTATAAAAGAAAAATCTAACTGACACGTAGAACCAGACTCTACGTCTCCTTATTTGTTTTATTGATTTTTTTTGAAACAAAAAAGTGAATTATCTGGCTTAGTTTTTTGATCCCCATTTGCGTCCGCCCTCGGACCTGTGTGCATTGCTGCAAATTTGAAGCCCAAATTCTGGACCTCAAGTTTTGCAGCAAGAGCATGCCCCTCTATCCGCAAGGATAGCTTTTAACTCGTGCCCTTAATAAACTTAAGGATGCACACCTTTCCTTCCGACTGAAAAGTCGAGTTTGGAGCCTTCCGGGGCGGACACAAATGGGGATCAAGAAAATGGAAAAGAGAGAGGGAGTAAGAAGGAAGAGGTAAGAAGAGTATGTAATAAGTTACCCCTCACCCGCTCGTTCCTCACGACCTCTCCCACAAGGGGAGAGGTATTAAATACAAGCGTGCACTCATCCTTGCCCCTCGTACGGCTGCACCGGGCCAAATGCGAGGGGGCACTGCTCTATTTAGTACCTCTCCCCTTGTGGGAGAGGTTATGGCGGAGCCATGGGTGAGGGGTAAATAAGTAACTACGTTCGCAGTGACGACTAATATTTTTCGTCATCACGAGGTTCCGAAGGAACCGTGGTGATCAATGTATTTATGGATTGCAACGGCCTTCGGTCTCGCAATGACGGAAAAGAAAGAGCAAGCCCAAAGACCTTGCCACTCCAGAGTTGACAACGTTGACCTTGGCCTATACGGTTTTGCATAGATGAATAACAGGAGCAAACTTGGTGCCTTTTAAACCACCTAAATTTTGGTATGAACCCTCCAACATTTTTGGATCCTTCATGGAGCCAGTGAGTTGGCTCTATCAACTCGGTGCAGGGATCCATCAAAAAATCTCCCTGCCCCACAGCGTGTCTGTGCCCGTTATTTCCATAGGAAATTTCGTGCTGGGCGGGGCCGGCAAAACACCGGTTACCATGGCGCTTGCTGACCATTTGAAGTCAATGGGTAAAACCCCCCATATCATCAGCGGAGGATACGGCGGAAATTTAAAAGGCCCCATTCTCGTTGACCCGAAGCAACATCATTTCTTGCAAGTCGGCGATGAGCCCTTGCTCTTATCCCATGTTGCGCCCACGTGGGTGTCAAAAAACCGCGCCACGGCCGCACGGCTTGCCATTCAATCGGGGGCGGACATCCTTCTCCTCGATGATGGCCATCAAAATTACACGCTCAAAAAAGATTTGTGCCTTATGGTGGTCAGCGCCGGGCAAGGGTTTGGGAATGGGCGCATTTTCCCTGCAGGTCCTTTAAGACAATCCATTCGCTCTGGACTTAAAACAACATCCGCCATCATTTTTATTGGACCTGCGCAGGCGGCACCCCTTCCACCAGAGCTTGATCCTTCATGCCCTGTTATTCGCGCAACGCTTACCCCCCTAAATCCCCATCCGTGTGAGGTGATCGGCTTTGCGGGGATTGGATATCCCGAAAAATTTCGCCAAACGTTGGAAGAGGCCGGCTACCGCGTTAAAGATTTTATTTCGTTTCCGGATCATCATCCTTATACAAATGAAGATATTCAAAAGCTCAAAGCAAAAGCCCATGGTGCCGAGGCCTCTCTGATCACAACAGAAAAAGATTTTATGCGTATTTCAGTTTTTCATCGCCAAGATATTTTAAGGCTTCCCGTCCAATTAGTTTTTCAACAGGAGGATGCTCTCATGAATATCTTGAAACGCTCTTTATGGAACACTGTAGAAGAATTTTCAGAAAGTTAAGATTAATATTTTTTAACCCAGGCAAAGCCGACGGCCGTGTTTTTATCGCCGCCCACATCTGCTTCAATCTTAAAGCTGGGAGTCACGTCCAGTTGGACCGTTGCCGTTGTCCCTCCTTCACCACTCACGGATTGATCGAGGGATAAATAAACACGATCAGAAATTTGTTTGCCAACACTCACCTGTTGGCCCGCAGATTCAAACTCGTCAGCATCGGGCGATTTGCGTTCTTTAAATTCGAGAACATCGAGTCCAAATGCAGCACGAATTTTGTCGGTGAAATTCAAATTGTTTTTTCCTTTAAAGGAGCTGAGCGCATTGGCCAAAAGCAAACTCTGTGTCACGGACATATTCTCCACACCGCGTCCAAACAAGAGGCGTGCCAAGACTTCTTCTTGGGGCAATGCAGGACTTGATGAGAAAACAATTTTAGGATCGGACGCCCGTCCTTCAATGCGCATGATCGCCGTTATTTCACCGAGTTCGCGCGTGCCAATAATTGTAATGAGCGGATCATTTTTGGGCTCATCAGAATACGTAATGCGCCCTTCTGTCAACTTGAGAGGTTTGCCACTGATGTCAAATTTTCCTTTGACGAGATCAATGGATCCAACGAGATGCGGGTCTGTAATATCGCCCACAGCACGCATTTCTCCTTTCCATTGGGCATCAAATCCTTGCCCATGGAGGTAAATCTTGCCCGGAGAATTTAAGTGAATATCGAGGGGCAAATAAGAGGCTTCTTTTTCACTTTGAAGGGGCGTTTGCGCACGCACCTGGGATATTGGACCTTTGTTTTTTTCCCTGATTTTAATGGTCACAATATCATCAAGGCGTTCATCAAGACGCACTTCAATGGGATCAAGAATAACATCGCCCGTAATTTTTGCTTTTGGATATTTTGGCTCTTCAATGATATGCCCATGCAGTCTTAAGTGCCCATTGGCTTTGCCCGTTATTTCATCATTCTGCACAACCAAAAGGTGGGTCATGTTTAATTGCAAATCAATGAGAGGATTAAAGAGAGATGTAAATTTGACGGTGCTGTGCCCAGTGACGTGTCCTTTGGAATTATCTTGGCCGGTAATGCTCGTAAGGGTGAGTGTATCTCCAGACGCATTTCCTTGAATGCGAATATTTTTAATATACGTTCCAAACTGGGCATTTTCATACACCCCATTCACAACGGACACGCGGCCCTGAATCACAGGCGCTTTCAAGTTTCCTTTGATGGCGAAATCGAGATTTGCTTGCCCCTGAATTAAATCTCCATAAGGAATAAATAGAGAAATAATTTCCATTTCTCCTTGCCCTTTGATGGTTGCGTCCACCGTACTTGATAATGTGGGCAATCCATCCTCGGCGGAAATTTTTCCCTGAGATGTCATAACAAGAAAGCGACCACTCATCACTTTGATCGTCCACTCAATGAATCCGTTTATTAATTTAAACTGACTTGAAAAATCCGTTTTTAAGGATTGATCCGTTAACCCTTTGCGCGCTTTTTCAAATCCTTCCAACTGCAAAGACTTCCCTTCTAACGAAAGCTCAGCCTCGGGTTTTTCTTTGGTTCCTTTCAAGTGTCCTTTGCCGGTCAAATACCCTTCAGCTTCCAAATCAGGATTAGTGATTCTGAGAAGTTTCAGCGGCAAGCGCTCAATGAGAATATCTCCCGTCAAGTTTTCGCCCATTCGAAAATTCTGCAGCGTCATCATCCCGTCGCCACTCGTCAACCATATTTTGGAGGCGCGAATATCGTCTTGTCCCCAAATCAGCTGCGTGGGTTCTTTTAATGAAAAATGATGGAGGGGGTGATTGAGTTCAGCTTGCTTTAAATTAATCTGAACTTCAGAAAAATCTGGCGTTGTTTTATCGACGCTTCCATTCAGTTTAAGTGAAATATCTTTCTCGCCCATCCCGGTGAGATCAAACGTGCCCTTCCCTTTCTCATATGCTCCATCCAGAGATAAGTGCGCAAATAAAAGACCATTCACCTGAGCATCGAGGCCTTGAAGTTTGAGTTTAAATACATCTACATTTTCACCGTTGGCATGAACATGCACAGATTTTGCCAGGACATGATCATACTTAAAATTGTCGATTTGTAAGTCAATTTCCGCCGGTCCTTGAGAAGTTTTTTGACAATTGATTTGCGCAGAACCTGAAATATCTTTGCTGACCCATTTCTGGTAAGAAGCAAGATCAGCAATCGAAAGAGTCATCTTTCCTTCCCACACCTCTTCACCTGCATCCTCACGGGCATTAATTTTCCCAAAACCACTTCCCTTAATCCCACGCCCTTCCAGACGCACATTTTCTACATTAAATTTATCTGTTTCTGTTTCAACAAAGTTTAAAGATAAAGTGGTTTCTTCTTGCTGATCTTGAGCGACTAAAACAAGACGGCCCTTTACCAACGTTAACTCAGATAAGTCCACAGTAACCGATGTGAGCACGAGATCATTTTTGAGCGGCAGACCTTTTCCGCTCATGTGTGCCTTTAATGATTGCTGTGAAAAATTATACGTTAGCTCGCCTGCTAAATCGCGTCCCTTTAAAAGATTTACGCGCACATCTTGTGAAAGCAGGGAAGGGAGCGACCATGACACATAAATATCAGGAATCATTGCGAGCTGTTGATCATCCTTCTTTAAATTTAAGGAGGCGACAGAAAATTGAAAAGGAAAGAGCCCACGGATTTCATGTGCCTCAAATCTAAAAGGAGAATTTTTGAGGGGTTGATTTATGATAAATTCCAATAAAGATTTCTTCGCAGGTTGGGATTGCAAAACGAATAAGCATACGCCAAAAGCTATAATAATAACGCGGAAAAGCCAGCCCAATAGTTTCATATTAAAATGCTTGTCCTACACTTAAATAAAATTGATATCCTGAATCTATATATTTTCCTGATGTATCTCGTCGTCTTTTCATGGGTCTTGCGACATCAACGCGGATGGGACCAATGGCTGTATAATACCGTATACCCGTCCCAATTCCCCACAGAAGTGCTTGGTTATTCATATTCGGAGAAGCCGTGGTTGATAAACTCCCAGCCTCAGCAAAAAGAACAAACCCTATTGTTTCTGTGGCTTTAAACCTGCCTTCAATCCCATATTCTAAAATAGATCTTCCGCCTAAAGGAACCCGATAAACATCTAAAGGCCCCAAAAGCTTATACCCATAGGCGCGCACTGAACCTGCTCCCCCTGCATAAAAACGTTTGTTAGGAGCAATGTTGTCAAAAGCACTCGTAGCAATCACCCCTCCATGTGCCCAGCCAGCCAAAATAATTGCATCACTCTTTAACACTCTTAAATAATAACTCCCTTTTGCTGTTGCAATGAGAAGCCGAGAATCGTGACCTGAGCGACCAAGATAAGGAGTCACCTGTGTAGCCAAGCGTCCTCCTTTTGTCGGATCAATCAAGTCGTTGGTCGCATCGACTTGTACTTCAACAGGAAATCCAAGGAGTCTATTTAAATAATCAACCCCTGAACGTTTGACTCGTCCGACCTCCCCAATTACGCCCACCGACCCCTTAAGAGTATCAGTAAAAGGATGCTCTAAGCGCACCCCTGCGTCAAAAGAACGACTCGTATAAGCACGGTTCTGGTCACGTGTAGCACTTAACTCGTTTCGCAAATGTTGCTCGGGAGCAAAGACATCTGGAATATCAAGATCAATTTTCGCTTTGCTCACGCGCGGAGATATACGCACTAAGGTGTTAAGTCCTTCCCCTCCCCCAAAAATGTTTTTATGAGACCAAAAAGCTTGACCACCAATACCCTCGGTCGTTGCATACTTTAGTCCTGCACCAATTGTTCTTGGAGGCCCTTCTATCGCCTGTATTCCAATGGGGGTGGTTTCTTCAGTTTTTCCTGTCTCTTCATCGGATTTAATTTCCACCGCCGAAAACAACCCCGTTCCCATAAGCTTGCGCCTGGTTTTTTCCATTTTGCGTTCGTCAAAAAGTTCTCCTTCCTGCCAAACAATCCTATTACGCACAAATTGAGGATCAAGATTCTTAAGCCCCGATATTTTTGCTTTTCCAAATGTCCCTCGAGTACCAGGTACTGCCTGAAAAATAATATGGAGTCGTTTCTCAGTCCTATCGATTTCTCCTTCGGGTTCAGACATTTCTGCAGAAGGATAACCATGATCTCGCAAATGCTTCCTCAATCTTTGATTCGCCTCATGTATGGTACCTAAATCAACATCATCCCCAATATTGAGTTGAATTTTTTTTGCAGCTTTACTTGGAGTCAACTGCAAGGGCTCTTCCATATCTTTTTCAGCCATAAGAGTAATTTTGGAAATTTTATAGCGTTTGCCCAAAGTATAAGTGAGAGTAATATCTATTGGAGATGATTCGGGTTTTAATGAATAATCAACCTGACCATCAAAATATCCTTTCTCTGCCAGCGCTTGCTTAAGGCGTAAGAGATCATTTTTGATACGTTGATTGAGCGCATTAAGACTTGTTGGAGGACGAGACTCTAACTTCAAAAGCAGTGAAACAGCCTTTAAGTACTCATCCACCTCAGGAACCATCATTTCTCCATTCTGAGGAGCAATGGAAGCCTTATAGGGAATAGTGGGAAGATCAGGTGTCCCTATATTTTCTTGTTCTAATGGATTATCAGGATCAAAGAGCCACGCACACCCACCCATAAGGGGAAGGCATATCAAAAGCCACACACTCGGAGAGAGTATCCAAGCTATTGTTTTACGAACCCAATCTATTAAATCTTCCGCTTTGCCCACTCTGCCGTGTTTACCCTTTAGTTTTCTAAACTGGCCAAAATAAATTCTAATCTACCAAGCAGTTACGCTTATTCATTATCCAATACGGGAGTATAGCAAGGGAATAGTCAATGTTAAACTTAGAAACAAAAAGCAAATTCAACAAATTTTTGCTACCTACCCTTCTCCATATGTTTGTTAAGATGGCACTTTGCTAGAAAGAGAAAAAATTGAAAATACAATGAATACATGGTATAAATTACAATATAAACTTGTTCCAAAAAATAAAAAATAAATCATATTCCATTTTCTTGAGTAAATTAAAATTTGGCTTAAAGAATAGACGTTCATGGGTATATGGTATCATCTGGTTAAAAATTCAAAATGGTTTTAACGCAGGAGTTTAAGAAATGAAAAATATTTTTATTAAATGGTTTAAAACATTTTCTTTAGAGCACTTTACAATAGTTATGGGTATTTTTGGCCAATTCGCTTCTTACATTCAGGCAGTTAAAATATTTTATCTTCATTCTGCATATGCTGTCTCAGCTTTTGCCACTTTCATTGGTATTGTCTCTATGTCTTGTTGGTTATTTTATGGCATGAAAAAACATATTATACCCCTTGTTATATGTAATATTTTTGGGATGGTTGGTGCTCTGCTCGTGATGGGCGGCATTATGTACTATCACTGAAAAAAGAATTTAGTTTTTTAGACGCTGTCTTGGACGGATAGCTTCCTTTAAAAAGTCATGAAAAGCTTTAATTTTAGGGATCCCTTCAAGGCGCTTGTTGTATGCATAATAATAGGGAATTGCAATGTCCGGCAAATCCGGGAAAACATCTATAAGGACTTGTTTTTCTTCAAGCTCTCGATCATAGGCACAAGGACCGATTCCAAGATGATTTAAAATTGAATCACGCATTGAGGGGCCGCTGCTTACAGTAATAAATGGACGCGCATAAAAACTATTTGTTTCTGGGTTGATAAGCTGGAAGTTAAGTTTATTTTCTTCAGCTGGGGCTTCGCTTTCATAGACAATCAATTTGTGAGATTTCAACTCTTCGAGAGTTTGGGGAATTGAATTTAATTTAAGATAATCAGGCGTTGCATAAAGCCGTAAAACCATATCATATATATGATGTTGCACTAAGTCTGGATCATCAAAATGTGAGGGGGAAAAAGCCACATCCGCATTTCCAATATGCAAATTACCAGAAAGCTGCAGAACATTTAGGGTGAGAGGAAAGTTAAAAGAAAGCTTGGGAAAAGTACGAGAAAAGGAAGTGAGACACTTAAAAATATCTTCTTGTGATCCGGCACCTGTTACTATAGTTAAATTTCCCTCCGGATCAATGTCTTGTTCTCTTATTACATTTGTTCCCTGGACAAATTGCCCAACAATTTTCTCACAGAGTTTAAGAAAATCCTGCCCCTGCTTCGTAAGCCCAACACCGCGTGAGTGCCTAATGAATAAATTTAAACGAACTTCCTTCTCCAAAGCCGTCATCTGGCGACCCAGATTTGGCTGGGTTGTCCCCAGTTCTTTAGCCGCTGCACTTAAATTTCCAAGTCGTGCAACAACCAAAAACGCTTTCAAGTGTTCAAGATTAAAATCCATTCAATAATTACTTTCCTCACCCCATTGAAATAATTAAAAGGCAATTTACATAGTATATTTCAAAAAGTAAATAAATTCTATATTATTGTATTTTTTAAGAAAAGAAATATTTGATAAAAATAAGAAGATAGAGCTGGCGCCTATTTATTAATATGTAAGCACCAGCATTATATAGTGCCCATGATTAGTTATTAACAAAAATAGGAGATAAGCTATAGTTAACTTTTGTTTCAAGATTAATTGCCTTCATGATCAAACTCCTTTTAAAACTTTGGTGGAAGAGGAGCATAATTTTCCTCTCCTTTTTAGTTTTAAAATAAAAGGAAAACTTTTAAAATAATTTGATGGGCATTTGCGTCCATATGTCACATATTGGCTAAGCAAAACATTAAGGAAAGAGCCAATTTCTTTACCTCTGCAAAAGCGAGCAGGAAATAAAATTTAGGGAAAGATTAAGAAATTTATGCTTTTGGAATTAATCTCGAGGAAATTCGCGAGGTTTATGATCCATATCAATTGCAACAAATGTAAAAGTACCCTCTGTTACTTTAATGACTTCATCTTGTAAGGCCCTGCGAACCCAAGCTTCAATATGAATGGTTAACGACGTATGTCCCATGCGAATGACTTCTGCATAGCAACTTACCTCATCACCTACGAAAACTGGTTTATGAAAAACAAGTGTATCGATAGCAACTGTTACAACACGCCCCCTAGTTCTTACAGAAGCCACATTGCCCCCTGCTAAGTCCATTTGAGCAACAAGCCAACCACCAAAAATATCTCCACTTGGATTTGTATCAGCCGGCATCGCAATTGCTCTTGTTGATAATAATCTGTTGGGTGGCAGGTAAGTTTCCATAATTCTTTCTACCTCTTCTACTTACAGAAAAGTCAAGAAGGCACACTCTATATAATTAATACTAAACCTAGAATTCTTTATTTTTAGTTTATTTTTAAAGAAATTGGTTGCGTATTATTATTAATATTATATTAAGGAATTAACTGCACTACATACCTTCACCAGAGGTGGAGGTAGGGAACGCTTCGCTTGGACCCCTCTAAGTGGTTATGTTATTAATAAGATTTGAATAATTCTACCTGATTGACTTGTTTATCAGCTTTCTCTTGATTTTGGATATAGTGTCTAACGACCTCTTCATTCATTCCTGCTGTCGATACAAAGTAACCTAGTGCTCAAAAATGATAACCCCTAACTTCCTTCGTCGACCAAATTTCTGCGCTATATATAAGGCACTCTTACCCTTTAAAAATCCAATAACATGCGACACTGAATATTTTGGCGGGATACTAATTAGCATATGAACATGATTAGACATCAGTTTACCTTCTATTATCTGACACTCCTTTCTTATACTCAATTTGTGAAATTCTTCTCTAAGGTCCTTTCTCAAACTCCCATACAACTTTTTTTGTCGATATTTAGGGATAAAAATTATATGATACTTACATTCCTAAACCGTATGGGATAATCTATGATATTCCATTTATACCTCTACTCTTGTCTCACTCCATGATCCAAGCGTAGAGGTTTATTGCATATTTTGTTTAACTTTCCCAGCCCTCCGCCAGAGGCGGAGGTTCCCATGTTGCCATGGATTGCCACGCCCCTAATGGGGCTCGCAATGACAATTGGCGCACCTATTCTCTTCCTCTTTCCCTTTTTCCTTCTTTCTTTTTTCTTGATCCCCATTTGTGTCCGCACCGGAGAGCTCTTACTCGACTTTTCAGTCGGTAGGAGAGAGCGCTTCCTTAAGATTATTAAGGATGCGAGTTAACAGCTATCCTTGCAGATAGATAGGTATGCTCTTGCTAAAAAACTTGGGCTCTCAAGGTGAGCTTCAAATTTGAAGCAATGCATACAGAGCCGGTGCGGACGCAAATGGGGATCAAAAAACTAAGCCAGATTATTCATTTATTTGTTTTAAAAAAAGTTAATAAAACAAATAAGGAGACGGGCGGTCAAGCTGGTCGAGTCAATGGAGCTTTTCGTTCGAATTTTCCGAATTCTCCTTTTGGGTAGGTGTATCCTTTTTACTCTTTTTTTTGTTAGGCTCATCTATAAATCCAAATTCATTTTTCTCTAAGGTTTCAATAAAAGATTGCAGCTGATATTGATCCATGTCCTGAAAGCGCGTAATGGGGGGAAGGCGCTGGTGCTGAAACATACCCATAATCCTTGCTTGGCACTCGAGAGCGTGAAGTGCAAGTGCGTATTGCCGGGTGGCCATGGCCTGCTTATGAATGGTGCGAAATCCGTTTATAATATTTTTCTTTGTAATAATCATAGGTCCTCTTTTTCAGTTAATATTGATGACGATGGTGACCCTATTCGATGCCCATTTAAAAAAGCAACTTTTAAAATTGCCCATAAATGCCCATTCCAACTCAGCGTCATTGCGAGCACAGCGAAGCAGTCTATGTATTGAGGATATGAATACATAGATTGCCACGCCTCTAGCGGGGCTCGCAATGACTCCTCTTACCGTCACTGCGACCGTAGCGTAGCAGTCCATGTATTGTGAATTAAACACACGGAGCCACGCTTACTACGGTCGCTCGCACTGACGAAAACAGAAAAGCCCCCCAACGACGATATATGGAGGTAATTTTACACCTTATTTGCAAAAGCTTTTTTTATTTCCTGTGCAAGAATTGGGTGTATTGCTTGTTCTTGAAGTCCTCTAAGCTTAGCTTCTATTTCAGGGGTGAATTCTGACGGATATGCTTGTAAAAGCAGCGCTACAGCAAGTATACGACCAGGCTGATCGGGAGTTGTTAACCACTCCATTGGTGTGAAAAGGTTAAAAATCCCGACGCATTTTAGTGACGGTATTAACTGCTTAATAGCTTGTACAGCTTCTTCTCCATCTTTAGAATCCTTATCCAAAAGAAATTTGTTTAATAGGGCAACATTATTCAAGGTAGCCGCAACTGTTCCTTTTCGTGCTGTTCCTTGCTCCCCAGTGTAGGGATTAGTTACTGTAGTACTATCAATGCCCGGAGGAAGAAGCTTCTCTGGCGTGAACGCTTGGCCATATGCTAAGGGGGATAGAAACCCAAATACACTTAAAAGTATGATTAGTTTTGTCTTGAATTGTTTCATGCTTATTCTTAAACTTATGCGGTCCTTTGCAAGACCTCTGTTAATCTTAAGATGCCTATGGATGTTCCTTACACTTTGATGTTGCTTATTTGACTCTATGATCATATCTAAACTCCTCTCTATATATATTAATTGACTGATCGTTCAATTAATTATCTTAAATTTTAATCCCTGTCAAGAACAAATTGAATGAACGATCAACTTATAGTATAAATACTGTAAGGAGCTTTAAGATGCCTCGACCTAAAGTTGATAACCATAAAACAGCTATAGTCATACTACGGAGTGCTAAAAAGCACTTTCTTCAAAAGGGTTTTGACGGGACATCCATTGGAGAAATAGCTGATGAGGCTCATATTAATAAAAGCCTGATTTATCATCACTTTGGCAGTAAAGAAAAACTATGGAAGTCTGTTAAAGAAGAGATTCTTAAAAGTACTAGGGATGTAAATTTTGATCGAACTGACTTTACTAAGGGAACTTTCAAGGAATTCATAAAGAATTTTGTAACATTTCGGTTTCAAGTTTATGCGCGCAATCCCGATCTTATACGCTTGATGCATTGGCAACGACTTGAATCACATAACGCCCTTGTAGGCCTCCCAAATAATAATTTTGCTTTGTATCATAATTATATACTTGAGTGCCAACAAAGAGCCGAAATACGCTCTGATATGCCCTCTGAAATGATTTTGTATTTAATTTTATCAATGCCTGTAAATGGCTTTTTAGACCGAGCTAGTTTCCTCAGTACTAAAATGGGACAAGCGCACTATTTATCCTATATTATTGATAGCCTTCTTGCGATTTTGAGTCCTCAAAGTTAAGATGTAACTTAGAAACATATCTTATAAAAAAATACGCTAAAAACTTTAAGATTATTTTTCAGCAATGCGTAAAAGAGGATATGACAACATAAAACTAAAAGCTTTTTCAATATCAAAAAGAGGTTCTAAAACTTCAGCAGCAGCAAAAGCAACATCCATACCTTGTCCTTCTTTTAAACGATTCATAAAGACAAACATTGAAGGAGTTAGCCAACAGACAATAACTTTCCCGTGCAGTTTGAAAATAAGAGCGTATGAAGATCCTTGGGTTTTAGGAACAACAGACTTCTGATTATATTCGATGGAAGATATAATTTGTTCTAAGGGATATAAAAAAGCGATTAATTGGCATGCCTCCTGAAACTGAAATGTCTGTTCTTTGTGATCTATCGATGACAAAAAATTTTCTTTATCTCCCGTAAAAAGGGAGCCTTCTGATCCATAAAGAGCAACATATTTTGCACGCTCATATTGCGCAACCTCTGCCAAATACGGCCATTCACTCTGTTGTTCGTAATGTTGAATGAAACAAGGAAATGCCCCTCCCCACTCTTTCAAATCTCCAGTACAAGGAAAATTTACTTCTATGTATGCATGAGCTATTTCACAGGCTGCCCTATCATCCAATAGGGAAAAAACGAGCGGATAATTATTTTTCAAAGCCTCTGTATGCGTCGAAAAAATACCCTGAAGATAGATAGATAAAGAATCTTCTTTTGGAATATTAGAATTCTTGATGTGTTGATAAAAATCCCTATGGCTATGACCCCTGATAAATTGACAAAAGTCACGCTGTATTTTAACCAAAGCGGACATGGCGTTCCTTTCGAGTCGTATTTGAAGGTGTGCGTATTTGATTCAAAATATTTTGAGCTTTCTGTGCCTCAGCCAACAAAAATTTTAAATCTGGAACAGTGGTTTTTCTTTTAATTAATGTTGGGACTGGGCCAAATAAATGAATGGCCTTTTGATAGATATTCCAAACTTCGTTACTTATATCACTCTCATGGTCACTCACAAGAAATGGACCTTGAATTCTATGACCTGAAATATGAATTTCCTTGACCTTACCCTTTGGAACTCCTTTCAGGTACGCTTCAACATCCCAACCATGGTTATGGCACGACACATAAACATTATTGATATTAAGCAATATTCCTGAACCAGTTCGATGAACTAAAGTCCCTAAAAAATCAACCTCCTCCATGTTACTTATTTTGTACTGTAAATATGTGGGTGGATTCTCAATTAATAGTGGGCTCTCAAAAATTTCTTGAACACGATTAACTGTGGAGACAAGAAGCTCCAATGTTTCTTGCGTATAAGGAATAGGGAATAAGCCATTTAGATAATACCCATCAATTCTTCCCCAGGAAAGATGGCTTGAAATGAGAAACGGATTTAGACGATCAATAAGTGCTTTTACGCGTTTAATATGCTCCTCATCAATCCCATCACTGGATCCTAAAGATAAATTGGTGACATGCAAGCTCATGGGGTAATCTTCACGGATACGTTCTAAAAATTGAAATTCTTCTGTTTCAAAATTTAAAAAATCTTCCGCTTGAATTTCTAACCAAGCAACGGGCTGTCTTTCCTTTAAAAAATCCTTATAGTGCGCTTTTTGTAACCCAATGCCTGTTGAAGCTTGTCGAGGAGAGAAGCCTGGAAATGTCATATCAATTCCTCATTTCAAAAATGTGTAAGTGTTTATAGGTTTTAAGAAAGAGATTTAATAAGCCCTGTCCTCTCCTTTTTAATTCTTCTTTAGAGACTATTTTTTCAGTTATAGATAGAGGAATACTAATTAATATTACTAAAATTGAATAAAGAAAATGCTTTTCCAAGACGACCTACCTTAATAAAAAATAAATTCACTCATCTTGCGGTCATTTGTATTATGACATCATTAATTTTTATATTAAACAAGAGATAAAAGACGCGTTAGGAGAAATTTTTTTTAAGATATTAAAATGTTATGCATTTAAGTCATACTTTTACAAAAACTTGATTACTATAAAGAACGATCTTATCCTTCTAAGCAAATGGGCTGACTTTCAGATTTTACAATTTCTGCAGGCGTACTGAACCAAAAAACACTTCCTTGGCCTACTTTACTTTTAACTCCCATCTTTCCACCAATGAGAACAACCAGAGTTCTAACCAAACTTAATCCCAATCCCGTATCCTCACGGTTTTGAGGTAAGGACGTATCATTTTGTGAGAAATCTTCAAAAAGTAAAGCTTGGCTCGCTTCTGAAATGCCCACACCCGTATCAACAATTTGGAAAATAACCTCGAGTTGGGTACCGCTCACAGGGGTGGTTAAAACATGGATTTGAACCTGCCCCTCATGGGTAAATTTTAAAGCATTTGTTGTCAGGTTTAACAAAATTTGGCGCAAGCGGATAGGATCCGCCATCAGTAATTGAGGCAATTGATTGCTAAATAGAGTCTCAAACTTCAATTTTTTTTGCAGCGCCACAGGAAGTAAAAGACCGTGAACTTCATTCACAAGCGCCCTTATATCTACAGGCTTTAAAAAAACTTCTCTTTCACTTGCCTCAATTTTACTATATTCAAGAATGCTGCTAATCATATTCATCAAAGCATCAGCAGATAATTGAATTGTTTGAACATAATTGCTTTGCTCTTTACTAAGCTCTGTTTCTTTAAGCAAACTGATCATCCCGATGATGCCATTCATAGGTGTGCGAATTTCATGACTCATTGTGGCGAGAAATTTAGATTTGGCCTTATCAGATCTTTCAGCAGTCTCCTTTGCTTTAGTTAAGTTTTCAGATGTTTTCACTAATTCATTTATTGCCTCCTCATAAGAAGAAGCAGCATTAGAAACATTACGCGTCATGAAAACACCAATAACACACAAGAGAAGTGTTACTGCTATTCCCGTCGGCAAAAGACTAGATAATACTGATTGAGCTGTATCCTTGGGTACCCAAGTTAAATATCCAAGGACGTTATTTTTATCTTTCAGAGGCAAAAATTGTGAGTCTCTTAAAAAATCTTTATCGGTTTTTTTCACAAAACGTAAACCATCTATTCCAAAAGTTCTGCTCATGGATCTTAGAAAATCATCATTGAGTGTTTGCATGAGTAGTAAGTAATTTTGCTGACCAGGTTCAGTAGTATTGTTGGACCCATTTATATTAATTTTTGAAACAGATGCAATATAGAGGACATTTTTATATTGTATTATTTTATGCAAAACATCTGAGCTGGCTTTCTTTTCCAGATTATTTATTAGTCCTTGAAAATCATTTTTGAATAACTTGATATTTTTACGAATATTTTCATCTTGGGTACTTAAAAATATTGCTTCTCCTTGATTATTTGTGATCATAGAAAAATCAATACCAAAATTATACCATAGATCATTGGCTATATTTTCCATAAACCATTGTTCATCTGGTTTGGTGACTATGTTCTCATAAATTAAATGACCTTTAGAATAACTTTGGGTATAATTTACGAGTTGCTTTGTTTCGCTTTCTAATGCGTGCTCCACAAGTGCATGAGTTTCCGAAAAATCATGATAACGAATAATCCAATAACTGGAGGAAGTGATAAATAATATTGTTGCAAGACAGACCGTAATGGCTATGGAAAAGTAGAGGAAAATATCTCTAAATACAACATTTTTAATACTTAAATTCATGATTTATTTCCCTCATGAGCAAGACGCGTAACTTCTATAAGAGTAAGATCATCTGAAAACGAAGGATCGCCTAGTAATCCCACTTGTTGGCGAACTGCTTGAACAACCCCCCTCCCATTCAGTTCTTTTGCAAAGCTATCCAGATTTGATGTATTTAAACAAACACCCGGAACAGACTTTGACTCCCACAATAAGTCACTGTGCAAAATTAAGGAGGCACCTTTCGGGAAATTCATTGTCCTTAAAGGATAGCTTTGATGTTCAACAATTCCTAAGGGTACACCTGTACCATCTCCCACTTGAAATCTTCTTTCGTCAGGAAAGTAAATGAGAGGAT
>VGEY01000005.1 GCA_016869075.1 Alphaproteobacteria bacterium
CGTTGAGGCCATTTGGGCGCTCATGGTCCCACTTCCCAAGAGAGTATTACCCAGAGCAGTGCCCCACCCTTGCGTTGCAAGGGAGATGGCAAAGGCTGCAACAACAAGGGCTTCGTCGGGGACGACTTGCGTGCGTGTTGCCCAACTGGTTTGCCATTGCTTGAGTTGATACGTGGTCTCTACAAACTTGCCGATGATTTGTGTGCGGTTGGAATCCCATTGGACAGACTCAAGAATGAGCTCTCCGTCGTCTATCTTGCGGATGATTTGATTAATGGCGAACCTGCATGGTTGCATCACCTCATACCATCCCTGGCACCCTACATCCGTGCTGGAGAGGGGTGTCTTTCCAATCGTTTGTGTAAAATAAGTTGATACCCCTATGGCAGGCTTAAAGTGGGCTCCTGTTGCAGAGTTGTCATATAGAATCTGTGCGACAAAGTCCGCACCGGTAAAAGTGCTCTTTTTGGCATTAACATGAATATTGCGTGCTTCAAAGGTGGTTGGAATGAATGTGGCAGTATGGGTACTACTTGAACTTCTTGAAGAACTAAATGCTCCACGCGTATGAATTGTAGTTGCAACGGTGGTCCCTCCTATCCCTGCTTTTGCAGTAATTTCTCCTCCCTCTAATAGAATGTCTTTTTCAGGGGCGCTGAAATGTGAACCTATGATAGAGATAGATTTTTCTCTCATAGTCTCAAGACGCACATTGCCATGCAGTGATTTTACCCCTGCCGGCAAAGGTGTTGAGCTTTCCACATGAGTATGCGTTACTGTATCCCCTCCAAAGAGTCCACCATCCTTAACAGTTTGATAGGTTTCTGATCGATAAAGAGCTACATCTTCTATGGCAATATCACCCTCGGAACGCACCAGTAAATCTTGATCTCCTTCTACAACAGCTCCCTTTATTCCAACATGCTCGCCCCCTTGAACGCGAGCGCGCCCCTTCTTAGCTTTAACTGTGGCTTGCGTATCAACAACATCTCGAGTGACATGACCTAGAATAATCCGTCGAGGGGTTGTTAGGAGTAGATTCCTTTTAGCTGCTACAAGAGAAACATCTTCTTCTGCCTCAAGTTCATAATTCTCCGTTGTGAGATCTCCATCCTGTGAGGCGTCAATCGTCTTTGCAGAAATCCCTCTTGTGGTTGTGATCGCTTGGGCCGGAATAAAAAGCATCATGTGTTCTTCAATTGATTCTCCTACTTGCTGTAAGCTGTTTAGGAGAAGCATGGTCGAAGCCTGATGAAGATGATCTTGAGTTAGAAGAGATATCTTGGTTTGATGTGAAAATCTTTTGGTATGCTCTTCCAGTTCTCTACTCCCTTCAAAATCTATCCGTCCTGTAAGATCAGCCACAGCTGAATTAAGGAACAATTCAAATAATCCTGATGAGAGGTTTCTAAGAGGATTCCTGATGGTCGCAGGGTTTAAAGAAATTCGATAGAGATGTTGATTCTTATCATCAAGGAACATCGCATAATTGTCTTTAATAGAGACGCGAGGTGCACCGAGGCGAATAGGGGGGACTATTTCCCCGTGTGTGTTTTTCTTGAGAGCTCCACTGGCTGAAGTTTTCTCTAATATGCTTTGCGTCAGGTTAAACAAAACGTCGCCTTTGGAAGTTGCGTGCCCCACAAACGATGTTCCGTCAAACTTTCCATTTCCAGATCCATGAATCCAGGCACCTCTAGCGCCGATTCTCCCTTTGATTAAAAAACCGCCCGTGTTGATATGAATATCTTTCTTTGCGATAAGAGAGCAGGTTTCAGTTGAGAACAGTGGGGTCGAGAGGAGCCAGCGTATAACACACCCAGCTACCCAATAATATTGATAGGTCCATGTCTTTTCATACAAATTCTGAGCTTCTTCGACATAGCCGGGAATCTTTTGACTAAGATCAACGATTTTTTCATCCAGCTTTATGCCATTGATCAATATATCTTCACCACTGCGCATTTTACTGGCAACGTTAGTTGTCTTTTGTGTATGAATTTCGATATTGCCACGCGCTTCGATGGTTGCAGGATCTGACCCTGGAACCTCAGGGATAATAATGTATAACGCGTCCTGCGGTGGAGAATTTGAAATTTTCGGCGCTCGTGTATGCTCATATTCTGGACTTCGTATAATAACCTTATCCAAAGATGTAAAAGAGCTCGCTTGATTGCGGATCAATTGGTCAGATTTAAGAAGTTGTTCACCACCACTCAAAAGATCACCATAATCGACGAGAATTTTCCCAGGCGTCTCAAGAATGAGGGGCCCTCCTGAAACAACTGAAGCGCCATTTTTTTGTTTCCATTTATAGGGGCCTGTTTCAGGGGATTCTCCGTAAGTAAACGGTGATCCTTTTGTAATTTCTAAAGGAGCTCCAATCAAAATATTATCTCTGGTAGCTTTAAGATGGACGGGTCCTACCTCTCCATTAAAGGTGCCAAATCGACTGTCAATTTCACGCGCTGTCACAGACAAAGGGCCTCTGGTTGCTGAGATGGTCCCCATTTTATCATTGCTCTCTCCGCAAGTGAGCGGACCTTCCACACACAGAGTGAGAGCGGGTACAATAAATTTCCTTGTCGTCCCGAAATACCATGCATATAAGACAAGATGTCCAATGTTCGAAAATTCAAAATTACGTGAAGTGTTTACAGATTGAACATAAAAAGTCACTTTCCCCGGAGTAGCTATGTTAGCAAGATCATCAAGTCTTCGTGCTTTACGATGGCGTTCAGAAAAAACAATATCTCCTTCTGTATGGAGATGTACGGGAAGGTCTTGGAGATCCCAGAAGAGCGTCTTTTTAATTTCAACTGGCTTAAGGAATGCATTTTTTTGAGTGGTATTATATACATTCCTATCTGGATAGACGAGTACAATACGATTAGGAGCTCTGCTCGATTGACTGTCTGTAATGGTCCAATCATGATTTAAAAACTTCATAATATGATCATTAAGTAAATAACTTAGTATCGTATAACGACCACCGCCAAACATGAGAATTCCATGATTTGTTAATTCTCCAAAAGTAAGCTCTCCACTTTTAAGATGGAGTGTTCCGTAATTACTTATGTTTAGGACTCCTTGTGCCCTTGAAGATCGAGGCATGTACATTTGATCGATTGTCCAAACACCATAATTATACTGCAGACCAAGCCCGTAAGTGTCCCACCTCCCTTTTTGCCAAATGAGTGTTCCTTCACTCTCATTGGAAAATTTTGTTCTTCCTAAGTCAACATCTCCGGTGTGATCCCAAACTCCTGTGTTTCTAAATTCACCATATGACTGCGTATAGTGTCCTGGCGCTTTGGGCAATCCCGTAACCATCTTCCCTTCATTGTGAAGATGCGCGTAGTCTACTTTTGTGGTTTTAAGAACTGTTAAACTACCTTTGGGTAAATTGTGGAATGTTCCTTTCTCAAGATGAAAAGAAGAGGTGGTGAGTTTTCCATCATTCTCAAAATTTCCCTCAGGCATCCAGAAGTGATCTATAATTATACTTGCTGTATTTTTTCCGTTAAGAATTTTAAGTTGCTTCTTAACAGTGAGATCCCCAGCATTGAATAAATTTGAAACTAACAACTGATCTAAAATTGTGATCGTGGCAAGATTTTTATTGATAACTTCTCGATCGATTGTGCCCCTATGAAGACGGAGTATACCTTTATTAATTAAGGGAGAATGAGCAGCATCAACTCGAAGATCACCCAGAGAGACTTCAGCATCGCTGCCATTTATAAAAGTTTGGTTGTCTTTTGTGATGTGAAGGGACATCCCTTCCATTCTAGCTTTAGAAGAGGAATTTATGAGCTGACGAAGACCGAGCGTGGCAGGGCGTTCTTTTGTACCCTCCCAGTGTACCTGTCCATGGTTAATAAGTGTGCCTAATCCTGTAGCTTGATGGACACGCAAGCCTCCCTTGTTCAGAACTTTTTGTGATGCATAGGGGAGATGAAGAAGCCTTGTTGAAACAAAACCAAAATGGGCGGTTGGTACATCTAAGGTCAGAGATGCAACATTAAGAGAAGGCAGTAACAAATCTTTTGATGTTTTTAATACTAAATCATAAGGAGAGAGAAAGGAAGCAGTGTCTTCCAACAGGACAAAACCAGATGAGGCGATTTTTAATATTGCAGAACCAAGAGAGAAGATGAAACCACCCCTCTCTTTCACAAAGAGGGCTTCTTTAAAGAGAGACTTTAAAATATCATCGTCGTGTTTTCTTTCTTTTGACTCACTTGAAGAAATTTTTCCATGAGTGACTTTAAGAGTGTGAAGTTTCTCAAAAGAGTCTTCTGTTCCTTTCGCACGACGAGAGAGTTTTAGTTTTAATTGTTTTTCAGGTGTCTCATTCGTCTTTATATGGAGATGATATTGAAACTCCAATGCTTGAGCTTTAAGACGTTCTTTATTTATAAGAGAACTAGGTTCAGGACCATATGTTGGTAGTGACGATTTAGGAACAAAAGAAGAACTGTGCCCCCTTCCCATCAACCTCTCTTGGGCCAACGGATCGCCAGGAAGCAGGGTTTCCACTCCTCCCTCACAAGCCCACGCGATGGGCGCTATAAGGTGTGTCATATAAGCGGCCAGGACGACACGGGCCACTGGTTTAATCAGTTTATTCGATAACATAGGTCTTCTCCTCTTTTAACACCGGCCTATAGAGGGACTGTCGAGCAAAGTCCTAGTCTTGCCCGTTTGGAGCCGTTGTATCGGTTACTGTTATTGTTAAAAAATTTAGTCGCTTCTAAAGCTTGTGTGTTGCATTTAATGCATATGATGTATGTTGAATTGCATAGTATGCCCCTTATTCGAAAAAGTCAATTTATTGCCCAAACAATTTTTCTAAAATGCGAGAGATTGGAAGTGAAAGTGGCTGAAATAGTGAATAGTAGGCGACAGTTGAAAGGGAAAAATAAGTGTTAATGAGTTTTTGATTTTATTTAAAAATATGTTTTAATATAAAAATATTTTTCCACCCAATATTCTTTCGCCCATCTTTGCAAAGGTGGGATTATCGCTTCGCGTTGCTTTCGCTTCGCTCAAGCTCGAACCCAAATTATTGGTTTTGTGGGTTCTCATCCCCATTCAATCATCATATGTATGCCCCCACACGGGGGCATACATATGATGGCGGAGGAGGTGGGATTCGAACCCACGGTACGTTTGCACGCACAACGGTTTTCGAGACCGCCCCATTCGACCGCTCTGGCACTCCTCCTCTTGATGTGAGCTAACCTAACACACAATCTTGAACGGCGTGTACAGTTTTTGTTGAAAGCTTTGAGGGAAATGATTACAGTTGCCCATGGAGCCTGCTTGGTGGAATCGGTAGACACAACAGACTTAAAATCTGTCGTCCACAAGACGTGCCGGTTCGAGTCCGGCAGCAGGCACCACTCAACCTTCCTTTAATCTTAAGGAATATATCGTGTCCCAAAACAGTTTTGATTTTGATCTCAAACCTGACCCGCACACCCAAGAGACTCAAAAATGGGTCGAGCGGCATAACCAACAGGTTCTTGCTGCAGAAAAGACCCCCGCCATTCCTCCAGGATCTTTACTTGCAGCGCTCGATGGAAAAGAGGCAAAGGCAAATGCTGTTTATCTTCTCCGGGGATTACAAGGCATGTGCTTGAGAAAATCAGGCCAGCCCCATGCCTCTTTTCGGGCAAAATTTCTGCACGCCCTTCAAGGAGAAATGAGCCTTAAAACAACCACCCAAGATTTGGCTCTCATCGTCCGCCACACCCTTCTCAAAATCCGCCCAGAAAAATGATTTTTTAAAGTGTGTTCGCAAAGACACATACCCCCGGTCATTTACTATTTGTAAATATTTGAGGTTGATCAAGCAGCCATTTTTAGGCTTTTATAGAAGACAGTATATCAATTTTTAGGATGATTTTGCTTAAATCCGTTAAATTATGGAGGAATAACAAATGGTTAAGATTTTGTTAAAAACATCAACGTTGGCTGGGTTGGCTTTGTATGCTTTAACCAGTGTCCCTTCTTATGGTGAAACACTGACGACTGGCGCTACTGCACCTTCATTAAAGATTGACGGATATACAGCTGTTAACTCTTATTTTGTCAACCAACAACGTCGTGAAAATGGAAAAGGCGGCCCACAACCTCATTTAGGTGTTGATGCTTCTAACTTGTTCTTCACGATTCTTGGAACCTCTGCCACTGGTATGGAATATATGTTCCGTGTCACTTTAGAAACAATTCCAGGTTCAGACTCCATTATTGACCAAAACTATGTTCAACTTAAAGGAAAGTTCGGATCGTTCCAAGCTGGTGACGTTGCAGGTCCAGGCAACACCATGATATGGGATGCAGGAAGAATTATCGGTGGAACAGGTGGATTTGACGGTGGATTTAACAACGTTTACAACATGTCTGCAGGTGTGATCAGAGGAAACGACAACATCGGTGATACTGGAAATACCACGAAAATTACCTATTACAGCCCTGAAGTTGCTGGATGGCAAGTTGGTGTAGCGTATACACCCTCAACGGCACATCGTGGTGATAATAAGGTAGACAATCGCACAGCTTTAGGTTCTAGCCTTGGAAAAATCCCCGGAAACCGTGGTTTATATGATACAAGCGCAACTTACCAACCATTTGATTTGCGTAACGTTGCTTTAGGACTTACTTACCAAAAAGAAATTGGCAAGTGGAACATTACATTAAGCGGCGTCGGCATGACCGCTAAATCCTATTTTTATGATAGAAATTTCACAAGCGGCGGCCGTGTTCCAATGCAAAATACAAAGTCCTATCAGTTGGGTTTTGTCATGGGATATAATGACTTCCGATTTGGTGCAGGCTACTTAGACAACGGAAAATCACACCTTCCACGGACACCAAATTTTATGATCAACCCAATTGGTGGTACAAATGCAGTTAACTTAGGCTCCATGAACAATGGAAACGCAGGACACGCTTGGAACGTAGGTGCCGGATACACCATGGGTGCTTATCAGTTTGCTGCCTCTTATCAGAGGACAAATAGAAATACTGGTAACTTGTTGAAAGCAAACAGCGATTTCTATACAGCAACGGTAGATGTAACCCCTCTCCAAGGGTTTAAGGTATATACCGAAGTTGACTACATTCGCAGCCGTACAAACGCTGTTGCTGTCCAACGTGAAAATGGATTGCTCCTAAATTCATCTAAACCATGGAATGTTGGCATTGGCAACAATGCAGGCTTAATTGCTATCGCGGGAACAAAGCTCTCCTTTTAATGGACCCCCTTAAAGGGGAATTAAAATCGAGTTCGGGTAATACAAGAGGTGGGATTAAATTCCCACCTCTTTTTTTTCCCCTGCTCTGTGTAGAGCTTTTTTTGCCGTTGGAGGCGTATATGCCTTTCAATTTCCTGCTAAAATCATTAAGTTTGAAGCAAATATCCGATAGATGAATTTTACACAAAGAACAATATGAGGCTTGCAATTCTCTGAAGAACGGGTATGATCCTATTGGATCAGTTGAGCGGGCGTAGCTCAGGGGTAGAGCACAACCTTGCCAAGGTTGGGGTCGAGGGTTCGAATCCCTTCGCCCGCTCCAATAATCTTACTCATCACAAACCATTTAAGGGCTTATCCCTCCTGAGAGAGGCTATGCATCGTTTAGAACGCACCTTTTTCCTTCGCCCAACCGTGCAAGTTGCTCAAGAACTCCTTGGGAAACGGCTCTATTTTCAAGGTTCTTCAGGTATTATCACAGAAACGGAAGCTTATCATCAAAATAACGACCCCGCCTGCCATGCTTATCGCGGAAAAACGCCCAGAAACGCCCCAATGTTTGGACCTGCAGGATATTCCTATGTATATTTCATCTATGGAATGTACCATTGCTTAAATATTGTCACCGAACCTGAAGGCACAGCAGCCGCTGTCTTGATAAGGGGGCTTGTCCTGGATATGATTAACCTCAATGGACCAGGAAAGCTTTGTCGTCATTTGAAGATATCAAAAGACCACAACAACCTTGATTTAACCACCAGCACCCATTTTTACGTGTGTGATGAAGGGTATCAGCCAGATTTTAGCGCGACTCCCCGTATTGGCATCCGCCAGGGTACAGATAAATTGTGGCGTTTCGTTACAAAATCTTAACTCTCTTCCCGTAAAATATTCATAGAGATGGCCTTTTAGGATGGATATGGTTGGTAAGGTTCTTCATGACAATATTTGACTCAAAACCAGCTTTGATTGCATCTATTTGTCAGCAGATTTATGGCCGAACTGCTCGAAAAAATAAGTACCTTGATGTTTTTACTGAGCACTTTTTTAAGCGTGTTCCCATTGAATATCTTCAAAAAATGCTTCTTCCTGAGGTGACTTCCATTGTTCAAGAGATGTGGACGCTTTTTCAAGTACGTCAGGCCAATGAATCTCTTGTGAAGATTATTGAATACCCTTTGAGCCATCATGCCATGTCCCGATTGGGTATTTTTATGGTGAATCTCGATCAGCCTTTTTTAATTGATAGTATTACAACCTTTTTAGAGAAAAGAGGCCACAAGATTGAAATTATCGTTCACCCAGTCTTGGGTGTTCAACGCACTAAAGAAGGCAGGCTTGTATCGCTTGTTGATCTGAAGGAAACACATACAAATATCGCAGTGCACCATAATCATCAACTTACAGACAACACACCGAAGAAAAAGGCTGTAAAAGGGAATAAGCGCATATCTGCACAAACCGCTACACAACCGAGTCACCGGCCTGAATCCATTGCTTTTATCCAAATAAAATCTACTTTAACAAAGAAGCAAATTGATCAGCTTAAAAAAGAGATTTCCAAGCTCATTTTGCAAGTAAGAAATGTGGTATCAGACTGGCCATTGATTAAAAAGAGAATTACGGCACTTATGGGGTCTTTTTCTGAACTTCCTTTGGGGAATAATTTTCCATCATATACTGAACGAAATGAGTTAAAAAACCTTCTGAATTGGTTTGAACATGGTCATTTCATCTTTTTGGGAAGTCGTTACTTTTCTATAAATCGTATACAGAAACAAAAGAAAGGTCTGCCGAGTATACACTTTGAAACCATTGCAAACCAACCTCATCTGGGGTTATTTAGAGATGTAACTTTTGTCAATAATGGTGACTTAGCACCCGTATTGAATCGAACACGTCTTAATTCAGATAAAAACAAAGATTACGCATTAACATTACCAACTCTCTCTATTACAAAAAGCAACGCACGATCAACTGTTCATCGCGCGTCACGTATAGATTCCATCGAAGTTATTGATTGGGATAATGATGGAAACCCTCGAGGTCTTTATCAATTCATTGGAATTTTTACACAAGCGGCCTTTACAGGTTCTGCCTTTGATATTCCTATCATTGGTGAAAAAGTTCATACCGTATTTAACCAATTTGGATTTGAACCACAATGGCATGATGGAAAAACCCTCATAAGCATTCTAAACAGCATTCCACGAGACGAACTGTTTTATCTAGCCAACGACCAAATTTATGAAATTAGTCAGAATGTTTTAAACATGAATGATAGGCATTCTCTCATTCTTACCATCCGTCCAGATGCGTATGGTCGTTATATTACCGTTATGGTTTTTCTCCCTAAGGAAAAATATAGTTATGCACTCAAAGATCGATTCAGCAAAATCTTAGAGCACCATCTGAAAGGAAAAATTAGTTCTGATAACGTTTTACTCGGAGAGCTTGATTATGCGCGCCTCATACTTGTGGTGAGCTTTAGTGAACCTCGCGTAGTTACATACAACGAGATGGATATTCAAAAAGCCCTTTTAGAAGCAGCTTTAAGCTGGGAAGATTATTTAGAAAGACTCATTAATACACGCTATAACGAAAAAGATACAGCTCTTTTATTAACCCGATATCAAAAAGCATTTCCAACTACGTATATAGATGCTTTCAAACCAGAGCAAGCCCTGGTCGATATCGGTTATATTGAAAAAATCACAGACTCAGAACCCATTGATCTCTATCTCTATAGGGAAAAAGAACAAAAAAGTTTGAAAATCAAAATATTTCATGCACGTCATTCACTCTCTTTGTCCACACTCCTTCCTATTCTCCAAAATCTAGGATTCCAAGTTATTGGAGAAACGACGTATTCTTTAGAAAGAGATGGCTACCTTATCTGGATTCATGACTTCGAAGTCCATGCATTTGGCATTGAAAATTGGAAAACAAACCACAATAAAATCATTACTGCCTTCCACCATATTTGGAATGGAACAGCTGAAAATGATGTGCTGTATCAGCTCATTTTAAAGGCAGGACTCAATGTGCGCCAAGTTACGCTGATTCGCGCGTACTTAAAATTCCTCCGACAGGTTCAGTTGCCTTACTCTTTAGCATATCTACAAGAGATCCTCACTCAGTATCCAGACGTTGCTCGTAATTTTATTGATTTATTTGAATTACGCTTTGCCTTAAAGCGCTCAAAATCAAATTTACAAGAGCAAGCTCTTATTCTTAAGGATATTAACCGTCACTTAGAAAAAGTTGATCGCATAGACCATGATCGAATTTTACGAAGAGTACTCAATGCGATTGAGGCAACCGTCCGCACCAATTTTTTTCAAACATCCTCCCCTAAGTCTCTCAAAAATTTAGAACCAAAACCATATTTAGCGTTTAAATTTGATTGCCGAAAGCTAGATGATTTGCCGCATCCGAGCCCTCTTTATGAAATTTTCATCTATTCACCTCGCGTCGAAGCTATACATTTACGAGGAGCAAAGGTAGCCCGCGGAGGTATTCGTTGGTCAGATCGACCGGAAGATTTTCGTACGGAAATTTTAGGACTGATGAAAGCTCAAACTGTTAAGAATTCAGTTATCGTTCCCGTGGGATCAAAGGGAGGATTCATTGTAAAAAATCAAGGGAAATTCACAAATTACTCCCAAATGATGGGGGAAGTAATCAGCTGTTATCAAATGATGATACGTGGAATGTTAGACCTTACAGATAACCTTGTTAAAGGGAAAGTCATACATCCCCCCCAAGTTATGCGTTTCGATGAAGATGACCCTTATTTGGTTGTAGCGGCTGACAAAGGTACCGCAGAATTTTCTGATATAGCTAATGCTATATCAAATGAATATAATTTCTGGCTGGATGATGCATTTGCTTCTGGAGGCTCCACCGGTTATGACCATAAAAAAATAGGCATTACCGCAAGAGGTGTTTGGGAATCGGTTAAAGCTCATTTCAGAGCACTAAAGCATGATTACCAAACGACACCGTTTTCAGTGATTGGAATTGGAGACATGAGCGGAGATGTTTTTGGCAATGGTATGTTGCAATCAAATAAAATCCGTCTTTTAGCCGCCTTTAATCATCAACACATATTCCTAGACCCAGATCCCGACACAAAAATAAGTTTTGATGAACGCAAGAGACTATTTGAAATTCCCCATTCTTCTTGGTCGGATTATAATACTGATCTTATTTCTGTTGGGGGAGGTGTTTTTGAGCGCTCACTTAAAAGTATAAAATTAAGTCCACAATGTCGGAAAATATTTGGTCTTAATATGTCGGAAATTAGTCCAGATGAATTGATTAAACACTTACTCTGTCAACCAGCTGATTTGCTTTATTTTGGGGGCATCGGTACGTTTGTTAAAGCAACTACAGAGCTCCATACAGATGTCGGGGATAGGGCAAATAATGATATTCGTGTTGATGCAAAATCACTACAGGCCAAAATCATTGCTGAAGGAGCTAACCTCGGCATGACACAACGAGCACGTATTGAATTTGCTTTAAAGGGGGGTCTTCTCAATACAGATGCTATCGATAATTCTGCAGGTGTTGATTGCTCAGACCATGAAGTAAATTTAAAAATATTATTTAATACACTTGGCAATTCTATTTCGCGTAATGAACGCAATGAGCTCTTAAAAGAAATGACTGACAATGTGGCTAAATTGGTTTTAACTGACAATTATCGGCAAACGCAGATTTTAACAGTACTCGAAGCGGCAAAATCTTCTGATATTAATACATATCAATCATTGATGCGGTTACTTGAAAGTGATGTTGGCCTTGATCGCACTCTGGAGGCATTGCCAGACGATGAGACCTTAGAGCAGCGCCGTGCAAAAAACCAGGGATTAACACGTCCTGAACTCTCTATTCTTCTTGCCTACTCTAAAATTTTCTTATATGAAAAAATCTTAGCATCCAAGATACCAGATGATTCCCACTATAATGGATGGTTACACAAATACTTTCCAGATATTATTCAAGCTAGATTTCCTAAAGCCATCAATGCACATCCTTTGCGTCGCGAAATCACAGCGACAGTTTTGGTTAATGAAATCATAAATCGCGTCGGGCCTGTTTTTATTTATGACATAACACAAGCGTGCGGTGTTCATGAGGTAGAAGTCGTTAAAGCATTCTTCCTGGCCTGTGAAACTTTAGATTTGCACAAAATTTGGGATCAAGTTGATAGTCTTGACCCTCTTATGGTCGTGGATTTACAAACACAAGTCCTTATAGATATGAATCAATCACTCAAACAAATTGTCTTATGGTTCTTACGCCATCCTGACGTTAAGCCATCACGCTTTATTCATCTTCATAATATTTTACCTCAAATTCCTGATGGGCTTCATGGGGACCAGCGCCATATTTATGATATGAGGAAGCAAGGATTTCTTCACATGGGAGTCTCCTTAGATATCGCACAAAATCTATCCCTCATTCCTTTCCTCCCGGCAATTCTTGATATCATGTTTTTAGGTAAAAAATATCATAATCTTCCTGCGGTTACGCACACGTATTTCTCATTGAGATCTAAGATAGGGTTAGATTGGTTAGATTTTCAAGCTGCACAATTTCATGGGGATTATGAATGGCAGAGAAGCGCTCGTACAATTTTAATAGATGACCTTGCACAAATTCAGGTAAAGCTTACCGCAAGTGTTATGACCGAAGAGCATCAGAATAATGTTGATGCATGGATACATAGACATAAAGAGAGCATTCACCATATTCGTCCCATTCTTGCAAACATCAAAAGCAGTGGGCATTCTGACTTGGGAATGTTGAGTTATGCTATGCGCCAATTAGAACGCCTTATCTAGCCCCTTGTACGCCCGTCCCTTCTCAGCTCTCAACCTTGACAGAAATGGAGCCTTCCCTATACGCTTAAGTATGTATTTTATATTTTAGGTAAATTGTAGGTAATGTCTCTTTCATCTCCGCAACCTCCTTCCTCGCGCCCCCTTGCTCCCCATTTGCAAATATATCGTCCACAGCTCACATCTATTTTATCTATCATGCATCGCCTTACAGGGATGGGGCTAAGCTGTGGGGCACTTCTTATTGTCGTTTGGTTGGGGGCTCTTGCGATGGGACAAGAGCATTATTATGGCGTCACGGGCTGGCTTTCCTCGCCTCTTGGCACAACTCTTCTTTTTGGATGGGCATTTTGCTTTTATTTTCATTTTGCCAACGGCATTCGTCACCTTTTTTGGGATATGGGATGGGGCTATGAACTCAAAACAGTCTACAGAAGTGGATGGATCGTTGTCTGTTCAGCTTTTGGCTTCACTCTTCTTACTTTTTGGAAAATATTATATCACTCATGACACACTTTCACACACAAAACAATGCTGACGGGTTTAAAGTATGGAAAGGACAACGCCTGTCAGCTGTTGTTTTGATTATGTTGGGAATTTGGTTTCTTGCCTCAATCTTAAACAATGCCCATGCTGATTACAGCAGTGTCCTCACTTGGGCTGCACAACCTTGGATAAGTGCACTTCTCGCCCTCTTTGTAGGCACGTCTTTTTATCATAGTGCCCTTGGGTTACAAGTTATTATTGAAGACTATATTCCCCATCCTCTTTGGCAAAAAATTCTAATTTACACAGTGAATATAATGAGCTTTAGCATGGTTATGCTTTCATGGTTTTTTATTCTACGCATCATGATAATCGGAAGCAGGTAGGACATATAGAATGGCTCAAGAATATAAATTTGTAGATCATCAATATGATGTTGTTGTCGTGGGGGCAGGAGGTGCAGGATTACGAGCCACATTAGGTATGTCGGCCGCCAACTTAAAAACAGCATGTATTACAAAAGTTTTTCCAACACGCAGCCATACTGTTGCTGCGCAAGGGGGTATTGGGGCAGCCCTCAACAATATGGAAGATGGAGACGATTGGAAATATCATTTTTATGACACGGTAAAAGGATCAGACTGGTTAGGGGATCAAGATGCGATAGAATATATGTGCAAAAATGCCATCCCTGCCGTTATTGAATTAGAACACTTAGGTGTCCCCTTCTCTCGAACACCCGAGGGAAAAATTTATCAACGTTCCTTTGGAGGGCATACGATTCGGCATGGAGAATCTATGGCGAAAAGGGCATGTGCAGCAGCAGATAGAACAGGACATGCAATTTTACATACTCTCTATCAACAATGCTTAAAACATCAAGCTCAATTTTTTATCGAGTATTTTGCCCTTGATCTTATCATGAATGAAAATGGTGCTTGTTGCGGTGTTGTTGCCTGGTCTTTGGATGATGGGAAAATTCATCGCTTCCAGGCTCATCAAGTTATCATTGCAACTGGTGGCTATGGTCGAACCTTCTTTTCTTGTACGTCAGCCCATACCTGCACAGGAGACGGTAATGCTATGGTCTTGCGAGCAGGACTTCCTCTTCAAGATATGGAATTTATCCAATTTCATCCAACTGGAATTTATGGGGCTGGGTGCTTGATTACAGAGGGCGCTCGGGGAGAAGGCGGCTATCTCACCAACAGTAATGGGGAAAAATTTATGGAACGGTATGCCCCCCATGCTAAAGATCTTGCATCTCGGGATGTCACCAGTCGTGCAGTAACATTGGAGATTTTGGAAGGTCGGGGTGTTGGAGAAAACAAAGATCATGTATATTTGCACCTAGAACATTTGGATCCAAAAATTATCCATGAACGACTTCCAGGTATTACTGAAACAGCAAAAATTTTTGCAGGGGTAGATGTTACTCAAGAACCTATCCCCGTCCTTCCTACTGTCCATTATAATATGGGGGGTATCCCGACCAATCATTTTGCAGAGGTCATTTCATCATCAAAAGAAACTGTTGTTCCTGGTTTAATGGCCATTGGAGAAGCAGCTTGCGTTTCTGTGCATGGTGCAAATAGATTAGGAACCAACTCTTTGCTTGATCTTATTGTATTTGGAAGAGCAGCAGCCCATAGGACAGCAGAACTTGTCCCTCCAAATACTCCCCACGCTCCTTTAAAGAAGAGTGATGGTGTTCAAGCTATAGAACGTTTCGATCGTTTACGTCACGCTCAAGGAAAATATAAAGCAAGCGAAATTCGTCTCTCTATGCAAAGAACGATGCAAACGCATTGTGGCGTTTTTCGAAACAAGGAACATTTAAGTGAAGGTCAACGGAAATTGGAAGACATCCTTGATTCATTAAAAGAAATACAAATCAATGATCGCTCTCTTATTTGGAATACTGATCTTATGGAAGCCCTTGAACTTGAAAACCTCTTACAACAATCGATGGTAACAATAGCATCAGCTCTTAACCGACAAGAGAGCCGGGGCGCACATGCCCGAGAAGATTACCCGAATCGCAATGATAAAAAGAAACCAAACCACACTTTATCTTGGCTAAGCGGAAAAAAAGTCAAACTGGACAATCGGCTTGTTCATCTCCATACCTTAACCGATGATGTTAAACCCATTCCCCTTGCCCAGCGCGTTTATTAAAGGAGATATCGATGGTTCAGCTTAGATTGCCTAAAAATTCACGCATTAAACCTGGTAAGACTTTTAAAGCAGTAAAAACAGGGACATCAATTAGAACATTTCAGGTCTATCGATGGAATCCTGATCTTTCACAGAATCCCACGTATGATACTTTTGAAATTGATATGGCAGCATGTGGCCCAATGGTTCTAGATGCTCTCATTAAAATTAAAGATGAGAATGATACATCTCTTGCTTTTCGTCGGTCATGTCGGGAAGGAATTTGTGGGAGTTGTGCTATGAATATTGACGGCACAAATACCCTCGCTTGCATTAAACCTATCGCAGATATAAAAGGCGATGTCCGCATCACTCCTCTTCCACATATGCCAGTCATAAAAGATTTAATTTCAGACTTAACCCATGCTTATGCGCAATATGCAGCCTCGAAACCTTGGTTAGAAGCAGAAGGACCATCCCCTCAGCGTGAACGTCTTCAAAGTCAAGCTGAACGCGCTAAACTTGATGGCTTGTGGGAATGTATTTTATGCTTTTGTTGTTCGACCGGCTGTCCAAGTTATTGGTGGAATGGGGATAAGTTTTTAGGGCCAGCCATCTTGCTTCAATCCTATCGATGGATTGCAGATAGTCGTGATGATCATAAAAAAAAGCGCCTAGACGAACTTAAAGATCCTTTTAAACTTTATCGCTGTCATACAATTATGAATTGTACCAATACTTGCCCCAAAGGACTTAACCCGGCCAAAGCCATTGGAGAGATTAAAAGAAAAATAGAAGAACAATGTTAAGATAAATTTTATACATGAATTTATTTTAATTTTTTATATTATTGAACATTCTTATTTTATTCTTATATTACAAATACCCCTTACTTTAACTTAGAATTAACATCTTCTTCTTATACTGATTGTTATGCGCAAATAGTTGCGCTTTATAGAAAGGAGTAAAAAAATGACATATCAGAATAACTCTCGTAAAGGTAGCCAAACAGCTAAAGGTAAGGCTGCTCCTAAGAGTAAAAGCACTGTAAAGAACATTAGTTCAAAAGGAAAAACTACTGCTAAAACTTCTTCAAGTGCACGCGTTGGAAACAGAACTTTCCAAGCTCAAGACATTAAAAGCCTTGTTCACAATCAAGGTAGAGCCAACTTTGGTGGTCAAGAATGGGCTTTAAAAGCTCCATCTTGGAGTGATTCTACTCTTCAAGCTATTATCAGTGATCCAAGGTTCACAGCAAGACCAACAAGCGGTTCCCCCATTGATGGTCGTTGCACATACGAACTATCTGGTCATGGTAAGACCATTAAAGTTACAATCGCTTGCTAATGATTCAATTTTTGGATTATTGCCTTTTGTAAAATAAATGAAGGGAGCTTTAATCACTCCCTTCATTATTTATTAAAATAAATATGAAATTTTTAGCATGAGACGTCGTTCAACAGGTTTATATTGAAAAGATCTCGGAGGACTGTTGCGCGCTATAAACCTTTTAAAGAATGGGGACGAAAGCTCCACTCCTAAGAGGAAGTTAGGCGTAAACTTATATGTCGCGCCCAAAGCAGGAGTAAGTGCATTATAACGCTTTGAAAATACTTGCTTTGCTGGTGTAAGAGGCGGAATAAGAGCCTGCGCAACATTGTTAAATTGGTATGCAAACTGAAATTTAGCCATTTCAATTCCCACATTTACATACACCAAAATCTTAGGATTAAGCATCATCCCCACCGTAGCGGCAAAGCCCATGCTTGATTCGTGTTTAATGGTTACTTGGCCTTCCTGTGGACCTTTATAAAGGCCTAAATTTATGGTTGGGCTCGCACCTGGACGTAAGTAATATACTTCACCCCCAATTACCATTTTCGAACTTGAAAGCTCTACAAGATAGCCACCATGGAAACCTAAAATTCCTCCCATCACGCTGAGCCTTTTTATCATGTCAGCATCCGGCTGAGGCGTCCCATCATAAAAGTGTCTGCCTTGCAAAAGTTGGAGGCCCAAGTTTGCACCAACACGCAACCCTCCAAAGGCTGCCTGGCTAGAATCTACCATGGTTATCAGTGCAAGAAACACCAGGCCTACTATTCTTTTTTTCATTATTGCCCCCTTAAATAATCGCGATTTTTATTAAAATACGCGATATGGTGCTGAAGGGGAAGAGGGTATCTAACTTTTTAACTGATTATTCTCGAACTTCTTTTAAACAATGCTGTACCCATTGTTTTGTAAGCTTTTCTGATAAACTATTTTGACTTAAACGATCGGATAAACACTTAAAATCAACCATATCAAGCACCTGATCTTGATTAGCGCATGAATAAACAATGCGTTCTTCTCCCGTTGTGGGATCCACATGCTTTTGTAAGCATTGAGCACAAATTTCCTTCATCATACATTGCATGGGTGAATTAATACTCCCAATCGCTAAATGACCTGGGCTGAGAAACTGTGCAAGCACACCATAACGGGCCTGCGTGACAGCGGCCATCATCCGATCTGATCCTATGACGATCATACGTTGAATATCAGATAATGAAATAAGACTGGACCTTTGTTCTTCTTGAGCATAGAGGGCCATGGCATCTACGATCGTACCAACATATGATCGATCTTGAGGACGCGTAGGTGTAAATCCAGGCGCCTCATCACAACACCACACAACAACATCTGCTGCTGCCTCAATCTCAGACTGCTTATAACGATCAATAAGTTTTTTATATCCTGCAAAATAGATGACACGGCACCCTTTTTCACGCATGGCTTTACCTATGGAAAACAAGACAGCATTCCCAAGTCCACCACCAACAAGCATCACTGTTTCGCCATCAGGGATATGGGTTGCTGTCCCCGTTGGTCCCATTAATATAACAGGATCCCCTGCTTTAAGAGTGATGCACAAATCAGAGGACCCTCCCATTTCCAGAACAATGGTGGATAATAACCCTTGCTCTTTATCAACAGATGCACCCGTTAAAGCTAGCCCTTCCATAGCCAATCTCGTCTTGTGAACGACAGGAGCAAGACTTTCAAAATTCTGAAGACGATAAAATTGTCCTGGTTGAAAAGCACGAGCAGCTAGAGGGGCGTGAATGACAACTTCTACTATTGTTGGTGTTAGTCGATAAACAGCATGTATCGTTGCTCGTAAGAGATTATTAACTTTCTTTATAAAATTCTCGGAATATTTATCTGAGGGTTTTAATTTTTTCAAATGTCGTGTGATGACGGGATAACCTTGTTTTGCGCTCCCCATTGCTTTCACAACATTTCCAGAAAAAGAGGGGTGCATATCACCAAAGAAGCTCATTGCTTTTTGGTCAGGACGTATATGCATTAAAACATCTGGACGATATGGTTTTGCTGACCGCTCTGCTTCAACTGGATTTCCATTTTCATCCAGAGGTTGGAATGTTTTTCCTTGAAGTGTAAACGTATCTGTATCATCAAACGTTAAGTTGATATTGGGTTTGGTTCCTGCAGCAATCAAAATTGCACGTGCTGGGAGAACGATATTTTCCTGCTTATGCTCGACAGTTAAACCTATGGCATATCCATGATCATCAACTTCAACAGCTTTAGGGAGCGCATGATCTAAGATAGAAATCCCTTCTTCTAAAGCTTTGCTTACTTCTTCATGATTAAGGGTGTAGCTCGGAGATTGAATCATAGAACGACGGTAAGCAATCGTGACACCTCCCCACTTTTGGATAAGGGGTTGAAAATTTGGTAACCTGTTCTCCTCCTTAGCATCCATACGTTCTTTATGAATTAATCTAGCATGCTCTAAGAATTCTTTAGAAACTTCATGATCTTGAGAAGACCAATCTCTTTCTATAAGCTCAGTCCCATAGAGTTTGGTGAGTTCATCATAACGTTTGGCAAACTTTTCCACTTGTACGGGATAATAGGCCATAGCCTCTGTTGCAGTATCAATGGCCGTTAACCCCCCACCAATCACTATAGCTGGTAAGCGAAGTTGTAAATTTGCAATAGAAGCATCTTTTGCTGCTCCTGTTAATTGAAGAGCCATAAGAAAATCGCTCGCTTGTCGAACTCCAGGCGCCAAGCCGTTTTTCATTGGTATTAAGGTTGGGCTACCGGCTCCCATGCATAAAGCAATATGGTCAAACCCTAAAGCAAAAGCTTGCTCAACAGTAAGGGTCCCGCCAAAACGAACACCCCCTATTAAGCTAAAATGAGATCTACGTTCCAACACGATGCGAATTAATTTTAGAAAATTCTTATCCCAGCGAACGGTAATACCATACTCAGCAACGCCTCCAAATCCACCATTGATACGATCACTTAAATCTTCTTCAATTTCTTTGAATGATTTAATTGGTTGAAATTCGTCTTTGTGACCTAAACTATTTACGCCTGAATAGTGCTGGGGCAATGGTTCAATTTTTAGACCGTCGATTGCAATCACTGTATGACCATCATTCATTAAATGGTGTGCCAACGTAAAGCCGGCGGGGCCAGTGCCAACAACCAGTATTTTATATCCTGACTCACCTAAAGGAAGAGGATGCCTGAAATTTAAAGGATTCCAGCGTGTTAATAGACTGTAAATTTCAACTCCCCAAGGAAGAGAAAGAACATCTTTTAAGATTTGTGTTTCAATTCCAGGAATATTAACAGGATCTTGCTTTTGAAAAATACAGGCTTTCATGCAATCATTACAAATGCGATGACCTGTGGCTGGAACCATGGGATTATCAATCATAATAATTGATAATGCAGCAACTGATAAACCCAAGCTCTTTACTTCATTCATTTCTGAAATTTTTTCTTCTAAAGGGCAGCCTCCCAATGAAATCCCTAACTCATTTGTTTGATACTTTGCAGTTTCTCCTTCTTTTTTTGGAAATAAACCTTTTGAACACGAATCCTTATTCTGATGATGACACCAAATACAATAATTTGATTGATGAAGAGCCATCTCACGGCTCAATCCCTTATCAGTTAAAGAAAAACCATCCCGAAGCCTGCGACTTTCTTCAGGTAATTCCCAAGCTCCATACCTACCTGATGAATTAAGAGGAATCAGATAGTGAGGATCAAGCTTATGAGGAGCCGTAAAGAGTGCTTGTCCTTGATGGCGTCTTTGTCCTGCAGGCGTGAGGACTGCCCAGGCGGCATAGCGCATAGCTAAATCAAGTTCTTTTTGATGGTTTTCAGCTTTTAGTTGCCAATTTGAAATGGATTCTACAAACGTTTCCTGATTATTAATATCGACATAGGCCTGCAACTCATTTTGAAGAGTTTGTATGCAAAAAGACTCCACACTGCTTAAAGGATATTTTTTTAAGGCCTGACGCTGAACAAACTGGCGATTTACCTCTAATATTCTCGCAAATTTCTGATGGTCACACTGGAGTTGTTTTGTTGCCTCCTTATCGAACAAACCACCTATAAACTGGTCCACATAAGGAGCAAGGTCTATAAGAAGGCCACTCTCATCCAGGGCATGGCCCGCTCGTGCCAATTGATAAGCTTCTGCCAAATCTAAATTTTTACTATGTAAAAATTGAAGAAAAAATTGATCAAGTTTTGCTAATCCGTCTCGATGGTACAGATCCATAAAGGTAAGATCAAAGGGCAGCTTCAATGTAGAGAGTGAATCGTTCATTTAAGAAAGTCTTAAAAAGATGTCTTTTGGTTGTTATAGCTGAAATTCTGGCCGTTTTTCTATGTTTTTTTACAGATCAGGTACAAAGAGAAGACTATTTCATCATTTTCCCTCTTTTTATATTTCTAATTTTAGAGAAAAATAAGAAGAGAGTTAGCTGAAATGAGGTTAATACATGCTTCTTTTGTGGTATTCAATTATTGGAATTTATCTGGGGCTAGCTCTCCTTCACCCTACTTATGCAGCTGTTGGAGTGCAAAATAACCCCCCAACTGAGAGCCCCCCTTTAAAAGCCTCTGTAGCAAAAAGTTCTCTGGTAAAACCCTCCACGGCAAAAGCAAAAAAGACTGCCGTTGGGAAAAAAACCAACCCTCAACCACAAAAGGAGGTGGCACTCTCTCAACCAAAACCGATTCCTACCAGTCTCAAGACTCTCAGTGGAAAATCGCTCATTATTGATGCTCGCCGTCTCAAAGGCCACAAGTTAACAGAAACCATTCGTTTTATACAGAACCATCCAAATACGCGCTTTAAGCTTATCAATATGACAATTGACTCAAGTTTTATTATTCCTCTTATGGAAGGCCTAAAGAATGCACATGCTTTAGATCAAATTAGAGATATTAGCTTTGTAATGCTGCCAACCGCAAATGGTCAAATTCTAAATGAAAAGGATTTTATAGGTAAGGTCTTGCCATATTTAAATGGTTTAGAAGGCATAGAATTAAGCTGCTTAGGGGTGACTGATAAAGTTGTTGAAGCAATTGCACAAAAATTGCCCCATCTTAAAAGATTCTCCGGCTTTGGTGATGGTATTAGCGATGTTACCGTAACGACTTTTGTTAAACTTGTTCCTGATATTACAAAAATTCATCTCATCAATACTCGCTTAACCTCCAGAGGGCTCAGAGTTCTTGTTACTCAATTTCCAAAGCTTCGTAACCTTGGTATTAGTGGTCAAAATTTAAAAGATAATGATTTCTTAATTTTGAGAGAAGGTGGTTCAAATCTTCGTGCATTTTCAATGATTGGGCAAACTTTTAAAGATATTAATACCATTCCTGTTCTCTTAGAATCCATGCCAAATCTTCACTCTTTAGATCTGTCAGAAAGCAATGTCACAAATAATGTTGGAAAAGCAATCGCTGAAAACCTCAGGAAATTGAAGGTTTTAAATATTTCTGAAACACAAATTACATTTGAAGGAATAAAATCTATCGTGGATCATCAAGATCTCACAGCATTGAGAATTGATAACCTCAAAGGCATTGGCAATGAAGAACTTACCTATATTGCCAATAGCCAACCAGGATTGAAAAAATTTCATTTTTCGGGGGCAAACTTAAGCGACACAAGCATTATTAATATTCTTCTTAAATTACCAAAGTTAACGGATGTTACATTTAAACCTGCTGATGGTTCCAAATGGTCCTTATCTGATGCAGTGGTTGAGGCTATCATTCAAAAAAAGACCCCCTTACAGTATTTGCATATTCAACATGAAAGATTTCAAGATGCGTTACGTATGAAGCTAGAAAAGGAAATATCCAAACTCATTATTGAATATATTGTTTAATAAAGGGTCCGTTGATAAAAAATCTGAAAAATGCTACTAAGCATACGTACAAATTAAACAATTAGGATTATTACCATGTTGAAAAATTTTCTAATAATTGTATGTCTTGCATTATCACCTCTCGCTTGCGCAAAAGAAATTAAAGTTAAGGTGGATGAAGGAAAATTAACTCTTGCTGATTTTCTAGATGCCTGTTCAGATGCTGCAACGTGTAATCCATCTAAGGAAGTACCGTTAGGAATTTCTGGCCAAAAAATTATTATTAAAGGTGTGCCTTATCAAGTAAGATATTTTAGTTTTGAGGATCCAAGTGGTAAGCTTTCACCCGATATGACATTCCATGGATATGCAACAAAGAACAATTTACTCCAAATGAAAAGTTCAGCTACTAACCCTTTACCTGGAATCCGCTTTGAGAGCTTTGACTTTCGTCAAAGCCCTGCAAAAGACGGCGTTTATTTCAGTATGGCATTAAGAGAAATCGATAACTAATATCTTATCTATAAGATTTTGTTTTTGACTTTCCCTTTTTTGTGACTTTAGTTTTCTTTGCTGTTACGTTCTTTTTAGATGTAGAAGAACCTTTACCAGCTGTTGAAGCATTTCTTGTAGAAGCAAGAGTATTTTTCTTGGACCCAACCGAGCTCTTACCTAAAGCTGATGCATTTTTTGTAGAAGAAAGAGTACTTTTCTTTGTTCCTACTACACTCTTACCAAATGCTGATGCGTTCCTTTTAGAAGAAAAGGCAGCTTTCTTCACTTTTGATTTACCTTTAGAAAAGATAGATGATTTCTTTTTAGGCTTAGGTGCACTTTTCTTCCCAGTTGATATACTTTTCAAAAGAAGAGAAGAACTCTTGTTAACTAATGCACCAGGCTTGCTAAATTCTATGGGTGAGGATGAAGCAAGATCCGTGAGATCTCTCATCAAACGAGGCAAGTTAGCTTCAATTTTTTCTGCTACGAGTTTTCTCCAAATAAATCCAAGAGGTCCTGTTACGCGCAAAGTAACTGTAAGGCGAACACCACCTTCAGGATCCTTTTTCATTTCATGAGTATCATACATGGTTGCTCCAAAAAAGCGTGTGCAACCTGTAAATTTCTGATCTCTCTCGACTTCAACTAACTGGACGGTTATAGCGGGAGCGCCTTTTGGTTTTAGAATAAACTGACTTCCAGTAGCAAACGGTTTATCTAAACGGCAAAATTCTACATTTGGAACCCACTCATGCCAGTTATTGACATCAGACCAACGATCCCAAATCGCCTTTTTTTCAACACTCTTAAAAACTTTACTGTGTGATCTTGTCCACATAATCTCTTCCTCCAAAGTATTCTTCTATTGCCATAACTGTAGCGATTGACTCTCTTATGATCAATCTGGAATTTTTACACATTTATAAAAAAGTCAAAAATTCCGCTTTCACATATTCTCTCGCTCTTCAACCATCTTTACACAAAAGTCTTAACAATTAATTTAATTACCTGTCTTTAGCTTCACTAAATATTAAACAGTAATAGTGTAATCTATACATTATGGATTTTATTTTTTAAGTTGATAAAATGAAAAAAATATCTATTTTTATTATTTTTTTATTTTTATACCTGGCAATTTTTAATAGCCCATCATTTACTGCGGATGGAAGTGATGCGACAACTGCAGTCCAGCCCGCCGCTCCCGGAACAGCCCAACAAAATGTTGGCGACCCTTCTGCCCCTGCCGGACAAGGAGCCGCAACTCCTCCACCCCTCAATGCTAGCCAAGGCAGTTCCGATGGCGGGGCTGAATTGTTAGCAGGCGGAGCAGCTGCAGCAGCTCTTTTGTTTTCAATGCAAGGGGGAAAAAAGGACCAACCATTAGACCCATCAGCTCTTGCTCCTTCACAAGCTGTCCCCGGAGGAATGCCAGGACCAATGATGCCGGGTGGGGCTGCTATGATGCCTGGGGGTGCAGTCCCCGGAGGGGTCGGAGCTGGTGTGGGAGTTCATATGGGAGCAGGTATGGGAGGTGCGGGTGTAGGAGCCCAAATGGGAGCAGGCATGCCAGGAGCAGGGATGGGTGGAGTTGGAATGGGAGCACATATGGGAGCAGGTATGGCGGGAGCAGGTATTGCGGGTGCTGGTATGGCAGGTGCTGGTATGGCGGGAGCCATGGGAGCCGGTTTAAATGTTGGAGCTGGTGGATTACCGGGTGCACCCTCTCTAAAAAAATCAAAGTCTAAAAATAAAAAGGATAAGAAAAAGCGAGAGAAAGAGAGGAAGAAAAAGAAAAAAGAAAAACAAAAAGCTAAAGAAGCCAAAAAGAAAGATAAGGCGGCGAAAATGGCTCCTAAAGAACAAAAAAAGGACAAGAAAGCACCGAACAAGACTACCAAAAAAGGCGAGAAAGCTCAGGAGAAGGAGCAAAAGCCAGCAGATAAACAGCAAAAAAGTGATGCAAAAAAACAAGAGAAAGCCGCCAAAAAAACTGAAAAGAAAGAGGCAAAAAAAGACGAGAAAGCCCAAAAAAAAGAACAAAGTGCTGCTAAGAAAAATGAATCACAAGAAAAAAAGAAACGACAAAGTCAGCAGAAAAAGCAGCGTGCAAAAGACCGTGTTGAGAGAAAAAAAGCGAAGGAAAATAAAAGAAAAGGAAAAGCATAGCAAGTGAAGAAGTTTAACCTAATTTCTATATAAAAGAACGCTCATTCTCCAAAAGTAAATGCATATGCTTGCAATCCATCATCCAAGGCAGAAATTTCAACTATACCTTCTGCCAAAGATGGAAGAGAGATTAACTCGTAAAGAGTATCTTTTGTTACTTCTATTTCATTATGTTGAACATCTTCGCCAGCATAATTTTCAACAGCGGAATCCTTAAAGCTGATCCGTGCCTTAATTGGCTTTTGCGTTAAACTTCCTAAAACCAAAAAAACTTTGCGCGCTCTAAAATGAAGCTTGAGTTTTGCTTCCTTTTCTTGTGCTGTTATATTTTCTTTTCCTACTCTCCATTTTCCTTCTAATGACCATTTATGAAGTGCAATATTTTTTAAGGAAGGATAGTCGAATGAATGATCGCGTACTATTTTAGCAGGGTTAGAGAAGCGATCCGCACGTTCATACCCCAAATATGTTTCAGGCGTTAGGGAGACTGGGATAGAATCTTTTCTTTCAACTCCAATTTCCATAGATTTTAGTCCAAGTAAATACCGAATGTTTGATTCAGTAGTATCCTCATCCCCTTCTCCAAAGTGCACATAAACAATTTGCCCTTCTCGATTAATCAAATAATGAGCAGGCCAATATCGATTTTGAAAGGCCAGCCATGTCCTTAAATTGTTATCCAATGCAACAGGATATTTAATATTATATTTTTTCACAGCAGCTTGGACATTTCCCAATTTTTTTTCAAATCCGAATTCAGGAGAATGAATTCCAAGAATAATCAAACCATGAGGACGGTAAGTTTCATCCCATCTTGTGAGTGTTGGTAGGGTTCGTATGCAGTTTATGCAAGAATAAGTCCAAAAGTCGACAAGAACAACTTTTCCTTTTAACTGACTCAAGCGCAGCGATGACGAATTTATCCATTGGTCTATGCCAACAATTTCAGGCGCCATATAAGGTGAGGGGAGACCATGAATTAAACCAAATTCACTGGGCACCTTTTTTCCGTCATTTCTTTTGCTTGGCTCCAACCACATATCTTCTCCCCAAATTGAAAATGCAAGCCCAAATAAAACAGTAATCCCTAAAATTTTTCTAATAAGTTGGGTATAGGATTTTAAAAAAGAAATTTGCTCAATTATTTTTCTTCCCATCAGCACAAGAATTAACATGGGTATACTTACTCCCGCTGAAAATGATAGGAGCACCAAAAATGAATCAAAAGTTGTTTGTTGCGTAATTGTTTGGACAATAACTGCAGCCATAATAGGCCCTGCACATGGAACCCATATACACCCAATGGCAACACCTAATATAATCCCCCCCGAAAAACCTGTTTGTCCTTCTTGCTGTTGAGCTATTTTTTCTCCGACAAGTGCAAACAAATTAGACCAATGTGTAAATTTTTCACTTAAATAATCAAAGATAAGAACCAAACTAAAGATGAAAAGAAAGGAATAAGACACGTATCGAATGATTTCGATATCAACACCCAATCTAACAACAATGCTACGTGATAAAAATGTAAGAGCAACGAAAGAACTGATAAATCCAACAATTATACCATAAGGGCGCCATTTTGCTCCTTCAATTCCCAAGGATAAAACAATAGGAAGAATCGGCAAAATACAAGGAGATAGAATAAGCCCCAAGCCTTCTAAGAAGGCAAGCCCGTACGTAAATAAACTCATATCCTCTTCTCAAATATTTTACCTAACCCTCTTAATAAGAGTCATCCTAATAAAATAGTTTGTCAAGAATTGCCTAAAAAAAGCTAACTTATTTGAAATAATCCTTTACGCCACTATAGATACCAGATTTTTCCCCGTAACCTGTTCCTAAAAAATGAAGAGGAGATTGATGAACACCTTCGAGCTTCAAAAGACTTGAAACATTTACATCATGAATGTTTGCCGTCATCCAAGTAAGAACGCCTAATGAAGAAGCTACTAATTGAAAGGTTTGAGATAAATGACCTGCATCTAACAAAACCACTCTATATCCCCGTGAGTGAGGGTATTTCCACCATATCTTTCCAAAATACGCAACGAGAAAAACGCCAAATGCAATACCCCTTCCAAAGGGTTGTCCCATACATAAGGCGGAAATGTTATCATCATTAATAGCGTCATTTATAAGGACTAGCGCGTGCCTTTCAACGTCATAATGATATATACCAGGCTTAACCCCCTCAACATTATGAATAGACACATAAGCCTCATTTGGATGGAGTCCTCCTCCAGACGCACTTGTTTTCCGCATGCCGACTTCTCGAAGACCGGCGTCACTTAATTCTGCCCAGGGACCATGAAATAATCCAAACGTAACGAAAAGGAGCGTACTTAATATTTCACGTGAGACTGGACTTCCATTAAAATTACGTATTGTTTGCCGCCCCTTTAAAATATCTAAAAAGGAGTGTTGATTCAAATAGCTCAAATCTGGTGTAGGCAAGGATGAAAAAGCACCTTCCCGCCTTATAAGCATTTTTGGTGGCATGATTTGTACAGCTGTTTCACAGTCAGATACATATTGAGCCACCCAATCTTCGATTGTTTCATGGGAGTCCTCTACAACATTTCGAGTACCAATATGAAAAATGTAAGACAGTTTATCCCACTGCCAAATGGGCACTGGCGGTGCTTCGGAAAGCAAAATACCTTCATTTAAAAGGGATTGATCAATCTCGTTTAACTCCTCAACATTTCCGCGCGAATGAGTCACCAACCTCTCAAAATAGGCAAGAGACAACGTAAATTGCTGATGGTTTTTGTAATCCCAAAGAATGATGTCTTGATCTTTGAGTAAAAAAAACAAATCAGTATTTAAATGTAACTTAGGCATGGCGATCCTTTCTTGTTTATTTTAAATGTTTCAGAGATCCACCCTATATTAAGGCGATATAATAACATCCTGAAGACACATGGACAAGCCTTGCATTCATAAAAATGATTGACCCATTTTTATTAACCCCTTTATAATGCCGTGAAGCCGGGGGTGCTAAGATCCTTTTCTTAGCTGAGAAAGCAGACCGCTTAACCCTTGAACCTGATCTGGTTTGTACCAGCGGAGGAAGCGCCCATGAAAAATAATGCCAAGAGAAATGTGAGCATACCAACTGCTCAAGCTTTTGATCAAAATATCAAAACACAGAATGCACCCCCGTTAAGAGCCCCCCTTTTTTTAACATCCATACTTGGTACAATCTTAGAATATTTTGAATATGCAATTTATGGGTTTTTAGCTCCCATGATTGCACAGCATTTCTTTTCTCAAAGCGACCCCACATCTGCACTCATAAATGCATTCGGTGTTTTTGCTGTAGGCTCTCTCTCTAAACCCATTGGGGCTTTAATTTTTGGACATCTTGGAGATACACAAGGAAGACGGTTATCCTTACGCTATAGCATGATTGGCATATCCATTCCGACATTTATTGTCGGTATTTTACCCGGCTATGACGTTTGGGGATGGGGCGCTGCTTTTGCTCTTATTTTATGTCGTATGTTACAAGGCATATTCATTGCTGGAGAATCTGACGGCGTACGCATTTACGTTTTTGAACATTTTGGTCATAAAAATCCTTGTTTGATGATTAATCTTGTTGGATGTGGTGCTTATATTGGAATCGCATTGGCAGCCTTTATCGCGACACAAATCTCAGATACGGGTGATGCCTGGAGATACGTTTTTCTCGGTTGTAGCGCGTGTGGTATTGTCGTTTTCTTTTTAAGACGATTTCTTGTTGAAACCCCCCCTTTTTTAGAATATCGACACAAGCATCCATCTTCCTCTATTCCTATGAAAAAGATTGTTCAGTACAATTGGCGTGCACTCGTGCGAACCATTATGATTTGTGGGGCTGGAGGAGGAGCTTATCATTTTTTCCTCGTGTTCCAAGGAATGTACCTCTCAAAAATTTTAGAACTTATTTCCTTTGAAGAAGCCACTTTTTATGGTTTTTGGTTAACGGGAGTGTATGTGGTTTTTCTCCCAATTGCTGGATGGGCAGCAGATATTTGGGGACTTTCACGCACAGCAAAAATTGGTGGTTTATTAACTTTAAGCCACCTTCTAGTTCACATCGGAATGATTATAAATGGCATCGTTTTTTTCCCCATCATGTTTTCTACAACTATCTCAATGGTTTTCTTCTTTGCACCTGCATTTCTTTTTCTTCTTAAGCATTATGATGTAGGGATTCGATTTCGTTGTTTAAGCCTTGGCCACACCATTGGTTCCATGCTTTTCTCGGGGAGTACTCCTGTCGTTTGCCTTTTTCTTTGGAAAAATACGCTCACTTCCTACATACCCTATTTATATTTTCTATTTCTTGTGAGCATGGGACTTGCTGCCTTTGTTTTAAACGGTAAAAGTAAATCCAGTCCTCTTAGGCGGCTTTGTTTTTAAGGCTCTGGGCTTGAGTTGCATATCGAATTACTTTTTTCATAACGGATGGAAATGCGTAAGTATTCAAATGATCCAAAGAACTCCAAACTCCCTTCCCTAATAAATTTGTGTGACCCTTTGCGATCCTCAATTCCAAATGAAAATGAGTAAACGTGTGAAGAATCGGAAGAGGAAGAAATTCCCATTTATGTACCCCTTTTGGTGCCTGTAAGAGCATTGTGTGGTCTTCTATGTCCCGTGGACTTTCCTTCCACTCGGTTGTAGGGATTCCCATCAAGCCTGCCAACAGCCCCTTATTCGGTCTCTTTTCTATCAAAATCTCACCTCTGTCATTCTCAATCCAAAAAACAATTCCATACCGTCGTGGTTTGGTCTCCTTGGGAGCTGGAAATGGCAGTTTCTTTGCTATTCCCTTACGAAAACCTTTACATAAACCTTGCAGGGGACACATTTCACATGCGGGGAGGTGAGGACGACAAATCGTTGCCCCTAAATCCATTAATCCCTGCGCAAAATCTCCACTACGTTTAGAAGGAATTACACAGCTTACAAATTTCTCAATCTCTTTCTTTAATGTTGGCAAGGGGGTTTTTATAGCAAGGAGTCGTGAAAAGACACGTACAACGTTTCCATCCACAGGAACTGTGGGTTGATTAAACCCTATGGCTGCAATTGCAGCAGCCGTATAAGGTCCAACTCCTGGTAAGGTAAGAAGTTCTTCTTCCTTTTGTGGCATATCTCCATTGAAATTTTGGACGAGAATTTGGGCACACCGATGAAGATTCCGTGCACGATTATAATACCCTAATCCTTGCCATGCGTGAAAAATTTCATCGAGGGTTGCTTTTGACAATGACTGTATTGTTGGCCATAGCGAAATAAAACGTGTGAAATAATCTTCTACAACTCCCGTGGTGGTTTGTTGGAGCATTATTTCACTCAACCATACATGATAAGGGTTAGGGGAAATACCAGGTCTTGCACGCCACGGAAATTGCCGCTGATAGGTATCGTACCACTTTAAAAGTAGGCTTTCTAAAAGATCTTTTTGTAAATTTTTTTCTGAATTCATTTCAAAACTAGATTTTCTAAAGCAAAGCTACAAGCCATATTGAAATAGGGTTTTTCCATTCTTGCGTAACCATTGACGAAGCACTTTATATTCAGGACAAAGCCCTTCAACAATTTGCCAAAAGTGAGGACTATGGTCCATATGGATTAAATGAGCAACTTCATGGGCACACAAATAGTCAGCTACTTGCTCAGGTGCGAAAATCAATCTCCAAGAATAGGATATATTCCCATCGGCGCTACAACTTCCCCAACGACTTTTCGTTTCACGCAAGGTGATACGTTTCACTTCTTTTTGAATCTGAGCAGCAAGAATTAATGTGCGTTCTTGTAAGAAGTTTCGAGCAACCTGCTGAAGAGCTTTTTGAACAAAGGAGCCAAAATGTTCCATAGGTGCATGAATCAAAAGATGATTATCTCCCCACCATGAACGAAATGTGGTCGATACTTTATGACGCAGTTCATAATTTTTTCCGAGAATGGGTAAAATTAATCCTTCAGTAAAAGAAATTTTTGGTGGACTTGTTATAAGTTGTTTTTCAATCCAAGGATGTGATTTTTCAAGAAATGTAAAAGCTAAACTCTTCGAATACCTTGGAGGATGGGTAAGGATAATTTGCCCACCTCCTTCTGTACTCCATCGTAATGTTAAGCGCCGTGCTTTAGAATTTTTTCTTAACACCAGGGGAAAGGGCTTACCTTTAATCTGGAGATAAGATGGCAGCACTCTTAAGAACGCCCTTTCCTGGTCGGATTTTCTCTTTGATATTCTTCGGCCAGCCCCTTAACAAGCTTCAAAATTTTTCTGCGTTGACTTACATCTTGAATTTGATGATAGGCACGCATTAATTCTAGAGTTTCTCTTTTCAATACAGGATCTGCTTCGTAGGAAGAGTCTCCTTCTTCTGCCAAGCCGAGTTCACTAAACCCCTCAAAAAAATATGAAATGGGCGTTTGTAAAATTTGGCTCATCTCATATAATCGGCTAGCCCCAATGCGGTTTGCTCCTCGCTCATATTTTTGAACTTGTTGAAATGAAAGACCAATTGCTGCACCTAATTGATCTTGACTCAAGCCCAATGCTGACCGCCGAAGTCTTACGCGACTTCCAACGTGGATATCAACATCATGTGGTTTCCCCTTTTTGTAAGAGGATAATTCTTGATTTAACATATCCATTTTTCTTTCTTATTATATTTTACTTTTCTTCATCTGACGGGAGCGATAGGTGTATGCCATAATGAGTAATACTAGCACCATACTAACAAAAATTAGCTCTCCCCATTGCGCATACAGGGTAACATATTCAAGACGTTTTGGCAAAGAAAAGTCGATAAAGCCAATTTCATCGAGTTCCAAGCGATAGAGTATACGCCCATACGAATCTATGACGGCAGAAATTCCATTGTTGGCAGCTCTAATAAGCGGCATTCCTTCTTCGATTGCACGCACACGAACGATCTGTAAATGTTGATACGGGCCAGCACTATGCCCATACCAGGCATCATTTGTAATATTTAACATCCAAAAGGGTCTGTTTTTTTCATCCACAACAGCATGCGGAAATATAGCTTCATAGCAAATCAAAGGACTGACGCTGGGAAGTCCAGGCAGAGGCAACGTTATTACGCCAGAACCGGGTGTATAATCTTGATCCCCGTAGGTTAATTTTTTAAGTGTTATAAGAGAACGTAAGGGCATATATTCCCCAAATGGAACCAAATGAGACTTATCATAGACACCAACCATATTTCCTTGACTATTTAGGGCTAACAAGCTTGTGTGTAAAAGTCCGTTCACTTCTCTAGGGGCTCCAAATAATATCATCCCCCCAATAGGTGCAGCACTGGCTAACAAGCTTATAAGGGGAGGTGATTTTTCAACCACGACGGTTACACTTGATTCTGGCCAAATTACAGCTGCTAAGGGCTTTTCAGCTTCTAAGTGAGATAAGGCAATATAGCGTTCTAAATTTTCTTGGAAATGCTCTGCCAACCATTTTGTTTGTTGGGGAATACTTGCTTGGACAATACGTAAATTTACCCCTAAATCTTTTACGGCATCTTTTGAAGATTGGGTTACGCGATAATTCCCCCAGAAACTCAGAATACATATCCCTAAAATTACGCTCATATACCAACCTTTATGTCTTGTAGCAAAGATACACGCGCTTAAAACTGTGAGGAGTGATAAACCATATATTCCTATAACGGATGTGGTTTGAAGCATCCATATATCCCATGTGTATCCTATTAAATTCCAGGGCAAACCAGTTAAAATATGACCTCTTAACCACTCACCTATCGACCAGAAGGCAACAAAAGCAAAAACGCGGGCAATAGGAGATTTTACGGCCCAGCATGTGGCAAGAGAAACAAAGGCAGGAAAGAATGCCAACCCTATGGGAAGACCAACAGCAGCAAAAGGAACGGCATACCACATCTCGAGGGTTCGGGGAGCATTGCCAAGCCAGTAGAGACTCCCTAAGAAATAACCAAAACCAAAGACCCAGCCTAACCAAAAAATCTTTTTTAAAGAGTCTTCATTTTCAAGAAGAATTAAAAAACCTGAAAAGGCAAGTGGAAGAATAAACCAGTAATGGAGAGGTGGCATTGATAAAGCAGCTAACCCCCCCAATATTCCGCTCACTACTAAGGGATTGAGAGCAATCAAGTAGAGGACCCAAGAAGAAAATTTTAATTGAATAGTTCGAAGCATGCTTATCGTCTTTAATTATGACAGCGAAAAGAAAAATGATTTTCTTCCACCTTGCATTTACCTATTTTAATGGATTTACCCTAAAGGATTTCGCATACTTCGTCAAATGTAAGACGCGGAGCACGGGGGTATAATTTTGAAGAATCTCCGTAACCAAGATTGCACAAAAAATTGGACTTAAATTGTGTGTTTTCAAAAAATGCTTTATCAACAGCTTCATTATTAAAACCGGACATTGGTCCACAATCTAATCCCAATGCTCTTGCAGCAAGCATGAAATAAGCACCTTGTAAAGTTCCATTTCTAAAGGCTGTTGTTTGGATATGAAGGGCTTTACCAACAAACCAACTACGGGCATCTGCATGAGGGAAAAGCTTGGGAAGCTGCTCATAAAACTCAAGATTATAAGCTATTATGGCCGTTACAGGAGCAAGCATAGTTTTTGTGACATTCCCAGCATCCAAACAGGGTTTTAGTTTTTCTTTTGCTTCTTTTGATTTTATAAAGGCAATATGAATCGGACAACAATTTGCACTAGTGGGTCCCATTTTTGCCAGATCGTATATCTCACGTAAAATGGAATCTTCAACGGGTTTGTCTTGCCAAGCAGAGTGTGTCCGTGCTTTTAAGAATACATCATCTAGAAAATTTATTGTCATTTGCTCTCTTCCTATTTATTACCTATTCTAAAAAAAGAGTGTTACAATATTCTTAACTATTAACTTTATGGCACATAAATTGACACCAGTGGGAAAAAATCTCAGAAAGAAAGTGAAAGCGGAGGAAACAAATGAAGCAAACGATGTTACGCCTTTTAATGGCAGCCTTCTGTTATATAAATCTACAGGAAGCCTCAGCAGTTCCTCCTCCCCATCAAACGCAACCAGATCATTTGAATCAGTTATCACGCATTGAAGCATATTTAAATGGTATTCGTACACTTCGTGCTGATTTTTTGCAGACAAATTATGATGGTTCAACCTCGTCTGGTAAAATGTTTCTAAAACGATTAGGGCGAGAGAGCTTTGGTAAGTTACGCTTGGACTATTTACCCCCAATGCAAAGCAAGATTATTGCCAATGGAGAGATTTTACGACATGAAGACCCACAAACTCATGATGTAAGTGAATATTCTATTGATAGCACACCGGCTAGTTTTTTATTGCGCCATAAAATTGATTTTAAAAAAGATTTACATGTCCAGAAAATGGAAGCAAAGGGGGATAAGATTTACCTCACTCTCTTACGTCCAGGAGAGGAAGGGGTACAACTCACTCTTATTTTTATCACTTCTCCTATGTTACGCCTACAAGAATGGACCGTCCAAGATGCACATGCCAACCAAACGCATGTTGTTTTAAACCAAGTTGAAATTGGTATTCCCTTGGATGACAAGCTGTTTACATTTTAGCATGAAAAACGTGTAGATGTTTTTTAAGGCTATTCCTGCAAATCTTCTACGCGCAATAACTTTGCAAGGGCATCAAGTGAGCCATTCACAAAAGAAACTTCCGCTGAAGAACAAAATGCCTTGGCAATTTCTATGTATTCATTAATGACGACAGGTGTTGGCACAGACGTATCACGACTTAGCTCAAAAACAGCCGCTCGTAAAATGGCACGCACAACCGACTCTATACGCTCCAAACGCCATTCATCCGTAAGGGTTGATGCAATCATGGGATCAAGATCCGCTAATCTTTCCATCACACCCATCACAATATCTTGAAACAATGTTTTATCGGGTGATTCAAAGCGTGCACCATCTACCGATTCACTAAACCGATGCATTACAAATTCTTGGACAACCTTTTGTGGTGTTGTTGGCTCATGTTCTAATTGATAAAGAGCCTGTACAGCAGCAAGACGTGCTGCTAAGCGTCCTTTGACTATGATGTCTTTTTTCTTCACGCTGGCTCCCTACTCATTACTTTTTCTCCATAAGGCTAAAGGTACCCTAAAGAAAAAGATGGGATCAAGCCATAGAATTTGTATTCACACAATCTTAACCTCACTTTACAAAAAGTAAAATTTTTACTTAACTTATTGAAAGTATAAAGTTATTTATTGTAGTCAGCTTAAGTAATTAATAGACAAAAACAAAGAAGAGCACTTGACTTTGTAATGCAAAAATAGTATATTAGATATTACAATCAAAATATAACGCCTATATGAAAGATTGTATCCCGAGTAAAAGTGATTTCTATACGAAGGAGGGGTTAATATGAACAAATTACCCACTATCATTTCACTTGTAAGTATTAAATTTTTCCTAATCTCTGACCTCACAGCAGCAGACAGAAGAGACGACGTCCCAGGCATTCCCATTCGAACCTTAACAGGTATTGGTTATGTTAAAGCTTTATCACTCCAAGAAGCCGCTGAGAGAGAAAGAATTGAAGAAGATGCTGCTGTATACAGGAGTTTTGAAGATGAACGAAACGCTGAGGAAATTCGTTTTGCCCAGCTCATATCTCGCACAAGAGAAGAGGCCTATCAAGATGACTTAAGAAAAGCTCTCAAAGCTTCTGAGGAGTCTTTGGCATTAGAAAAGAAAGCTGCAGAGAGCGACAAATTTCCCGCAGGGACTTCACATTTGAGCAGTGCTTCCCCAGCAAGCCCTTTTCCGGCCATTTCAAGTGATCGCCTGCCTATTATTAATGTCGTTCCCCCCCTTCCTAAGTATGTGGATCAACCTCTTGATAGCCCTGAAATGCAAAAAGTACTTAAAACGTCACTGCGTGACGAGCTAAAAAGACAAATGGAAATTTTTATCACTCTAGATAACGAACTTGGCGGACAAATAGCAAGATTAGAGCTGCCACTCACTAGAGCAAAGAGAGGGCTTGAAGAAATTCAAAATGAAATTTATTTAATAAATTTGGGACCAGACTTCATGGAGGAAATGCGCAAATTGCGTAATGGCGAACCTTATTCTACAGACTCTCTTCCACAGTACACGACTCCTCCTCACCTCATTCAACTTCTTCCATCCTTAGAAGAAAAAAAGAAAACCTGGGAAGGTATAATAAAAATTTGCACGGACAAGATAAACCCTCTCTATGAGCGACAAAAGAAAATACGTGCTGAATTACTTGATCTTAGAGCAAAAGATAATCAATTATCGCGTGAATTATTATTAGCTACTGTATCTGCTGCTTATCATAGTGGTTCGTCACTTTCCTCTGCTCGCCAAGCACCAGTTACAACCACCCATGATGGGATCTCTTCAACAGATAGTGGAATGTCCCCTCCTCTCGCTTCTTCTGCGGCCAATGATGATGATTTTTGGTATGCAATCGCTGATGAATTATACGCACAGGGTCCCTCACAGCCCGGAGCCCTCGCTGCGAGTGTTTCGCCAAGGGGAGTCGGGAGCAGTTCTTTAAGTAAAAATGCGTCCCAACCACCCTCAACAGAAGAAAAAAAATAAGAAAAACTCAGCGTCACTATTATAAAGCTTTTCTAGGAATGAAAGAGGTTTATTTTGAGGGATATAAATTCTTTATTCCTAAGTCTTGCCCTTCTAGACGACGAATTTCATCGCGCAGGCGTGCTGCTTCCTCAAATTCGAGGTTGCCAGCTGCCTCACGCATGCGCTGCTCTAAATCTGCCAAATGACTTTTAAGGGTCTTCCCAACCATATGAGGTGTTTCTTGAATGTCGACTGTCAAATGATCTGCCTCGTAAACGCTTCCCAAAACGTCAGAAATGCCCCTCTGAATGGACTCAGGTGTAATATTATTAGCACTGTTATATAATTGCTGCTTTTCTCGCCGGCGGTTCGTTTCCCCTAAGGCTTCCACCATTGAGCGCGTCATAACATCTGCATATAAAATGACACGACCCTCGACATTTCGGGCTGCACGGCCAATTGTTTGAATTAGGGAAGTCTTTGAGCGTAAATAGCCTTCCTTGTCAGCATCCAGGATAGCAACTAAACCACATTCTGGTATATCAAGCCCTTCACGAAGAAGATTGATCCCCACCAACACTTCACAGACACCCAATCTCAAATCTCGAATAATTTCTATACGCTCAAGTGTCTCAATATCAGAATGCATATAACGAACTTTCAATCCAGCTTCAGACAAATATTCTGTTAACGCTTCTGCCATCTTTTTTGTAAGGGTTGTCACCAAAATGCGCAGCCCTTTACTAGCAGTCTCGCGGCATTCTGCAATGAGATCGTCGACTTGATGATCACAGGGTCGCACCACACATATAGGATCAATAAGCCCGGTAGGTCTAATAATTTGTTCAACAAACTCGCCATGGGTTTTTTCCATTTCCCAAGGACCTGGTGTTGCGGATACAAATATTGTTTGAGGGCGCGAATGCTCCCACTCTTCAAATTTCAATGGACGATTATCTTTACATGATGGCAACCGGAACCCATATTCACTGAGTGTCTCCTTACGCGAACGATCTCCTTTATACATTCCCCTCAACTGAGGCACAGTGACATGGCTTTCATCGACAATTAAAATGGCATTTTTTGGCAAGTATTCAAAAAGAGTCGGTGGGGGCTCTCCAGGGGCTCGCCCTGTTAAATAACGAGAATAATTTTCAATACCTGCACATGATCCTGTTGCTGCCATCATCTCAATATCAAATTTTACCCGTTGTTCTAACCTTTGTGCTTCCAAGAGCTTGTTGGCCTGTTGGAATTCCTTTAATCGCCCTTCGAGTTCAACTTGAATTTGTTTAATAGCCTGCTGCATGGTTGGACCAGGAGTTACATAGTGGCTATTAGCAAAAATACGGATAGCCTCAAGGTGTTGGTACCGTTCTCCTGTTAAAGAGTCCATTTCTTGAATGGATTCAACTTCATCACCAAAAAAACTAATTCGCCATGCACGATCTTCATAGTGCGCAGGGAATAACTCGACTATATCTCCTCTGACACGGAAAGTACCACGCACAAACGCAAGATCATTACGCTTATAATGTAATTCTACCAAACGACGGATAAAATCACTACGTTCTATCCATTGCCCAACTTTTAAAGGTAAAATCATTTCACTATAAGTTTCGACCCCTCCAATGCCATAAATGCAAGAGATGCTGGCAACAATGACGACATCTTGTCTCTCTAAAAGCGCCCGGGTAGCTGAGTGGCGCATCCGATCAATTTGTTCATTGATAGAAGATTCTTTTTCAATATAAGTATCTGTACGTGGAACATAGGCTTCTGGTTGATAATAATCATAATATGAAACGAAATACTCAACGGCATTATGTGGAAAAAAAGATTTCATTTCTCCATAAAGCTGAGCTGCTAAAGTCTTGTTGGGGGCTAAAATGAGGGTGGGACGCTGTGTCTTTTCAATGACTTGAGCCATAGTAAAAGTTTTGCCGGAACCTGTTACGCCCAAGAGGACCTGATCTACTTGGCCTGCTTGAAGACTGGATACAAGAGATTCTATGGCTTGGGGTTGGTCACCTGCCGGTAAAAAGGGAGATTCAACTTTTAAAGGAATATTTGTCATAATGCTTCATCTATAAAAAAATAAAGGTTTTAAAGCAAGAATTTCTCTCAATTTCCTCTCCCTTTAAGGATAAAATTATTTAACACTTACTTATAAAGTAGCACTTGACTGAATAACACCACTAACGTAAGTTCTGTTCATGAACATGGACTAATTTTCGCTGATTGAGTGGAGATACCCCTAATACATGGCTACTTTCCAAGATACACGTGTACAGACTGAGCAAAAGGTTATTGTGCATCTCTTGAGTGAGATCGAAGATAACCCATCCTTCACACAACGGGGATTAGCAAGTAAGCTTGGCATTGCTTTAGGCTTAATGAATCAATATCTCAAACGGTGTGTTACAAAAGGATGGGTGCGGGCATCACAGGTTTCACCTCGCAGAATTACTTATTTTTTAACCACCGAAGGATTTAAAGAAAAAAGCCATATGGTTAAAGATTATTTAGCGCGCTCCTTAACTTTTTTTCGTGATGCCAAAGCGCAATGTGAAGAAATATTCCTCGTATGTAAAGCGAATGGCTGGCTTAAGGTAGCTCTTGTAGGGGAAGGAGATCTTGCAGATATTGCCCAACTTGTGGCTCTTGGAACAGGTGTATATGTAGAAATTGCTGCTCCCACGGCTGAATGGGAAAAATACGATGCCGTTTTAGTAACCGATGTTATAAATCCGCAAGCAGTCTATGACATACTCAAAACAAAAATTGAGCAACATAAACTCTTAACGCTCAAACTTCTCCATATTTCAAGGTCCATGCCATGATGAGGTGGTGCGTTGCTCATACCCAACCTGTAAAAGAAAACTTGGCTGGTGAGAACCTTAAAGACCAAGGCTTTGAAATTTATTTGCCAAAAATTAGAAAAATACGCCGCCATGCTCGAAGTAGTGAAGAAGTATTAACTCCACTATTCCCCCGCTATATTTTTGTAGGGATGGATTTAGAGTCTACGCCATGGCGCAGTATAAATGGGACACGGGGCATTTCTTATCTACTCATGAGAGATCGTCTTCATCCTGCTCATATTCCTTCAAGAACCATTCAAGAATTAAGATCACAAGAAATTGAGGAGGGAATTGTTCCTATCACAAGCCTTGTCACGTTCTCCAAAGGTGATAAAGTGCGGATTGTCGAAGGGGTCTTTAAAGATCAAACAGCAATTTTTGAATCACTGGATGATAGAAATCGCGTTCAAGTATTACTGAACTTCTTAGGGAGAGAAACAAAGGTCTCTCTTCTTGTTCATGCTGTAGAAGCAGCATAAGTTAAGATCATCTAAGGTTACTCCTTAGAAACACAAGTTATTTTTTATTGCAGTCCGATGAAGTGTTTTCACCCGGACTGCGGCAGCTATGGTGAAATTAGAGGCTTAATGTCAGCACCTTCAGTATTAGAAGCTATTAAAAAGGTACATTCTCTTTTAACACGTGAAGAGAAAATCAAATGGCTTGGAATTGTTGCTTTTGCAGTATGTACTTCATTGTTTGAAGTTCTTACTGCTACATTAATTGTTCTCTTTGCGCAAGTTCTAAATCAACCTACCTTAGGTCAAAAATATTTTACATTTTTGGGTATTAAATCTCAATTATCTGCGGGACATATGGTATTTTATATTGCTCTTGCTGTTGGAGGAATCTACTTAATCAAAAATCTTATAGCTTCTGCAGAGGTCTTTTATCAGAATTTTTCAATCCAAAAAATGAATTATCATTTCAAGAACAGATTACTTCATCGGTATGCAGAGGCTGATTATGCATTTTATTTAACACGCAATTCTTCATTAGGTTCTTCAGTCGTTTCAGGAGATGCTGAACACTTATTCTCAGGTGGAATGACTTCATTGGCGTGCATTTTATCTGAAGGGCTTGTATTTTTCTGTCTCATAAGTATGGTGATGCTTGTAAATCCATCGGTTGCCCTTACTATTTTTGTCATTGGTATAATACTCGCAACAGTTATTTCAAAAATTTTACTCCCAAAGTTTTATCGTTTTGGCCAACGGCTGCAAGAGGCTCAATTGTATAGCGGACAAAACTTAAGCCAATTCTTCCATGCATTTAAAGAAATTGTGCTGCTTGGTAAGCGTGATGCCTTTGTGAATGCATACCGCTACCATTCGAGAAAAAAGTCACGAATCCACGCTTTACAAACTGCTATAAATTCACTGCCCCGCATGGCCATTGAGGTAATTTTTGTTGGGCTCTTTGTTATTACAGTTGCGATATTATGCCTCGAGCATGAAAGTCCTACGCAAATGATGGGAATTTTGGGGGGGTATCTCTATGTAGGATTTCGTCTCATGCCTGGTCTTAATCGCATCATTAATCAATTGAATGTCTTTAAATTTGTTATCCCATCTATCGAACGTGTTTATGATGAATATACTACAATATCTTCCAAAGAAAACTATATTGACGTTCCAGGTTTTAATTTTAAGCGTTCCATCAATCTCAAAAAAGTCTGTTTTCATTACTTTAATGTAAATAAAGATGCTCTCTCTCAAATATCATTAGACATTAAAAAGGGCGAATATATAGGAATTATCGGCGAGACCGGTTCAGGCAAATCCACTTTAGTGGATGTTATTTTAGGGCTTTTAAAACCACAAGCCGGCTCAATTTTTATAGATAATAAATATCCCGTGAACTCTTACCAATGGCATCAAAGGATTGGGTATGTTCCACAAAGTGTTTATTTAATTGATGACTCAATTGAAGCCAACATTGCCTTCGGAGAGAAAAAAATTGATGAAGAAAAATTAACGGCCGCAATTGATGTCGCGCAGCTGCGTAAATTTATAAACAACCTCCCCCAAGGGGCAAAAACAATCGTTGGAGAACGTGGCATCCGTTTGTCGGGAGGCGAACGTCAGCGTATATCAATTGCTCGGGCTCTTTATCGCAACCCTGAAATATTAATTTTCGACGAGGCAACGTCTGCCTTAGATAATGAAACGGAAGAAAGATTAATGCAAACAATCAACAATATTAGCCAGAATCGTACAGTTATCATGGTTGCACATCGCCTAACAACGCTGAAAAACTGTGACCGCATAATTGTGATGGAAAATGGATCCATTAAAGAGATAACCTCGTACGACAATATTCAACCGAGAAAGGTGAAACGCTATGCCAAAAATTAGAGTATCTGTTATCGGTTGTGGCTACTGGGGAAAAAATCTGGTTAGAAACTTTGCGGAGCTTGGCGCTTTAGGGGCTGTATGTGACCCCAATCCTGAGCTTGCAAGCAAGGCTTCTAAAGAATATAACGTTCCCTCACTTACATTTGAAGAAATTTTGAAAAGTGATATTGATGGCGTTGTAATCGCAGCTCCAGCGGCACAACATTACGAACTCTCTCACAAAGCTCTCACTTCTGGCAAACATGTTTTTGTTGAAAAACCTTTATCCCTCAAAATTGAAGAGGCTAAAAAGCTTTGCACCTTATCTGCTCAAATGGATAAAACCCTCATGGTTGGGCATTTACTCCAGTACCATCCTGCTTTTTTGGAATTAAAGCAACTCATTGCCAAAGGGAATCTTGGACGTCTTCTATATATTTATTCAAACCGTCTAAACTTAGGAAAATTTCGTAACGAGGAAAATATTCTTTGGAGTTTTGCTCCTCATGATATTTCTATGATTTTATCTTTAGCAGATAACTTACCGGAAGCTGTGTATGCAACAGGTACATGCCATCTTAATCCTCGAATTCATGATGTGACTTCGACCCATTTATTATTTAAAAATGGCATTCAGGCCCATATTTTTGTCTCTTGGCTACACCCTTATAAAGAACAAAAATTGGTAGTTGTTGGCGACCGCGGCATGGCTGTTTTTGATGACGGCTTATCATGGGGAGAAAAACTCAAAATTTTTCCACACCAGGTCACATGGATTGACGGTCTACCCCAACCTGAAAAAGCTGACGTTATTCACATTCCTATCGAAGTTGCCGAACCTCTCAAGATAGAATGTCAGCATTTTCTTGATTGTATAATTCATCATCAAAAACCGAGAACAGACGGGCCTGAAGGACTTCGCGTTTTGCAAGTTTTAGATGCAGCCCAAAGATCTCTTTCAAGCCAAGAAAATATAACCTTAAATATGGAAACACTTCCTTACTTTAGCCATGAAACTGCCCTGGTTGACCCCGGATGTGAAATTGGGCAGGGTACGAAGATTTGGCATTTCTCCCACATTCTTAAGGGGACAAAAATTGGTGAAGAGTGTGTTATTGGCCAAAATGTTATGATTGGTCCAGACGTCATTATTGGCAACCGCTGCAAGATCCAAAATAATGTGAGTCTTTATAAAGGGGTCACTTTGGAAGATGGTGTTTTTTGTGGGCCTTCTTGTGTGTTTACTAATGTTCATAACCCACGCGCTGAAGTTGAACGTAAAGACGAATTCCGTCCAACATATGTAGAAAAAGGCGTAACTATTGGCGCAAATGCCACTATTATTTGTGGTAATCGCTTGGGAGCTTATAGTTTGATTGGAGCTGGTGCTGTGATCACAAAGGATGTAAAACCCCATGCGATCATGGTTGGGAATCCTGCAAGACAAATTGGATGGGTCAGTCATGCAGGTGAGAAACTTAAAGATGACCTGATATGCCCTCGTGAGGGAACACGCTATCACCTTGTTAATGAATACTTACATGAGATTAAAGAAAATGACACAAGCCTTAAAACAGCCTGAAACTCCCGCAAAACAGATACCTTTCATTGACCTTAAAACTCAACTGGAAGAAATTCGTTCACATATTGATGCTGCCATTAACCGTGTTTTCAACCATGGTAACTTCATCATGGGACCTGAAGTTTACGAGCTGGAAAAAGAACTAAGTGCATTTTGTAACGCAAAACATGTGATTTCATGTGCCAACGGTACTGACGCTTTAGGACTGGGTCTGATGGCCAAAAATGTTGGTCCAGGTGACGCAGTTTTTGTCCCGTCTTTCACCTTTGCAGCAACGGCAGAAGTCGTTGCTTGGGTGGGAGCAACGCCTGTCTTTATTGATTCTCTAGCAGACACCTATAATATCGACCCTAAAAGCTTAGAGCAAGGCATTCAGAGTGCTCAAAAACTTGGATTAAAGCCTGTTGGTATCATCCCCGTCGATTTATTCGGACAGCCAGCTGATTATGATGCTCTTCAAGCTATTGCTGAAACAAATCAGCTTTGGATACTGGCAGATGGAGCACAAAGTTTTGGCGCCAGCTATAAGGGCCGTAAGGTTGGCAATATCGGCGACATGGCCACAACCAGTTTCTTCCCTGCTAAACCCCTTGGGTGTTATGGCGATGGAGGGGCTCTTTTTACGAATGATGATGAACTCGCCTCAATCTTTAAATCTTTACGTGTCCATGGTCAGGGAACAGATAAATACGACAATGTACGTATTGGAATGAACGGACGACTTGATACGCTTCAAGCAGCAATCTTATTGGAAAAGCTTAAAGTATTTCCCTTAGAATTAAGTGCACGTCAAAAAACCGCTGAAGCTTATAATGAAGCTTTGAAAGACCTAGTTCAAATTCCTTATATAATGGAAGAAACAACTTCAGCGTGGGCTCAATATACTGTATGCATACCAAGCTCCCTTGATCGTGGCCGCCTCATGTCTGACTTAAAGGATGCTGGCCTTCCAACAATGGTATATTACGTAAAACCCCTCCATCTTCAAACTGCTTATAAACATTATCCAACCGCAACGGGTGGTTCTCTTCCAATCTGTGAATCCCTTGCTCATAAAGTCTTAAGTTTGCCCATGAGCGGGTATGTTCAGGACCCAACACATATAACAAATCTATTTAAGCATGTATGTAACAGTTATCGGTAAAGGCTTCGTCGGTAAAGCGGTTGAAGAAAGACTCATAAGTCATCAATTGCCCCATTATTGCCTTGATTCAAAGACCTTTAATGTATGCGAACCAGAAACTTGGGCATCACTTCCAGATGATACCGAGCAAGTTCTTTTGGCAGTTGGTGAGATTTCAAATGATATTAATCGTTTGCAAGAAATAAATGTAAAACCTATAAAAAATTTATGTACATTTCTTGAAGAAAAAAAGGTGAAAAAAATTATCATGCTCTCTTCAGGTGCCGTCTATGGGCATTATGAGGAAGATACTCATCCAGGCCTCTTATGTAAGCCGCAAACAAATTATGGAAAATCAAAACTTGAGGCTGAGCAATTATTTATGAAATATTGGAAATCTCACCTCAATATTTTACGATTGTATTTTCCCTATGGCCCTCATCAAAAGTCCCCCAGGCTCGTCCCAAGCTTGATAGAGAAAATAAAAAATTATATGCCCATACAAATAAATGATGATGGAGGTCCCTTCCTTTCTTTAACGCACATTGATGATCTCTCAAGTATCATCGTGCAAGACTTTATTGATAAGAAAAACGAGCAGGTTCTCCATAATATTTCCTCCGCCTACAAAGTTTCTATTTATGACTTATCGGTGGAGCTTTCCAAATACATTAATAAAAAGCCTGTATTTGAGAAGGTAGAAAAAAAATCATCTAATAGCACTTCTATCCCCTATGCTTTTCAATGGACGAAATCCGGAACATTTCAGGATCTTTTTAATGAAACTTAGCGACAAGATTTTTTATTTTATTCAAGCAATCTTTACACATTTAGAATTTGCCCTCTTCGATAGAATAAGGCCTATTATTTACAGACCATTTTTTAGGGGGCTTAAAGAAGGGACGCGTATTTGCTCAAATGTTCATTTCAAATACCCAAGTGAAATTGAAATTGGAGCGCATGTTTACATTGGTAGAGGATCTATTTTAACTGGGGCTGGAGGGCTGCACATTGGCGATCATACCTTAATTGCCGCCGGGACCAAGATATGCACAACAACACACATAGCAGATGATTTAACCACCCCAGTATATCTTCAAGGTATCAGGAATAAGTCTATCAATATTGGAAGTAATGTGTGGGTAGGATTTGATGCAAAAATACTTCTTGGTTCCATTGTCGGAAGCCATTCAATTGTGGGAGCAAACAGCGTTCTTTTGGAAGACTCAAGCTTTGCTGAGTATTCCATCATAGCAGGCATCCCCGCAAACTTAATCGGGAGACGTGATGTTAAAAAATAAAAGAATATTTATTACAGGTGGCGCAGGATTTATTGGTAGCCTGCTTGCAAAAATACTATGCGATGAGAATAAGATATTAATCTATGATAGCTTTTCAAGGAACGCTTTGCAATTTCGCAACTTAGCAGATCATAAAAATATCTATATTTTTCAAGGGGATATTTTAGATGAAAAAAATTTAGAAGACGCACTATCAAATTTTAAGCCAACGCACATTGTTCATTGTGCCGCCATAGCAGGAATAAACACAGTTATTGCAAGCCCGACTTCTACACTTAGAATAAACATTTTAGGTACCGCGTATTTATTAGAACTCATTAAAAAATTAAATTTAGACGTGGAGCGGGTAGTTCTCTTCTCAACGAGTGAGATTTTCGGCCAGCAAGCTTTTCAAAGTTCTGAATCTCACAGTGCGATTATAGGACCAGTGGGAGAAGCGCGGTGGACTTATGCCGTTTCAAAATTGGCTGACGAGCACTTTGGCCTTGCTTACCATAAAGAATTTAAAATACCATGCACGATTGTTCGTCCTTTTAATGTGTATGGCCCTGGACAGGTTGGAGAAGGAGCTCTCTCAATTTTTATTCAAAGAGCCTTACGAAACCAAACAATATCTATTCATAGTGATGGAACCCAAATTCGTACCTGGTGCTATGTAGATGATATGATCGACGGCCTCATAAAGTGCATGATAAATCCTCAAGCTATAGGCGAAGCATTCAATATTGGAAATGTGAGAGCAGTAACAACAATTTATGGTTTGGCAAGTTCAGTTTGTAGAATTTTAGGCTCAAAATCACCTATTGAATTCTCCAACAAAAAAATTGCTGATGTGGAGCTTAGAATACCAGATGTTTCAAAAGCCAAAGAAATACTTGGGTTCGAAGCAAAGGTTGATTTGGAAGAAGGAATTCCTCTCACAGCAGAGTATTATAAAAGTATATCTTTGCCTGAAGCTCGAGAGGCTTAGCATAAGAGAACCCCCCACGTAAAATGTAATGCTAATATCAAAGAGAATATATAAACACATGAAATCTGCAATAAAAATTATTATAACTCTAATAGATCGTTTTGTGTATTTGATTCTACTCCCATTTTCTTTGGTAGTTATTTATATTATTTCCCATTTTTACAAAACTAAAACGCAAGATAATTATTCACAAAACGAGACTCAAAACAACAAAATCTTATTCTTGGCCTCCGGAAAACCTATAAAGTACCCAGGGTTTCAAAATATTGATTATTATAATATGTGGCACGAGGCTTTTCAAAAACAGTTGAAATTGCCATATTTTTCTTCTACTTATATATTCTACAGTGAAGCCGAAAAAAAAGAAATTTACCAACTAACTACAAAAGTCATTGCGATTGCTCAACCCATTTGGAAAAATGTTTCATTTTTTCGTCGGTTACAATCTCTGTATATGTTCTTAAAATCATTCATATTTATATCCAGCATCATCTCCCGTATTCAACCCCGTATAATTTATAGCAATGCTCCGGGAGCAAATATGTTTATGGCCCCCTTCCTTTCCTATTTTTATGGGATAGATTTAGTCGCTCAAGTAATGGGATCATATGACCTTGCTTCATACGAAGATTGTCTAGAAAAAGAACCCTTAAAAAAACTCTTGAGGCGTAACATAGATAAGATTATTTTTGCATTTTTTTTCAGACAAGCATCTTTGGTCCTCGCTTATAATAAATACTGCGGTGATTTTGCAATTCATAATGGCGCTCACCCAAGTAAGGTACGGAACATGCGCATAACCCCTGCTTATTATGATGAAAATAAACTTAATATACTTTCAAAAAGGCAAATTGAATTTCCTAAAACAGAAAAAAATATTATCTTATGGAATCGGTTCTCTTCTGAAAAGAAAAATATATTTGCAATCAAAGGAGCCCTTGAGGCACTTAAAAAAGATACAACCTTGGGTTTTATTTTAGTTGGGTATGGGCCAATGTATGAGCAAGTAAAATGCATGATAGACTCATCTGGCGTGGCTGATCGTGTAGTACTTCATGGGTATAAACCATTTCATGAACTTATGTCTTACATTCACTATTCTGAAATTGCTCTTATTCCACTAGGCGGATATACTCTTGTTGAAGCAGCCCTTATGAAAAAGCCCATTGTCTGTTTTGATATTGAATGGCATCAAGAGCTCTTGAGTGATGGGGCTTATATCGTAGATTATCCTGACGAAGAACAAATTGAGAACGCAATTTTTGAAATTATAAACAATCCCACTGAAGCAGAAAGAAAAGCTGAAAAAGCCTACCAAACGGCAAAAAATATGTTTTGTCCTACAAAGATAGCCAACAGAGAACAGGAAATTATCAGAAAATTTTTACATGGAAAATAAAGCCAGCTTCAAAGTCAATCATTAAAAAACTATAGAGGAATTTATAATGGGTAAAGTGTGTTTTAATTGTAACCATCACAACATAACTATAATTGATACCTACAAAAGATTTTGGCACGCTTGCAATGAATGTGGTTGTGCACACTCAGAACAAAAAAGATTCTATTTATTTTCTTTTTTGCCAAGACACTACTTAAAAAATGAATCTGGAATCAATGAAGAAAATATTTATGATTATATGATAACCCCACAAAACGCAAAGCTTAGCTCTGATGATTTTGATAATTACAACAATAGATTTTCTTCATTTATTGCCCCTTTCTTAGAAAAAAATGCTAAGAAGAATATTTTAGATATTAGCGGAGGCAATGGTCATTTTCTTAATAAATTCAAAGGGAAAAATAAAAACTTGGTTCTCACTGAGTTTAATCAACGAGCCGTTGATTATGCACAAAAAGAGCTTGGAATAAGATCAATTCATTATGATTTTAATGGAGATAGTTTATCAAGTATACTCAAAAAAAATCAAATTAATATGAAATTTGACCTTATTATGTTGCGCGCATGTTCCATGTTTATAGAAGACTTGGATGCTTTTACAACAGATTTGCAAAAGATTTTAAACAAGGACGGCATTATTATTATGACCCGTAACGTCCAACCCACTATTGGCACTCTTGCACGCACGCAATTTGATGAATTTAGCTATTTATTTTTACGTCAACCTAAAGAGGTGGTAAGAATTTTAGAAAAAAGCAAGTTGCAAATCGTTAAAACCGATGGTGACCAAGACGTATATGATTTTTATCTGAATTACTTTGATATGGATCTTTTGGGGTATGCAATTTCTTCCTACTATAAGTTTAAAGCTATTTTAAAGTTGCGTAAAAAAGCTTTTAAAGGCCAAGAAAAGTTTGGTTTCCGTAGAAGAGACCGCCAAATGTTTTATGTTGTAGCAACCAAATAAATTTTCCGGACAGGATGAATAAGCAAAACATCATATTATTTTTTAAAAAAGTAAAAAAGGCTATCATCCTCTTAAAGTTTATTATTAACTTAAGATTCAAATTAAAATATGACGTAGTATTTTTTAGTCACGGAGTTATAGATGAAATTTGGATAAGAACCACAGCTGCTTATTGTCTAAATCAAGGCTTAAAAATTCTTATTATAATTATAGATACGCAAAATAATGAAAAAATTAAGAAATTTTATCAAGAGCATGCAATTAACTTTATAATCGTTTCTCATGATTGGCTATTAAAATTTGTAAAGACTGATACGATTCTTACAGCTACAAGCTGCATCTCAAAGACACACTTTAATAAGCAGGTCAAAAACTTTATTTATATGCCTCATTCATTGGTAAGTTTGCATTCTGTCTATCCAGATTCAGCGTTCGATGATTTCAATATTATTTTCGCCTCTGGACCACATCATTTAGAGGAATTTAGAGAAATCAAAAAGAGAAAGGGGCAGTCCTATAAAGGTTTTAAAGTGGGTTATGGAAAACTGGACTTATTAAAAGAAAAACCTAAAAGCTCAAAACCTTTAATTTTATTAGCACCATCGTGGGGAGAATATAATTTTAAAAATGTATTCAATAAAGACCTAATTGAAAACCTTTTATGTACCTCTTGGGAGCTCGTTTTAAGACCTCATCCTTTAACTATAAGGCAGGAGGAAATATATCTTGATGAATTAAAACTCAAGCATCCTGAATTAATAATAGATCTTGACGTGTCGAATACATCTTTCCTCGAAAAAGCATCCATTCTTATAACGGACTACTCGGGAATATCTATGGAATTTATGGCATTACATCAAAAACCCGTCATATTTTTAAATTTGCCTGCTAAAATTATTAATCAAAATTTCCATTCGTATAACAGCGAAGCAATGGAACAAACCATAAGAACAATCGTTCCCAATCAAATAGTTGAACCAGATCCGAAAACCTTAAAAAAGTCTATCGAAAGGCTCCTAAAAGAGAAGCCTACGCTCAATAAAAGCATCTTAGACCTATTTATCTACAATAGGCATCAAGCTGGTAACTTTGGAGCTAAATATCTCAAAGAACTAACTGGCATATAAAAGGTTTTATAGTATTCTTTAATATTATCATTAAAAAACTCTAACCCCTCTATTTGAAATCAATTTGCTCATAATTGATAATGATATCCTCATTTAGGGAATAAATATTACAAGGAAACATTAAAGTGTGTGGGATTTATTCAATTATATCCGATTCGCCAATTAATAGATCTAACCTGGATAAAATGCTGAGGCTTATGAGTCACCGGGGACCAAATGCCTCAAAGGTAAATACATATCCTTTAAGCAACGGCAAAAACCTTACCTTAGGACATACGCGCTTATCAATTATTGATTTATCTGAAAGATCCAATCAGCCTTTCAGCATGCAGAATTATATTCTCTCATTTAACGGTGAAATCTATAACTATAAGGAATTACGTCAGGATCTCGAAAGCCATGGTATACAATTTTCCACAAATTCTGATACAGAAGTTCTCATAAATGCTTACGCCTGCTGGGGAAATGGTTTTCTATCCAAGCTCAATGGTATGTTTGCCTTTGTTCTGTGGGATCAGCGTCTTCAAAAGCTCCTGGTGGTGCGTGATCGTTTTGGAGAAAAACCTCTCTTCTGGGCACATCTCCCCGCGGATGAAGGTATTATTTTTGCATCTGAAATGAAAGTTATTATGGGTTACGAAGGCTTTCGCCCACATATCGCACAAGACAGTTTAAAGGATTATATAGAAAAAGGTTGGAGCCTAACACGCAATCACAAAACCCCTTTTAATAACATATACCAATTGGAACCAGCTACTGCTCTCATAATCAACGAAAATGGAGAGATAGAAAAAGAATGGAAATATTGGATACCAGAGTTTTCTCCTGACAGGATTTCTGAAAACAAATCTGCATCTATCAGTGAGTTTTATGAAATTTTTGAAGACAGTGTTCTCAAGCGCGCTGATTGTGATGTACAAATCGGCGCTTGCCTTTCTGGGGGCGTAGATTCAACGTCAATTGTGGGTATTCTTAACAAACATAAACCAACGAATTTTCATTCGACCATTTCAGTTAGATTCGACGATGACCCCACAATATCAGAAGGAAATTACATTGATTTGGCAGCACGTATGTTTAATCATCGCCATCACATGATCTCTCCAAAAGCTGATGATTTTATTAAGGATGCCTCTAAAATACATTGGCATCATGAAATGCCTCTTCCGTCTATTTCTATGTTTCTAGAATGGTCAGTCATGAAGACCGCTAAAGAGATAGGGAATACAGTTATGCTTGACGGTCAAGGATCTGATGAACTTTTAGGTGGGTACCCCTATTATTTTCCACAATATCAAAAGGAGGCTTTTTTTCACGGAGAGCTCTATAATCTTTTCCGAAATACAACTTTATTTCGATCTCGTCTTATGACTGAGGCAAAAAAGTACCCTGATTATGAACGCAGAATTAATCTCAATACCTTTTTGAATTTTACAAAAGTAGCATCTCTTTGCTTTAAAGATACTATCAAATTTCTCATTAATAGGAGAGGATTCTCCAAAAAAGCACCCGATGGATTTACCTTTATTGAGCCCTATAAAAAACAAATTATTGAAGGTATTCAACATACAGTTCTGCAAGAACAACTTCATTCAGCTGATCGCAATGGCATGGCATTTGGTATCGAAGCAAGGTTTCCATTTTTGGATTATAAACTTGTGGATTATAGCATAAAGCTCTCCCGCAATCTTTTGGTTCATGAGGGTTATCAAAAGTATATTTTAAGAAAAGCACTTGAAGGGTTAATTCCCTCTAAGATTACCACGCGCAGTGATAAACTTGGGTTCTTACCTCCGCAAGATAAGTGGATTACTGGGCCTTTGGCACACTGGATAAAGGAAAGGGCTCACGACCCTATCATTCAAAAGATTCCTTTTTATTCAAAGGAAAATATGCCGCAAGATTCAGCGAATTTATGGATGTTAAATTGGCGTTGGGCCAGTCTTGCTGAATGGCTATCCGTCTATAATTTTAAACTGAGTTAAGATGAGTAAAATAGGCATTATAAACCCAGGATATGGTAATATTTATTCCATACAAAATATGCTCCATCATGCTGGAATTATGTCAAAAATAATTGAAGCACCTGTTGAAGTAAAGGAAGTAGAAAAAGTCATACTCCCAGGCGTCGGGGCCTTTGATAATTGTATGCATCAATATGCAAGTCAGGGCTTTGTTGAAGAAATTCTCAATCATACTCATAAAGGAAAGCATGTTCTAGGTATATGCGCAGGCGCACAAATCCTTGGCAAATCTAGCGAAGAAGGAACAGCCCAGGGAATCGGCTTACTCCCTTTTATCAACGTTCGATTTAAGCAAGATTATGGGCTGCCTATTCCACACATGGGTTGGAGTTCACTATTAATAACTCAGCATAACCACCCCCTCTTCCGCGATATTAGCCAGCAGCAAAATAGATTTTATTTTGTGCATTCCTTTCATTTTCAGGTAGAAATGAGGCAACATGTTCTGGCAAGTTCAAAATACGGTTACGAGTTTCCGTCCATAGTAGCTAAGGACAATGTTATGGCTGTTCAATTTCATCCTGAAAAAAGCCAGAAACATGGCATTCAATTTTTAAAAAACTTCTGTGAGTTGAATGATTAACAAACGTATTATTCCTGTATTATTACTTAAAAATAAGGGGTTTTATAAAACCACAAGGTTTCGAAACCCGTCTTATATAGGAGATCCTTTAAATACCATCCGCATATTTAATGAAAAAGAAGCAGATGAACTTATTATTCTTGATATAGGCGCGTATCAAGCACATGGACCAAATTTTGATGTTTTGAAAGAAATTGCAAGAGAAAGCTTTTCACCAATGGCCTATGGGGGAGGTATAACTTCATTAGAAGATGCAAAAAAAATATTTTCCATTGGCTTTGAAAAAATTGTCTTAAATACCTTACTTCACACTACTCCCAGTGTTGTTGAAGAAATTGTAAAGTTATTCGGATCCCAAGCCGTTGTTGGTTGCATAGAAATCAAAAGAAATTTTTTACGTCAACCTCAAATTTATACGTGCAATGGAACCCAAAAATTAAAAGATAACATACAAGAACATATTAAAAAAATTATGCATCTTGGTTTAGGAGAAATTTTTGTAAATAACATTGATCGTGAAGGTACGCGCAAAGGATATGATATAGGATTAATGAAAGAAATTGCCACCGTCTCCACCATTCCTGTTGTTGCCTGTGGTGGGGCTTACTCGTTACAGTGTATAGAAGAAATCTTCTCAAAAACGAAAGTGTCAGCAGCAGCTGCAAGCAGCCTTTTTATCTACCATGGGATACATAAGGCTGTACTCATAACTTACCCTACCTTTGAGGAAAGTGAAAGAATTAAAAATGGCAAACGCTAGACCCTACCAAATATGTTCTCAATGTGTGATGGATACCTCAGACCCTCATATAATATTTACAGAAGATGGTAAATGTAGTCACTGTTCCTCCTTTCCTCTTCATGCGAAACAGCATTGGTTTAAAGGAAATGAGGGCATAGAGAAATTAAACAGAATCATTTCTGAAATAAAGGATAAAAATAAACAAAAAAAATATGATTGTATCATAGGATTAAGCGGGGGAGCTGACAGTTCCTATCTTGCGTACTGGGCAGCAAAGCATGCAAACTTGCGCCTTCTTGCTGTCCACGTTGATGCTGGCTGGAATTCAGAAATTGCCGTAAGTAATATCAAAAAAATTGTTTCACAGCTTAACATTGACCTTATTACGCATGTAATTGATTGGGAAGAAATGGCAGATCTACAACGATCGTTTCTCAATGCTGGCGTGGCCAACCAAGATACCCCCCAAGATCATGCATTTTTTGCTGCTCTTTACCATTTTGCCAATAAAAACAATATCCAATACATCCTAAGTGGCTTCAATTTTGCTTCAGAATCCATCTTACCCAAGGGATGGGGTCATAGTGCGATGGATTTAGAGCAAATAAAGGATATTCATAAAAAATTTGGAAGAATGAAGCTTAGAACATTTCCTCTGATTAGCTTTTTTAAAAATTATATTTACTACCCCTATGTTAAGAAAATGCGTATTATCTTCCCCTTAAATTATATCACCTATATTAAATCTGACGCTATTATGCTTTTAAATAAAGAGCTTGGATGGGAAGATTATGGTGGAAAGCACTGTGAATCGCGCTTTACCAAATTTTTTCAATCTTACTTTTTACCTACGCGCTTTGGCTTCGATAAACGTCGAGCTCATTTATCAAGTTTAGTTCTTTCGGGTCAAATTGATCGTCATAAAGCATTGAAAATATTAGAAAAACCCCCGTTTGAAGAAGACAAAATACACTTAGATAAGGAATTTGTTTGTCGAAAGCTCTCCGTAAGCATGGAAGAATTTAATGAATTTCTTAACATGCCTAAAAGAGATTTCACCTATTATAAAAATAATTCAAATAAAATGTGGCTTTTAAATTTGGTGAGATATGTTCTTTCATTACCGGGCACAGCTTATAAGAGATTTTTTTCATCATGAAAAAAGTTGCATTGTCTTTAACCCCTGTCAGCCTTGAAAAAGATAGTAGAACTTTAAAATTAGCTGCTAGTTTTGCAAGAAAAGGGTATCGCTCAATTGTAATTGAACATATACCTTCTCAAAAAAACTTTGGTGAATATGGAATAGAAGTATTTAAAGCCAATGAAAGTCCAACACTTTCTCTTACTGTGGAGGAAAGACCTTCCAATAATTTTGTTAGGAAAATTGCAAAACTAATCTGGCATGGAATGCGCTATATTAGATTAGGTTTTGTAAATGATTTCATTTCTTTTATAAGCTACAAAAAGATTTATAAGGAAAAATACTCATTGAACCCTCACTTAATTCCATCAGCAGATGTTTATATCTTTCATTCATATGAATACCTCGACTTTGCTTTATCATTACCAAAAGAGTCTCTCATAATTTATGATGCTCATGATTTCTACCAAGAAATAAATCCAGGATCTGGGCATTCATCTCTTGTAAGAAAATGGCTCCTACCTTATCAAAAGAAGCGAGAAAAATCTTTAATTAGTAGAGCTGATATTTTTCTAACAGTTAGTGATGGCCTTTCACATAAGTACAGAAAAACTTTTTCAAAGACTCCAACCGTCATACGGAACACCCATGATACAAGAATTGATACCAATTTACAAAAGGGTATACGTACTATTTTAAACCTAACGAACGATGATATTATTGTCTGTGCGGTCGGCAATAATAAAGTAGGAATGGCTTTAGATTCAACAATAAAAGCCTTCAGTTTACTTCCGCCGCATTATCATTTGGTGTTTCTAGGGAAAGGCTATGAAAAGCTTAATACCGAGGATACTCGTATTCATTTCCTTCCTGCCATACCAGCCAACGAAGTTGTACCCTTTATTAAAGAAGCTAATCTTGGGATTCTTCTTTATTTTGATCTTACAGAAAATTATAAATATGCTTTACCGAACGGTTTTTTTCAAATGCTTGCCGCAGGACTCCCCCTCATTTTTCCACAGCAGCTACAAGAAGTTTGCGCATTACATAATAGCTTTTCATTTGGAGTTCAAACGAACATTGGTGACATAAATTCTATATTTAAAGCACTAAACGAAGTGTCAGATAACAGGACATTTTATAAAAAAAATGTAAATAAATTTAACGAAGAAATCAATTGGGCTCATGAAGAAAATAAGGTATTTTCTTTGATTAATGACTTGGATAAGTTAAATTAATTATAGTCCTGAACGTTTAAAAATTTTATTTTTCTCAGGTAAAAAAAGAAACGAAAATGTGTTCTATTTTTGGATATAAAGCTCTTAATCAAGGTACCCCTTTGCCCCCTCAGTTAGAGAAGTTATCCGACTTACTCTCTCACCGAGGACCAGATGATAGGGGGTCTTATACAAATCATAAGGATCTTTATCTGGCGCATAACCGTTTGAGTATTATTGGATTAGAAGAATCCTCCCATCAACCCATGCAGGGACGAGAAGGTACTTTTATTGTCTTTAATGGTGAGATTTATAACTATAAGGATTTAAAGCTCAATGAACTGAGAGATTTTTCCTTTAAGTCAAATTCTGATACTGAGGTGATTCTTGCTCTTTATGAAAAATATGGAGTTGACTGCATTCATCATTTAAGAGGAATGTTTGCTTTTGCCATTTGGGATGAAAGAAATAGGCGCTTATTTTGCGCAAGAGACCGCTTTGGGATAAAGCCATTATATTATATTAAAACAAAAGATGCATTTGCTTTTGCTTCTGAGATGAAAGCATTGGTACCACTTATTGATAAACTAAGCACCAATAATAATGCTCTTTTAGAATACCTTACGTTCCAATATACGTTGGGTAGTGAAACTTTATTTGAAGGTATACATCAATTGATGCCAGGTCACTTGTTGATTCTAGAAAATAGCAGTGTGACCCTTCGTAAATATTGGGACGTTTCTTACCAAATTGATTTTCAGAACAGCCCGAAGTATTTTGAAGAAAAATTGCTTGCTCTCCTTCAAGACTCCGTTCGATATCATCAAGTAAGTGACGTTCCTGTGGGAAGTTACTTAAGCGGTGGTTTAGATTCAACACTCATATCAATAATGGCTTTTGAGACAAATAACGAATTTTATGGGTCATTCCACGGTAATTTTACCAATCACCCATCTTATAATGAAAGTTCTTATGCTCAGGAAGCAGCTAACAAGATGGGCAAAGATTTATATATTGCAAACATAAGTGCACAGGATTTTACTGATAATATTTCGAAAGTTATTTATCATTTAGATATTCCTGTCGCTGGACCAGGCTCTTTCCCCCAATATATGGTCTCAAAACTTGCATCTCAACATGTGAAAGTTGTCCTTGGAGGGCAAGGAGGCGATGAAATTTTTGGAGGGTATGCGCGTTACATAATTGCCTACTTTGAACAATGCATTAAAGCATCCATTGAAGGGACTTATAAAACTGGCAACTTTGTGGTAACGCCTGAATCTATCATTCCCAACTTAACTTTACTGCAGGAATATAAACCACTTATAAAGGAATTTTGGCGAGAAGGTTTGTTCGGGCCTCTTGATGAAAGATATTTTCGGCTTATTGATCGCTCTGTTGATATTCAAGATGAAATTGACTGGAATCAATTTAGTAAAGAAGATCTTCTTGAGAGATTTAAGAATATTTTTAATAATAAGGATAATGTGTCTAAGGAGGCTTATTTCGATAAAATGACACATTTTGATTTTAAATGCCTTCTGCCAGCCCTTCTTCATGTTGAGGACCGTATGAGTATGGCTCATGGTTTAGAGTCTCGCGTTCCTTTTTTGGATCATCCGCTCGTGGAGTTCGCAGCCACTATACCTGCTGATATAAAATTTCCTGATGGTCGCATGAAAGCTCTTTTGAAAAAAGTTTTTAAAGACAAGATGCCAGAAAAAGTGCTAGAAAGACGAGATAAAATGGGCTTTCCCGTTCCTTTAAAGGAATGGTTTTCTGGCCCATTAAAAGAGTTTGTACATGATTTATTTTCAACGCAAGTTGCAAAAACACGGGGCTTTTATGACCCTCAAAAAGTAATATTAAATTTAGATCAATCTTCCCAATTCTCAAGGAAAGTGTGGGGTTTGTTAAGCCTAGAAATATGGTATCGTGAATTTCATGATAAGCATCATGAATTTTGTGCACTTATAAATTAATTAATATAAGGAGAAAATGAATGAAAATTTTAATTACGGGTGGGGCTGGTTTTATTGGTTCCCATATAGCAGATCGTCTGCTTGCACGTGGAGATGAAGTTCTTGTGATTGATAACTTTGCCACAGGAAGAAGAGATAATTTGAAACCGCATGCAAAATTAAAGTTGGTTGAAGATTCAATTTGCAATGAAAAACTTATGAACAGCTTAATGCAAGAATTTAAACCTGATCTTGTTGTGCATGCTGCCGCCTCATATAAAGACCCAAATAACTGGGTTGAAGATTCACTTACAAATGTTCTGGGCACAGCTATTATTTGCCAAGCCATGCAAAAAGCAAATATAAAGAGAATTATTTATTTCCAAACAGCGCTCTGCTATGGTTTAAAGCCTTTAGAACAGCCCATTACCTTAAATCACCCTATCCTTCCGGGTGGATCAAGCTACTCCATTAGCAAGACTGCAGCAGAAGAATATGTACACCTTTCAGGGTTAGATTATGTTACTTTCAGGCTCGCAAATGCTTATGGTCCAAGAAATATAAGTGGCCCCTTACCTACATTTTTTAAGCGCCTTACAACCAATCAAAAATGCTTCGTTATGGATACGCGTCGTGACTTTGTTTATATTAATGACATGGTAGATTGTATATTTTACGCAATTGATGGTAAAGGAAATGGAACATATCACATTTCAACTGGATCAGATGTTTCAATTAAAGAGCTTTTTGATGCAACAACATCTGCGCTTGAAATGAATATCGCCGTTGAAGTTAAAGCACGCCAACCTGACGACGTTTATTCAATTTTGTTAGATCCCTCACGCACAAGCAATGAATTTGGCTGGAAAGCAAAGGTCCCCCTAATAGATGGAGTTAAGCAAACCATAAAATATTATCAAGAATATGGTATCGAAGAAACTTTCACGCATTTAAAAGAAGTCAAAACATGAAAAGATTGATATGCGCCTAAAAAACAAAAAAATTCTTGTTGTTGGAGGAGCTGGATTTGTTGGAAGCAATCTATGCTCACAACTCCTTGATGAAGGTGCGTCCACAATATTGATAGTTGATAATTTGCTTTCCTCAGAAGTTGAGAATATTCCTTCTAGCGAAAGCATATCTTTTGTGCAAGGGTCAATTGCTGATGATTCTATCTTAAGAAAGATAGGAACTCAGTTTGATTATGTATTTCATTTAGCAACATATCATGGGAACCAATCCAGCATTCATAACCCCCTTGCTGACCACGAAAACAACACACTAACAACGCTCAAACTTTGTGAACATTTTAAGGACGCTACTGATTTGCAGAAGTTTGTATATGCTTCAGCAGGATGCACAGTTGCTAAAAAAACATATGAAGATGTTTCAGCTACCGATGAAGAAGCAGAAGTGTCTCTTTATCATGATAGTCCATATCAAATATCCAAGATCATTGGTGAGTTTTATGGCAATTATTATTGGATGAAGTATAAGTTGCCCTTTGTGAAGGCTCGCTTTCAAAATGTGTATGGACCCCGAGAAATTTTAGGAGCTGGAAAGTGGCGTGGAACGCCCGCAACCGTTTGGCGCAATGTTACTCCTACTTTTATTTGGAAAGCGCTCCATGGCGAAGCTTTACCACTTGAAAATGAAGGAAAAGCAACGCGTGATTTTATTTATGTGGATGATATCGTCGAAGGACTTATTGCATGTGCTTTAGCAGGAAAGGATGGTGAAGTTTATAATCTTGCATCAGGCTGTGAAACCAGCATTCAAGAACTTTCAAAACACATTAATAAGCTCACCGAAAATAAAACGCCTCTTGAATATTTTGAAGCGCGATCCTGGGATAGATCTGGAAAGCGATTTGGATCAACAAAGAAGGCAAAACATCAATTAGGATTTGAAGCTACCACTCCTTTAAACATTGGGCTCCAAAAAACGATTGAATGGACTACAAATAATAAAGAATTGATTCATTCGAACATTACCAAGCATATTCAATATATTCCTGAAGTAAAAAAATATTTATGATAAAACGCATTGTCACTGTCGTCGGCGCGAGACCTCAATTCATCAAAGCTGCAGCCTTATCTAGAATGCTAAAAGACTCCTCCGCCTTTGAAGAAGTTCTTGTTCATACAGGGCAGCACTTTGATCAAAACATGTCCGAGATATTTTTCAAAGAACTTGCACTTCCCAACCCAAAGTATACTCTAAATATTCATGGTGGACCTCATGGCCAAATGACTGGCCGTATGTTGGAAGCTATAGAAAATACTATAGTTCAGGAAAAACCTGACGGAGTTCTTGTGTATGGGGATACCAATTCAACTCTAGCAGGTGCTTTAGCTGCCTCAAAACTCCTTATTCCTACAATCCATGTGGAAGCTGGCCTCAGATCTTATAATAAAAAGATGCCAGAAGAGATAAACCGTATCATGGCTGATCAAGTTAGTACTCTTTTATTTTGTCCCACAAAAGTTTCTGTAGAAAATTTGAAGAAGGAAGGGATAGAAAAAGGGGTCCATCTTGTCGGTGATATTATGTATGATGCAACTTTGTATGCTCTTAACCATATAAAAGAAGACGATGAATTACATAAAAAATTTAATTACTTGCCGTCTCAATTTGCTTTGATGACAATACATCGTGCTGAATCAACTCAATCTCTTAAGGACCTCCAAGAAATTTTAAATTTTGCAAAAAAATTTGCCAATGAAAATCAATTAAAAGTAGTCTTCCCTGTTCATCCCCGGACACAAAAGTTGATTGTTACACTCCCTGATAAGTTAATGGAACCTTTCATCCCTGTTGATCCATTAAGTTATTTTGAAACCCATTTTCTTTTGACAAAAGCAAAAAACGTTTTAACAGATTCTGGCGGTCTTCAGAAAGAAGCCTATTTTCATCGTGTGCCGTGTATAACGCTTAGGAATGAAACAGAGTGGGTTGAAACCATTGAGCATGGATGGAATAGATTATGGACACAACCAACTTACCAAAACACCCCCTCTACGATTGATGATTACGGAGATGGTCAGTCAGCACCAAAAATCCTCAAAGTACTTTCAGATGTGTTGTAAATGATAAAAACACTCGTTCTATATTCGTCATATACAAACCAAATCTCATATTTTGATGACTGGGTTGATGCATTTAAAGAACACTCTTCATATGAATCCGAGTGTATTAATGTTTATGATGCTCGTATTGACTTAAGTCAAATCCATCATCTTATTGAAAATACTGACCTGATCGTGCTTCATCATTCAATGAATGGAGACACCCTAGAATATTTAAAACCCTTTATATCCCCTTTAAAAAATAGAAAAGGTAAGCTGGTCTCTTTTGTAGGGAATGAAATAAATTTGCCTACGATCGGTATGGTTCCTAAAATTAAGATTTTGCAAGAACTGCAAACAGATGTTATTGCCACACAACTTCTTCAGGAAGCTGGGGAATGGCTTTATTCAGATTGTAAGGACTCAAAAATTATTTCAATTCCCCATGCTCTTAATCCTAAAGCCTTTTATCCAATTAAAAATTTCGGAAGCAGAGGCATTGACATTGGCACAAGATCAGCACGTTATGGTGTTTATCTTGGAGACAATGATCGCAATGCCATTATTCATTTCTTTCATGAAAATGCAAAAAAGTTTGAATTATCAGTTGATTTGGGTCTGGATAATTCATCACAAAAAAGATTTACACGGCCAGAGTGGGCTTCTTTTCTTAATTCGTGTAAAGCAACCCTCTCTAGTGAAGCAGGCTCTTTTTACTTAGAGAAAGATGATCGCCTTGTTAACCAAATTCAAAAATATTTGAAAAAATCATCAGAAAGATTTGTATTACCCAATGAAACAATTGCCAGAAAAATTTATCGTCAAATCCTTCCTTCTTTTGTTAGAAAAAAAATTGCTCATGCATTAAAAAATCACATTGTTGAAGTGGGAAACTTAGATGAAGACTCTAATTTTGAAGAAATATATAAGAAGTTTTTCTCAAAGGAGCAAAAATGCCCAGCATACTCAAAAGCTATTTCATCAAGACATTTTGATGCCATTGGAACCCGAACTCTCCATATAATGTATCCCGGACGTTATAATGATATTTTAAAAGCCGGAGAACATTATTTCGCATTAAAAAATGATCATTCAAATGTTGAGGAATTGATTGAAACTCTAAAAAACAGTGAGTTGGTAAACAAAACTACTGGTAGTACTTTTGACTATGTAATGTCCCACCATACCCATAAACATAGGCTTGATACACTGCTCAACGTTCTTGGATAACCTGCATGCATTTAACACTTATCATCTCATCTCTTAATGCTGGAGGAGCAGAGCGGGTTTTATCCGAGCTTGCTAATCATTGGGTCTCGAAAGGTCATGATGTTTCGCTCATCACATTATCTACACCAGAAACAAAATCTTTCTACGAGCTTGATTTAAAGGTTAATTTAATCCAACTGGACCAGCGCCCATCTGAAGCTGGTTTCTTTACGCGCCTAATCAATATCGTTCGGCGCATTTTTTATGTGCGAAAAACAATCCTGCACCTAAACCCGGATGTGATTGTTTCCTTTGTGGATATTATGAACATTACCACTCTTATCGCATTGATAGGTAAAAAAATACCCATTATCGTATCAGAGCGTACCCATCCTGCTTATCATCATCTCCCGAAATTATATCAAAAAATCAGGCGCTTAGTATACTTGAAGGCCGCATATGTTATTACGCAAACACCTTCTGCAGCTTCTTTTTTTAAAAATTTTAAAACTATCAGAGTTATTCCCAATGCTGTTCAAACCCCACCCACTTTTAAGAGTAACACTGACAATACTCCCATTAAAAATATTATATCCGTAGGACGTCTATGTCCCTTTAAGGGGTTTGATACCCTTCTTAGGGCCTTTTCCCAACTTCAAATTTCCCATCCATCTTTAAAACTCACAATTTATGGCGAAGGAAAAGAGCGCCATAACCTTGAAGAGCTCATCACTCAGCTGAAATTGCAAAAAAATGTTGATTTACCGGGCACAACACCTCATATACACAAAGCACTCATGACAGGCGACCTTTTCATTTTTCCATCTCACTACGAAGGATTTCCCAATGCGCTCTGTGAGGCAATGGCTGTGGGACTCCCTGTTATTGCATCGCGTTGTCCAGGAAATAAAGACATTGTCCAAGATAAAGTTAATGGACGGCTCTTTCCAGTAGGAGATAGTCATGCATTAAAAGAAATTATCCTCGAACTTATCAAAGACTTTGATCAAAGATCTCGGTTAGGATCACAAGCCAAAGAAATTCGCAACCTATACCACCCTGACCATATTCTTTCCTTATGGGACCAGCTCATCAGCAGCGCCGTCCGTCCCTAATTTCCCCCTGAAATTTTTATTAAAGTATTTTTTGCCCGTGCGCAAAACATTGACCTCGTTAATAAGGGCTAATCTATCTCTTTCGCTCAAGCTCAAACCCAAATTTTTATAATAATCGAGGGTTCTCGAGTCCTGCTCATTCATAAACAAAAAGAGGGCTTTACCTTCTTTTTATTTATGGCGGAGGGAGAGGGATTCGAACCCTCGATACGTTGCCGTATACACGATTTCCAATCGTGCGCCTTCGACCACTCGGCCACCCCTCCTCTTGGGAGATGATGTGAGATTACCCAGTTATCATTGTTTCGACAAGGTTTTTTATTAGTTGAAAGCCCCCTAAACCTCCGGAAATAAATTTTTCCTTGAAATTTGTATGAGGAATGTACAGATAAAATATTGACAGTTGATTTTTTCTTCAGGTAAAAGAAAGTATGAATCAAAAAACCTACCATCGGATTGTTTTAGAGAAAAGCCACGGCCTTTGCCGTTTTGGTTCAATCGTTATTATGGTAGTTGTCATTATTGTGGCCTCCCAGGCCATATAACTCTTTTCCCCCAAATTTATCGTTTTTTATACCCTTCTTAAAGAAAGAGCTTTAGGAATTAACAGTATGAATATTATATAAAATATATTAAATTGAGACGAATGATGACACATTATAAAACTATTTTAATTGCCGGTTTTGCCATGTTTTCCATGTTTTTTGGTTCTGGCAATCTTGTATTTCCTTTGTTGGTTGGAAAAGAATCCTTACACCACTATCCCATGGCCATAGCTGGGTTTATTATTACAGCTGTCATCGTGCCATTTTTAGGTCTTATTGGGATGATTTTATTTGATGGGCATTATCGTGCCTATTTTAATAAGCTGGGAAAAGGGCCTGCTTTCTTGCTTATTGCAATTATTCTCATGCTTATTGGTCCCTTTGGAGTTGTACCGCGTTGCATAACTGTTGCATTTGGCGGTTTTAGCCTCCTCTCTACAACACTTTCTTTCCCACTTTTTAGCTTTTTGTTTTGCTGTGCAATCATTGGGTGTATTTGGTCTAAAAATAAAATTGTAGATATTATTGGACTGTTTCTAACTCCCTTCAAGCTTGGCGGTATCGTTATACTTATTCTCTTTGGCTTATGGTTTGGAGAACCCGCCATTCACGGTGATCTTTCTTCCTCTGAGGTTTTTTCGAATGCTCTTTTAAAGGGATATCAAACTATGGATTTGATGGCAGCGTTCTTCTTTTCAAGCACCATCGTTTATTATTTGCATAATCATCTTAAAGCCCAAGATGACCATAAAACATTGATTAAAATGAGTATCGGCGCAAGCATAGTTGGTGCTCTTTTATTGACCCTAGTCTACCTTGGATTCATTGGTCTTGGAGCTAAATATGCACCCTACCTACAGGACACACAGCCTGAACAACTTCTGGTTGCCATTGGAGGTCACGCCTTAGGATATTTTGCACGGCCTATTATCGCAATTATATTAGCAGTAGGATGCTTAGCAACAGCGGTGATCCTTTCAACTCTTTTTGCTGACTTTCTTCAAAATGACGTTGCTAAAGATCGTATATCGCGGCCCCAAGCAATTTTGATAACCATGTCCATTTCATTTGTTGTATCTTTGCTAGGTTTTTCAAATCTCATGAGTATTTTAGGGACGATTCTTGAAGTTGCCTATCCTGCATTAATTATGCTTGCTCTAATGAATATCGTTGGTAAATTAACTTCCTTGGATACAACGCAATGGGCTTTTTGGAGTACCTTAGGACTCACCCTCAGCTTAAAACTTTTCGGGTAAAGTAAAAGTACATGGCAGAATGGCACGTCTCATCCGAATTAATTCCTTATGAAGAGGCTATTGATTTTATGGAGAGACGTGTCCAAGGCATTCTTGAAGGCACAGATGAGGAACTTGTGTGGCTCTTAGAACATCCTTCTCTTTATACGGCCGGAACAAGTGCAAAAAAATCCGATCTTCTTGTCGAGAATGGATTACCTTTATATATTTCTGGACGTGGTGGTCAATATACTTATCATGGGCCTGGACAGCGTATTGCTTATGTTATGATTGATCTTACTAAGCGAAATAGAGATGTACGCACTTTTGTCACAAATTTAGAACAATGGGTCATTGATACCCTTTCTGAATTTGGCATTGTTGGTGAACGACGCATAGGCCGTGTCGGTGTCTGGGTCAATCATCAAGGAAAAGATCAAAAAATCGCGGCACTGGGAATACGATTACGAAAGTGGATTAGTTTTCATGGTATTGCCATTAATGTTAATCCCAATCTTTCTTATTTTAAGGGAATTGTTCCCTGCGGGCTGCCTCATTCTGAAGTCACTTCGTGCAAAGCTCTTAACATTCCTATTTCCCTTTCCGATTTAGATAAAGCTTTACAACGAACTTGGGAAAAAAGTAGTTATTGGTAAAACGGCAAGAATTTTTATAGAACCTTTCAGGGAAGGCATGATGAAATCTGTTTCGAACCATCGCATATTTGGCTTTTGGACATCGACCTCCTTAGTCATTGGAAATATGATCGGGACAGGAATTTTTTTCTTACCAGCCAATTTAGGGGCCATCGGTTCAATTAGTATCATTGGTTGGCTGGTAACGGCTTTTGGAGCCATGTGCTTAGCTTTTGTTTTTTCACGCCTCTCCCTTGTTTACCCCAAATCTGGGGGTCCTTATACCCATAGCAGAGATGTCTTTGGAAACTTCATTGGGTTTCAAATGGGATGGGGATATTGGATCATGGGATGGACCAGTAATGCCGCTGTTTCTTTTGCCTTTGTAAGTTATTTATCGTTATTTTTTCCTGTTCTTGCGCAAAATCGAATTATAAATTTTATAGCGTCAATAACGGTATTATGGATCGCTACAGTGGTAAATTGCATTGGTCTGAGGGTAGGGGGACGCGTTCAAGTAATTACAACATTTCTCAAACTTTCCCCCCTTATTATTGTACCCCTTGTTGGATTATTTTTTATTGATAGTAGTCTCTATTTTCCAACTCACAAACCAGATGTAAGCCCTTTTCAAGGAATAAGTTCTGCCTTTGCCTTAACCCTCTGGGCTTTCATCGGCTTAGAATCTGCAACTGTCCCTGCAGATAGAGTTCAAGATCCGGGACGTACTATTTCGCGCGCAACACTCTTTGGAACAGCCCTCGTGGCTCTTGTTTATCTTTCTACAACGATTGTGCTTTTCGGACTTATTCCTGCAAATGTCCTTGCAACATCACATGCCCCCTTTGTAGATGCTGCCATCCTCATTTTTGGCTCTTGGGTGGGACCACTCATTGGACTTTGTATTCTCATTTCAATTTATGGCGGTCTCAATGGATGGGTCCTCATGCAAGGACAAGTTCCCCATTCAATGGCTCAAGAAGGTTTATTTCCTAAAATTTTCGCTAAAGAATCTCGCGATGGAACACCTGTCTTTGGACTTATTGTCTCTTCAATTGCGGCTTCTATTCTTATGTTTTTAACTCTTAATAAGACAATGGCTGAGCAGGTTAAAATGGTTGTGGAAGTAGGGTCGGTCATGACAATCTTTGCTTATCTATTTTCTGCATTATCTACCTATAAATTATTTAACAATTCATCAAAGAATAAATATGCCAAGCTGACTCTAGGACTTCACATAGCTATTTTGGGCGGTATTTTATATTCCTTATTTGCCATTTATGGTGCTGATAAGCAGACACTTATTTATGTAGGTATTGGTTTCCTCCTTGGCATCCCAGTTTATACTTGGGGACAAAAAGATGCTCAAAAGGCTCTCCTTTAAATGACCGCGGAAGAATTAGCTTTCCGTCACCCTCGCCTCTTTCATGTAACAGAACCTGGTGCAACTGAAAATATTAAACGCCATGGCTTGCTATCTACTTCTTTCCTTCTTGATTTATTTGGAATTAAGGGTGAACAACGAGCTACTTTAGAAGAAAAGCCGCGTCCGATTTCCGTTCCTTTGGAAAATACAAAATACGGCCGCGTTTTCCTCAATGATAATGTGCCATTGAGTGAGAAAGCGTTGCAAAAATGTTTAGATGATAATTTAAAGCCACATGAGTGGCTTCGTCTTTTAAATGCCCGCGTCTTTTTTTGGCCAACAGAAAAGAGTTTAAAAAGCATATTGAATGCACGACTTAACCGCACACGTGCACGAGAAATCATTATAATTAATACACTAAGCCTTGCCGAAGTCCACTCTAAGCGTATTGAATTATGCCCAATTAATTCTGGCTCAACTCTTCGCAAACCAGCAAGACGTGGGATTAATATATTTACTCCTTTATTGCGCTTTTCATACAAAGAGTGGAGCAAACTTCGAGGGGGTCATGATCATATTCATGAAATTACAATAAAAGACCATGTCCTTGATATTGCAGATCATATTATTGATGTGGTAAGGTCCTGAGCACCCCAGAAATAAAAATGTTTGTCTCTAATTGGGATTATTCACTCATGAAAAATCTATTCATAATTTTTTACCTTTTCTGTTTTGGCATACTGCCCTTAAATGCAACGGATGAAGGAATTCTTTATTCCATTGAGCAGGCGATCGCAATCGCCTCATAGTAAATGTGAGTCTCCATAAAGAAATCAATTCTGAAACGCGTCTGATTTTACGAGGTACCTCTTTAGGTATTAGACCACAAATTGAAAATGTAACTACGGATGGTTTCCCCCTTAATGAAGAATCAGGAACTTGGTTAATACCTGCCCATACTCTTAAGCTGCGGTGGGAGATACCTCTGTTAGAAGTATCAGAGATCGATGCTAGTCAGCAACAAAGTGTAAGATGTGAAGACTTTGTGCTTATATCTGAATTATCTTCCATTCCACGTTTGGAAGGTATGTTAAAACCGCCAACTCTTAAAATTGTGATGGATGGAGTAAGAACAATGTATCCCCCTCCCACTCCTGAAAAGACTCTCTCATTGCATTCTAATTCAGAACGACCCTTGTTCATTTTAATTAATGGTATTGAAATAAAAAGCCTCTCAACAGATTTTCTTACCCTTTCCTACCTTGTGGACAGAAAAGGGATGGATCAATTTTTACCTGATATGAGTACATGCATGAAGGGACTCAAGTGGCTTACTTCTCTTGTTTGTGAAAATGAAAAGGAAGAGAATTTTACACTGGGTTGGTGTGGCGCTAAAAGGATGGCCATCGCCGGAGCAGCAGGCTATGGTGTTTTACTTGTAAATTATCCAACCGACAAAATGCGCCCTCTTGATAACGCTCTATTACTCTATGTGCCATTTCACGAAGCATTCCATCAGTTGAGCGGAAGTGCTCATTCAACACGACCAACTTGGGCGGAAGAAAGTCTTGCAAGTTATTATGGCTCTCGTGCCGTTAAAGTTGCCCTCAGTGGAGATTCTGAAGCCTCTCAATTAATAGATGAATTTCAAAAGAGGGGAGAAAAATTTATAGAAGGATTAATTGCTATCAATCATCAAGTAAATCAAGGCAATCGTTTAAATTATGGTGCCTTTTATACTAAAGGGGTTTCATTCTGGTTAGAAATTGAAAAAGTTTTACACGAACAAGGCGATACGCTTGATCATCACATCAAATCGCTCTTGCATCTCAAATATGATTCTGAAGATAAACCCGTAGGGCTTATGGAACTGCTTGGCATCCCCAGAGAAAAATGGATCGTCATTGCAACAAAATATCTTGATTAACTTTAAGGGTGTAAAATGGAGGAGAAAGCGTCAACTTTCTTATTTAATTATAATCCAGTTAATCCTGCAAAAGGTAGTGTTTTAGAATGAGATGACTCTTGCATAGGACAATCTTCTCGAGTACTGTCATTTTTAGTAATCCGCTGTCATGAAGATTGGCCTGAGGGAAAATATTGATTCTTGAAGTTAAAAGGAGATGAGATGATCGCGAAAAACATACTCAACAATACTCTTGGTGCACTATGGATTGGTGTTGTTTGTATGTCAGGAACTCTCTCTCACGACACATCCTCTTCTAAAGTTTCTTCTTCACTACATCCTAAAGAAGTTAAATCAAAAGAGAACAATTCTCCCTCCCCCCAAAATTCCCAATTTCTTGAAACACCTTCTCAACGTAAAGGATGGTTTGTGGGAATAAGGGCTGCTTATGTTCCTTCAGCTATAGGAGAAATAGGCTATCAATTTAATAATACTTTTAAGTTGCGCCTCCTAGGAGCAGGACTTCGCGACTATTTTCGTACCTTAAACGTTGATGGTCAAAATTACCAACGTATTAAATTTAAACCCATGAAAATTGGCCTTATGGCAGACTGGTATCCTTGGAAAAATGCTCTAAGACTTACAGGTGGGATCGCTTATAATGGAGATAAAATCCGTCTTGATCATATGCCAACAGGTACCCTTTTGGGCCAACCCGCAAATGTCTTTGGTACAATATCCGCACGGTATAAATACCGCCCTATTGCCCCCTATTTAGGAATTGGCTTTGATACAGATTCTCTTGGTAGTACAGGTCTCAGCTTAAGTGCAGATGCTGGATTTTGGTTCCAAGGAAGAGCGCGCTCTGTTGTTAATTTATCTGGCCCAGGTCAAAGTAGCGCCCTTCTTGTCACAGGCGCAAAAATTCACACTGAAAAATTAATTAATAGCCATAAACTCTTACGTACTACCCCAATGATTTCCATTGGAATCAGGTATTTATTTTTCTAAAGTTTAGGGAAGTTGATCACACATCACTCATGTTAAAATATATTATTCATCGCCTGTTACTTATTATTCCCACTTTGCTGGGAATTATGCTGGTTAATTTTATTATTGTACAAGCGGCACCCGGTGGCCCTGTTGAGCAAATCTTAGCTAAAATTCGAGGGCAAGCCACGGATGTCGATACCCGCTTGGGGGGAAGTCAATCTGAAGTTCAGACACAGTCTTCGATCGTGAGCGGAACTGAAAGCAGCTACAGGGGAGCACAAGGCATCGATCCTGCTTTCATCAAAGAACTAGAGGTTCAATTTGGATTTGATAAACCTGCCCATTTACGTTTTATCCACATGATAAAAAATTATTTAACATTTGATTTTGGAAGAAGTTATTTTAGAGACAGAAGCGTTATTTCGCTTGTGGGAGAAAAATTTCTTGTCTCTCTTTCCCTCGGCTTATGGACAACTTTACTTGTTTATCTTATTTCAATTCCGTTAGGAATCTGGAAAGCTGTACGCGATGGATCTACATTCGATATTTGGACAAGTGGTTTAATAGTCATTGGCTATGCTGTCCCCTCTTTCCTCTTCGCATTGTTCCTTATCCTTCTTTTTGCAGGTGGAAGCTTCTGGAGCATTTTTCCCTTGCGGGGTCTGATATCAGATAATTGGGCTGAATTAAGTACATTCAACAAAATAGGAGATTATTTTTGGCACCTCACATTACCTGTCATCTCCATGGTAATAGGAGGATTTGCAAAACTCACCCTTCTTACAAAAAATTCTTTTTTAGAAGAAATTAATAAACAATACACCATCACAGCACGTGCAAAAGGCTTGAGCGAACGTCGTGTCCTTTATGGTCATATTTTCCGCAATGCCATGCTAATAGTCATTGCGGGTTTTCCAACTGCTTTTGTTGGAATATTATTTACCTCAAATCTTGTTATTGAAGTTTTATTCTCACTTGATGGAATGGGCCTCCTTGGCTTTGAATCTGCCGTGAATAGAGACTACCCAATTATGTTTGGAACTTTATATATGTTTACTCTTGTTGGCATGATTTTTCACCTACTGGGAGATCTTACATATATGTTGGTTGACAGGCGTATTGATTTAGCTGCGAGTCGCGCATGAAATTTTCTCCTCTTACTCAGCGCCGTATTGCTCAATTTAAAGCCAATCGACGCGGTTATTGGTCCTTGCGCATTTTTGGAATTTTATTTTTCATTATTTTATTTGCTGAATTTATTGCCAATGATAAACCATTGCTGGTTTCTTTTGAGGGAAAATGGTACACGCCAATATTTCGTAATTATCCCGAAACACATTGGGGTGGAAAATTTCAAACAGTAACAAACTATCGGGACACTTATGTTAAAAATCTTATAGAAAAAAAGGGTTGGATGATATTTCCTCCCATTCCTTACTCTATAAATACTGTCAACTTTAATTTAAATGTACCTGCACCCTCACCACCCTCTTCAGATAATTGGCTGGGTACAGATGATCAAGGAAGAGATGTTCTCGCGCGCCTTATTTATGGCTTTCGTATATCAATTTTCTTTGGGCTCATATTAACCTTTTTCTCTTCAATAATTGGGGTCTTAGCTGGAGCGATCCAAGGATATTTTGGTGGGCGTATAGATTTGATCTTCCAGCGTATTATTGAAATTTGGAGCGGGTTACCAATTTTGTATCTGTTGATTATTTTATCAAGTATTATTGAACCCTCCTTTTGGCTGTTGCTTGGTATTATGCTCCTCTTCAGTTGGATGATGCTCGTTGCCGTTGTGCGTGCTGAATTTTTTCGGACACGCTCTTTAGATTATATTCGTGCAGCAGAGGCTTTGGGCGTACCAACATGGCGTATTATGCTCCGCCATATGCTTCCCAACGCAATGGTAGCAACCATTACTTACCTCCCCTTTATTTTAAATGGCTCCATTACCACCTTAACAACTCTAGATTTTCTAGGATTTGGATTGCCTCCAGGTTCAGCGTCTCTGGGAGAATTATTAACGCAAGGCAAAAATCATGTTCAATCTCCCTGGCTTGGATTAACAGGTTTCTTCTCACTTGCATTCCTATTAAGCTTGCTTATTTTTATCGGTGAAGCTATTCGCGATGCTTTTGATCCACGTAAGGTAACGTTCCGATGACATTATTGCGCATAGAAAATTTATCGGTCCATTTCAAGAACCATCATCAGCCCACCATGGAAGCTGTAAAAGATGTCTCCTTTCAACTTGATCAAGGAGAAACTTTAGCACTTGTTGGAGAAAGCGGATCTGGTAAATCGGTGACTGCTCTCTCCATTCTTGGTTTGTTGCCATATCCCATGGCTTTTCATCCAACAGGCTCAGTGCTTTTTCATGGGCAAGAGCTCTTAAACGCCTCTGAATCTTCATTGCGAGCTGTTCGTGGACATGATATCGGAATGATATTTCAAGAACCAATGACAGCATTAAACCCATTGCACACTATTGAACAACAAATTGCAGAACCTCTTTTAATTCATAAAAATATGACAAAGAGTCAAGCCAAAGAACGCGTCATTGACCTTCTTCATTTGGTCGGGTTTCCAGATGGCGTGAATCGTCTTCAAGCATATCCTCATCAGTTATCAGGGGGCCAACGCCAACGCGTTATGATTGCCATGGCTTTAGCATGTGAACCACAATTATTAATTGCTGACGAGCCGACCACTGCATTGGATGTTACTATCCAAGCAAGTATTATTGAACTGATCAGTAGCCTCCAAAAGCAATTTAAAATGGCCTTACTTTTGATTAGCCATGACTTAGGGATGGTTAGAAAAATGGCGCAAAAAATTGTTGTACTCCAGGAAGGGAAAATTGTTGAGAAGGGTTTAACACAAAAAGTTTTAAGCCAACCCCGACATCCTTATACCAAACATTTAATTGCATCAGAACCTAGCGGGCATCCCTCCCCGCCCGTAAGCCCCAGAGCTACACTTTTAGAAACGAAAGATTTGAACGTTACGTTTAAAGGGCAAAAAAAATCTTGGGTAAGTCGTGGTTCATTAGATGTTCATGCAGTAGATGGAATTTCATTTTCTCTAGCAGCGGGAGAAACCTTAGGAATCGTTGGAGAAAGCGGCTCAGGTAAAAGTACGTTAGCATATGCCATTTTAAAATTAGTTGAGAGCAAGGGATATATTCAGTTTTGTTGTAATAATCTTCAAGAATTATCACGCAGTACCCTTCGTATTTTACGTCCTCAAATGCAAATTATATTTCAAGACCCTTTCAGCTCTCTTAATCCTCGATTATCCATTAATCAAATTATAGCTGAAGGCCTAGAAATCCATCAAAAACATCTTGATGCAAAGACCAGAGATCATATGGTTCAAACGATCTTAAAAGAAGTTGGTTTGCCAACAGCCGCAAGACACAGGTATCCTCACGAGTTTTCAGGTGGTCAGCGACAACGTATTGCCATTGCGCGCGCTTTAATCCTAAAACCAAAGTTGCTTATTCTTGATGAGCCAACATCTGCTCTTGACCGATCTATTCAAGCAGAGGTGATTACACTTCTACGCGATTTACAGGCACGTTATCATCTTGCATATATTTTCATAAGCCATGATTTAAAAGTGGTTCGTGCTATGAGCCATCGCATTATGGTTATGAAAGAGGGACATATTATAGAGGAAGGATTAACAGAAAAGATTTTCACAAAGCCCAAAAATGAATATACGAAATCTTTGATACGCGCTTCTTTCGATAATTTACCAAGTACCCCCAAAAGAAAAAAATAGATTTTTTCTTTTAACTTAGATTGTTTCCATGATGCAGTCTTATAATTTGATTTTTTGAATGTTCTCTTGTGCTTGGTGAGGATCATAGGCCTCACTTACTCCATGATTTAAAACTGAATGAGGCCAAGCCGAATCCGTTGTAAAGCGCGCAATAATGTGAATATGAAGTTGCCGAACTTTATTCCCTAAAATTTCTATATTCATTTTATGTGCTTTAAATGTTTGGTGCATATGGTGACCCACCCGCATTATTTCCATCCATAATGCTTGTTGATCTTCCGCTTCAAGATCAAATACTTCAACAATGTCTGGTCTGCGGGGAATTAAAACAACCCATGGAAAACGTGCGTCATTTTTAAGACGTAATTGACATAATGGAAGGTCCTGAACCAGGATGCTTGATGAATCAAGCTGCGGATCTAATTTAAAATGCATAGTCACTCCTTGGTGTTTTTAATCTCATGAGCTTACTAAAATCATGAGATAAAGACCAAGTCAAGAAGGACCTTCAAGCATGTCCTATTTCGAAGGAGAGTCCAGCGGGATCGATACCAAGTGTTGCAAGAGCTTGACGCCATTTATTTTCTAAATCTTGTCCAAAGACAAGCTCTTCATTAGCTTCAATAGGGAGCCAGCCGTTTTGTTGAATTTCATTCTCCAACTGACCTGCACTCCATCCAACATACCCTAAGGCAAGTAATGTGTCTCGAGGGCCTTGATTAAGCGCCATAGCTCGTAAGATGTCTAATGTGGCTGTCATGGCGAACCCATTCTCGATTAAAACAGTTGATTCACTCATATAATCGTTGGAATGTAAAACGAAGCCGCGCCCCACTTCCACAGGGCCTCCATATTGAACTGGAATTTGTTCGGAGGATTCTGAGAATGTCACATCCATTTGCGTTAACAAATCTTTAAAAGTAACTGTGGGAAGTCCTTTATTAACAATTAGCCCCATTGCCCCTTGAGAATCATGCCCACAGACATAAATAACCGTTTGTGAAAAACGAGGATCTGACAAAAAAGGCATAGCAATCAATATTTTGCCTGTTAGATTATAATTGTCTTGTAAAGAAGATATGTCTTGTTCTGTTGTCACGATGCCGAGTCTTCCTTGTCATTACATTACCTTTAGTTTATCCAAAATTCCTTTCGAGAGAATTAACGTACCTCTTTTCTCTGTGAACAAAGAAGGATATGCTGAAGATAGCAGAAAATAATGTTCAAATAAGGAATACATCCCATGGCCATACAAGTAGGCGATTCTCTCCCTCAAACAACACTCAAGCAAGTAACACCTTCGGAAACCAAAGATATTCAAACAGATTCTCTTTTTAAGGGAAAAACTGTCGCTCTTTTTGCAATTCCTGGCGCATTTACGCCCACCTGTACAAATATTCATATGCCAGGATTTAACAAACATATGGATACCTTTAAGGCCAAAGGCGTTGAGGTTGCGTGTCTTGCCGTCAATGACCCTTTCGTCATGGACGCTTGGGCAAAAGCTACAAATTCACATTCCGATATTCTCATCTTAGCTGATTGGAATGCTGATTTTACAAAGGCTGTTGGCCTTACCCTCGATGGATCAGGAGCTGGCCTTGGGTTACGTTCTTTACGCTATAGCATGCTTGTTAAAGACGGAGTCGTTGCCGTCCTTAACATAGAGCCAAGTGCCGGAGCCTGCGATATAAGCAGTGCTGATACCTTATTAAAGTCCCTTTAAGGCCCATGACGTTAGACATTACCTTAAAGCATGTCCAGGAAGCCGCTGCGACCTTAAAAAATGTGGTCTTGCATACTCCCACCGTTCTGGCGCCCTGGCTCTGTGAACATGTTAAAGGACAAGTTTTCTTAAAGCTGGAAAATCTCCAAATTCTCTCTTCTTTTAAAGCGCGTGGCGCCTACGTTAAACTCATGCACCTTACGAATGAGCAAAAACAGAAGGGCGTTATCGCCATGTCTGCGGGTAACCACGCACAAGGCGTTGCTTTTCATGCCCAAGCCTTGGGAATTTCTGCAACTATTGTTATGCCCAAGAACACACCTTTTGCCAAAATTGAAGGAACAAAGAAGTTTGGGTGTACGCTTATTTTGGAGGGAGAAAATCTCAACGAAGCAGGAGAATTTACCACTTTAATCGCAGAACGAGAAGGACTCACCCTCATTCACCCTTTTGATGATCCAGATATCATTGCAGGACAAGGGACTGTCGCCCTGGAAATGCTTGCTGACGTGCCTGACTTAGACCTCTTGGTCATTCCTGTGGGGGGCGGTGGCCTTGCTTCAGGAATGGCCATTGCTGCCAAAGCGCTTAATCCAAAAATAGAGATAATCGGCGTTCAGTCGGCTTATTGCCCTGCCATGGCTCAACTTCTCTTTCCAAGCCGCACATTTGAACCAGAAACGCTCTTTTCTGCCCCTCTTGCTGAGGGAATTGCCGTCAAGTCCCCTGGAATTTTAACACGCCAAATTTTAAAGGACCATTTATCAGACATCCTTGTTGTCACCGAGGAAGCCATTGAGACAGCCTTAGGCAGCTTGCTCACTGATGGGAAACTCACCGTTGAAGGAGCAGGCGCGGCGGGTGTGGCAGCGCTTATGGCTTATCCCGCTCGCTTTGCAGGGCGAAAAACTGGCGTGATTGTCTGTGGCGGAAATATTGATGCACGGATTGTATCTTCTCTTCTCCTTCGTGGCCTTGTGCGCCAAGGAAAGCTGGTACGCTTTAAAATAGATATCAATGATGCACCCGGTGTTTTAGGCCAAATATCCAACATTATAGGCCAAGCGGGCGGAATCATTTTTGAAGTGAGCCACCAGCGCCTTTTTAACCATATTACACTTAAAATGGCGGAGGTGGATGCCGTTGTGGAAACCCAGAGTCGATCCCATGCAAACGAGATTATAGATGCCTTGCAATCCAGCGGTTTTCCAACACAAGTGATGGAATAGTCGCTTTTTTCTCTTTATATCTTGGGCATTTTATAAAGGATGGAAAAAACGTAAAAAAATGATCGTTTTTTGTCGACAAGTGGTATTGCTTTCTGCTATTCCACGTACGTGGGGCGCTTAGCTCAGTTGGTAGAGCAGCTGACTCTTAATCAGCGGGTCAGAGGTTCGAATCCTCTAGCGCCCACCAAGTTTTTTATTAAACACATGGAGCACTCTCTTAAAGTGCCCCATATATTTCCACTTGCTTGCTATAAATATTATTATTTATCAACAGTATAAAGAGAAAATGCTCCACTCTCACACAACACACTGGCTGTCCGAAAGAAAAGTCCTTTCCCAAGCATCTGAGCTAACCACGTGATATTTTCTTGAAACATCTTTTTGCAGCTTTTGCACGTTTGAAATTCCATCTCGTTTTGATCATCAAAGCAAATACGCGCTGCGGTCCTTGTGCGAGCCTTTCCAAGATTTCCATCAATCCAATTAATTGAAAGTTGCTGGCATAGAGTTGCAGTATCTTTTAAAATAAGCCTGCAACGTCCATCATACTTTGCTTCATGAAAAATTGGATAATAGCGTTGATCAATCCACCCATCTGCCCTTAAAACAACGAAAATGTCATCAATACCACGATCGGCCTCATCACGCATATATTCTTCTGCCTGACATCCAAATTCTTGAAACATCGTGATAATACTCACACGCGATACACCATCCCATCGCAACTTGTCTTCTATGACCTCTCTTGCAACAAGTTCACCCATTCTCCCCTTCGCCTTAGTTGTAGTAATTCTGTCCCTTACCTCAATTCTTTTTATATCTCTCTTGAGTTCCGCTTGGTTAAATTGCGTTGTATAGATAGGCTTTCCCTTATCAACTTCGACTTCACATCGTTCCTCAGCTCCAATATATCCCCAAACTGAAAGAAAAATTCCAAGAGATAGGCTTATAAAAAACTTCATAGGTTTCGAAATCATAATGCATCTCCTTCTTATAGTTAACTTAGGATTTTGATCCTTTTTATCAAGAAACAACTCAACTATAGAGGAAAAATTCAGGGCATTTTATCAAGGAAATAAACGTACGTAATATACTTAAGTATGTCTGAGTCGCTTTCAGTGTTGAAATTCTTACAAAAGCAAGCACATAATTTTACTCTAAAGCAGGATTAAGATGCTTATTTATCCCTTTCTCCCCCACCAGCCAAACAATAACGGGGGTTAGAAGTGTATCGAGAAGGGTGGAGGAAATTAACCCGCCAAAAATCACCACAGCAACAGGATGTAAAATTTCTTTACCTGGGTTATGGCCCCCCACGAGAAGAGGTGTGAGCGCAAAAGCAGCAACGAGAGCTGTCATCAGAACAGGTGTAAGTCTTTCTAAAGAACCCCTTATAATCATAGGGACCCCGAAGGATTCATTCTCATATTTGATGAGGTGAATATAGTGCGCTATTTTCATTATTCCATTGCGTGTTGCAATTCCGGCCAGCGTTATAAAACCAACCAAGCTTGCAACGGAAAGAGTTTGATTGGTAAGCCAAATGGCAGCAATACTTCCAATGAGGGCCATAGGAACATTGGCCATAATAATAAGTGTCAATGTTGTTGATTGAAAATGACTATAAAGAAGAATAAAAATACCTGCGACCGCAACCATTGAAAGCAAGGCAATGAGGCGCGTAGCAGCCTGCTGACTTTCAAATTGGCCATCAAATCTTAGAAAATAACCCTCAGGTAAAGATATATTTGAAACCTTTTCCTGAACCTCTTGTGCAACAGACCCCAAGGCTCTGTCTTTGGTGTTTGCCATAACAACAATGCGACGTAAGGCGTTTTCCCGATTTATTTGATTTGGCCCTGTCTTTTCTTTAATATCTGCCACGAATTTCAAAGGAATTTTCCCTGAGGGCGAATCAATAAGAATATTCCCGATTTTTTCGACAGAGTTGCGATCCTCTTCAGCGAGGCGTAAGACCAAATCATACCGCTGTGAGCCCTCTAAGATTTGATTGATCACCTTCCCGGACAAAAGGGTTTCAACAGTTTCACCTAACTTATTAATATTCAGTCCATATTTTAAAGCCGCATCCCTAATGGGATGAATTTGAAGTTGTGGAATTAATGTTTGTTGCTCAATTTGCAAATCCGTTAGTCCAGGAATATTTTTTATGGTGCTTTGGATTCTCTCAGCCTGCTCTCTCAATGTTTGTAGATTTTCACCAAACACCTTAACTGCAATTTCAGCACGGACACCTGAGAGCAAATGATCTAAACGATGGGAAATAGGCTGCCCGATATTAATGCGCACGTCTGAGAGGGATTCTAGGCGTCTTCTGATATCATTGAGAATGGAATCTCTAGAACGTTGTGAGGCTCCCAAATCCACATCTATTTCTGAGGAGTAAACACCTTCCGCATGTTCATCCAACTCAGCACGTCCGCTTCTGCGCCCAACTGATTTTACTTCAGGAACTTCTAAAATTAATTTTTCTGCCATGGTGCCAATTCGGTTTGATTCTTTCAAGGACATCCCTGGTTCTAACCTAAGATTAATAGTCACGGATCCTTCGTTAAAAGAAGGGAGGAAGGATTTATTAAGGAATGGCACAGACGAGACAGCTGTAATTGTAGTGCAGACAAGAACAAAAATAAGAAATTTGCCGTGATTTAACGACCACTGTAATAATTTTTTATCCAGAAATTTAAGTTGTCTGACCAACCACCCGTCCCCATGTTCTTTCGCTTTAAAGTTATGAGAAAGCAAATAAGATGAGAGAACAGGCGTTAAGGTAATAGACACAATGAGAGAGGCTAAGATGGAAATCACATACGCAATTCCAAGAGGTGCAAAAAAGCGCCCTTCAATTCCACTTAAAGCAAAGAGAGGGAGAAAAACTAAGATTACAGTTCCTGTCGCAAATACAATTGAACTTCTTACTTCCAATGAAGCTCCTCTCACAACGTGGAGAATAGCTTGTGGGGTTGTGACTTTGTTTTCTCGTAAGCGTCGAAAGATATTTTCTACATCTACGACAGCGTCATCCACTAACTCTCCAATCGCAATTGCAATTCCCCCAAGTGTCATCGTATTAATTGAAAGTCCAAACCATTTAAATATAATGGCTGTTATAAGTATTGATATGGGAATTGCCGTCAAGCTGATAAAGGTTGTGCGCACGTTCATTAAGAAAATAAAAAGAATAATGGTTACCAATATGGCACCGTCTCTTAAAGCCTCCTTCACATTTTGAATGGAGTTCTCAATGAAGGTGGCTTGCCTGAAGAGAATGCGATCAGCCTTAACATCTTGAGGAAGACGCTTTTGAATTTCATGAAGGTTTCTTTCAACTTCCATGGTTAAAGCTGTGGTACTTGCACCAGGCTGCTTTTGAATGGAAAGAATAACAGCAGGTTTTGCATCAATGCTTGCATCGCCTCTTTTGAGGGCTGTTCCTAATTGTATTGTGCTCACTTGGTGAAGAGTGACAGATGAATCTTGCAAATAGTGCACAACAGTTTTTTGCAAATCATCAAGGTGAGTGGTATGTCCAATATAGCGCAAAAGAGATTCATGACGGTGCCCTTCCAGATATCCCCCCGCTGTATTTTTCCCAAAACCAGAGGCGCTCGCCAGAACTTCTTCGAGCGATACATTGTAAAACCATAGGTGATTAATATGAGGCAAAATCTGATATTGTTTAATGTCCCCCCCAATGGGAATAACCTGTGCCACACCAGCTATACCTAAAAGCTGCGGGCGAATAACCCAATCAGCTATCCCACGCAGTTCCATGGGCGTGGTTTCACCATTTAAGGAGCTCACACCTATCAACAGAATTTCGCCCATAATAGAAGTAACAGGCCCTAATATGGGTTTAATACCTATGGGGAGTTGAGCAGAGGCAGTATCTAAACGTTCACTGACAACTTGCCTATTACGATAAATATCTGTTCCCCAATCAAACTCGACAAAAATGATTGATAATCCAATGCCTGACGTGGAGCGTACGCGCGTAACCCCTGGCAAGCCATTCATAGCTGTCTCTAGTGGAAAACTTACCAATTGTTCAACTTCTTCAGGAGCTAAGCCTGATGCTTCCGTGTCCTGCCCCCCTATAATTAGTCCAGAAAATAAATTAGGATTCTGGATTAAAAAGGGAGGAAAGTATGGCACGAAAGAAGTTTGATGCTGGGCAGATTATAGGACATTT
>VGEY01000006.1 GCA_016869075.1 Alphaproteobacteria bacterium
CAAATGGGGATACATTTGCTGAAGGACTTGTGGATCATAGATGTCGACGTTTATGATCCTTCATTCTTCATGAGAAGCGAGTGATACGATACAAAATTAAAAATGACATTTTTATCTTCCTTATTAAAAAAACTGAGGACATTAAACAACCTCATTAGGTAAGCTCTTTGACCACCTTCATGTCATCACGAGCGACCGTAGGAAGTGTGGTGATCCATGTATTTAATTAACCGAAGGTATCTATGAATACATGGATTGCTTCGTCGCATACGCTCCTGGCAATGACAAAAAGAGAGGGCCTCGCAACGAGGAGCCTGTTCTAAGTGTCCAAATGTTTACCTAAGTATTTTTAAAGACGCGCTAGCAGGAAGAGTATTAATAGATGCCTATTTTAAATGTCAAATTATTAAATTGCCCATGAGAAAATAAAATTAGTACATGGATTGCCGCGCTCCATACGGTCACTCGCAATTACAAAGAGAGAAGGGGAGTCGCAAAGACATTTTATCATCTTTGCAAACTAAGTGAGGCAAATTATACGATTACTCTTTTATAGCAATGGCTCCCAAATGTTCTCGACCATCGAGTTTCATATCTTCTGGATGTTTGTCTTCTGCAGGAACATATGCCATTTCTAAAATATTGAAATGAGCATTTCTCATAAGGCTCTCCAAGGTTTCTGTGTCTATGAGATTGATAAATTGAGGAAGATGAGGGGTGCGTTGTTCGGGGACATAATCAGGAATATTGTCTATAAAGCCTGGCCACTCACTTCCTTCTCGTTTGTTCTTCTCATAAATATGTAAAAATCTCCTATAAGTTCCCATGTAAGGTGTTCCCCCGAGATAAAAGAACTTTCCGCCTGGTTTTAGCCACTTATAAATCAAAGAGAACGAATAGCTTAACAAGTGAGGATCAATGAAATTAAGAACACGGGATGCCAAAATTGCACTGAAATACCCAGCAGGGAAATCAAGATCAAAGGGCATTTTGCCTACATTGATTTCAAGCTGCTTTTGCAAGGTGGGCGGAACTTTTTCTTTTAAAATATTAAGGTGTCGCTCATCCATGTCATTGGCAATCACATAGGCTCCTTTTTTAAGGGCCGGGATCGTGGCAATTCCGTAAGCTGCCCCAATGTCAAGAACAGGACCTAAAGTTTGTGCAGAAAAATCTATAAATGATTGGATATATTTCTCGGGCTTTGCGAGCATGTACCCCATACTATTGAGGGTCACAATAAAGTTATCTATAACTTTAGGCTGCCTTGGAATTTTTTCTTTTCTCATATTTCTTGGTTAATCCTCGTGTGCTTTTTCCAAATGTCTTTTCAAAGATAGGAAGAATATATTCTTCAAAAGCACGTATTTTTTTAGAATTTTGATGGGCTTTAGAATAAATTAAGTAGGTCTCAGCAGTGGGGCCTATAAGATCAGGCAACACTTGAACAAGGTCTAATTCAGAAAGGCCGGGATGTTCTGCGGAAATTGCCACAATTCCTAGACCTGCCTCAGCCAGAAACAAACGACTTTGGGGCGTATTTGATTGTATAAAAGGAATGCGAACTTCACCCTCTGATTTTCCAAGAGTTAAATGCCAGTTCATCGCTTGAAAGCTTTCAGCTTCTTTATGATCTCCAAAGCTAATTAAGCGATGTTTATCCAGATCTGCAGGTTTCAAGGGTATTCCAAATTCCTTTAAATATTTAGGGCTTGCATAAAGTTGGACATGATTTGTCAATAAGGGACGCTGAATTAAATCGTCACGTTCTCCGTATTTAGGACGGACAGCAATATCTGCTTCTCTTAAGTCCATAGTGGGTATTGAATCTGTGCAAATGAAAGATAAATTTATTTTGGGATAATTTTTTGCAAACGAAGGAATGTGGGGTAAGAGGAAGAAATGCAAGAGTCCACCTGAGATAACAATTCTTAATGAGCCCTCTGGTTCATGTCTTTCAGCTTCAATTTCATTGATGGCTTGTTCAATATCAGCGAAAATATTTTTAGCAGATTTGAAAAGAATATCACCCTCTTTGGTTAGTGCAATTCCGTTTCGATGACGGATAAAAACAGGGAAACCAAGTTCGTTCTCTAGATTTTGAATGGTTCGACTTAAGGTAGATTGGGCAAGGTTGAGATAAGAACTTGCTTGAGTAAAACCCCCAGCTTGCGCAATAAAATAAAAAGTTCTCAGTTTGTCCCAATCAATGCTGTTAGCTACTTTTCCCAAATTCATAAACTTGTACCTTATTTTTTAATGAGTCTTCTACAACGATGGACTATATATACTTGATTCCTTATAAAATACGTCAAAATCATGCCCTCATCTTTTTGAGGGGTTGCCGAGATAATTTGGGCGGATCTAATAGCAAACCAAATGAACGGGCTTTTAAATTTTTAATGGGCAAAGACGCAAAAGATTCTGAAGTTAATAAAGTGGGTGATTTTAATATCGCGAAAAATGCAATCGATGCTCCAAAAAGAACATATAAAATCGCCACTAAAGGAGTCCCAGTCCAATGTGTTAAAAACGTAAGAATCATGGAAGTTGTTCCCCCAAATAAAGCCATTGCGGTAGAATAGCTTAAGGCAACGCCACTATAGCGACAGGTAAGTGGAAAGAGGCTTGCCATATAAACATTCACGGGTGCATGAAAAAGCGATGTTAAAATTACTAGTATTGAAATGCTCAAGAGAACGCTGGCGAGGCTCGTTGCAAGACTGAAAGTCAAGAAAACAGGATAAATTGAAATTGTCATACCGACTATAGCTAACATCATCATTCTCTTAACTCCTATTTTATCTGTAAATTTTCCGACTATAGGGTTCAAAACAATGTAAAGGATGGTGGCATAGGATACGACCCCTAAGGATTGGGAAAGAGTCCAATGTTTAAAAGTTTTTAGAAAAATACTCGTGTAGGTGAGGGTCAAGTTATAAGTAATACCAGTAAAAGCCGCAACTCCCATGGTGCAAAACACGGATCTTGGATGATGTTTCAGTGCTTCAAGAAACGGAATTTGTTTCATTGATTGGGGAGTAATGGGGTTATTTTCCATAATCTTTAATCGAATAAATAAGCCAATAAGAGCCAAAAAAGATCCAATAATGAAAGCGACACGCCAAGCCCAAGGCGGCATAACAGGTAACACAATCAAAGCAGCAACACTGGAGCCTAATAATGCTCCCAATGCACTTGAAGAAGTGATAAAAGAGCCTGCAAGCGCACGGTGCTTCTTTTGAACATTTTCGATAGAAAAAATACTGGCGCCATTATATTCACCCCCAACACACAACCCTTGGAAAAGGCGGAATAAGGTTAAAAGAATAGGAGAAGCAAGCCCAAGAGTTTGATATGTTGGAAGGCATCCAATAAAGAAGGTTGGAATACCCATCATCATAATAGAAAGGGTGAGGGCTTGCTTGCGCCCATAAATATCACCTATATATCCAAACAAAATGGCACCTAAAGGCCTCATAAAATATCCCAATGCATAAACTCCCAAGCCTGCAATAATAGAAACGATAGGGTCATTGGCGGGGAAGAACAGAGGACTAATGTGAGGAGCTAAAAAGACAAATAAAGTAAAATCATAATATTCTAAAATATTTCCAACGGCTGCTGATCCAACAATTTTAGAAAAGGACATTTTTTTTGTCATCTTTCCTCACTCCTTCTTAAAGTTAGGAGGCTGGAGTCCTAACCTTCAATAATGAACTTTTTAAATAAAGACGTATGCTTCTTATTACTTTTTAACCATTAAGTGTTGCGCATAATTTTATTTTAGATAACTTTTATATATGCACACTCTATACATAGCCCACCTATGGTTGTGATGTCCATAATTTTAATGCTGGATTGACTTCACTATCTAAAAGCAAGTCTGTTAGGGCCCAGACAAGGGCATCTAAGCGGTCAGGGGATTTGGTGGTACACCCAGGAACATATTCGCAAAGTTGTGTCTCAAGCAAACTAAAAGGACGTGCATGATAGACTTTCTTTTGTTCGTACAGAGCAGCAATTGGTTCTGCTCGTATTGATTTCCCGCGGGTGGCTCTTACAGCTTTGTAAGAAACTGTCGGGTCAATGCTGCGCAATATCCTTTCAACTAAATCTCCCCCTTTGTTAATTTCGGCAACAATACGATCTGCTTTAAGATGCCAATAGTTCTCTACAACACGTTGTCCCCACTCTGCTGGACTCCATCGACCACTTAAATCCTCTATGATGTAAGCATGTTTATTGTTATCTATTCCAGCAACCACAATGCCTGTTTCATCACTTTCTTCGTGATGTGTTATGGCAGGATCGATGGCAATAACAATACGGTTCAATTTGAGATTACCCAAAGCATCGCGGGGAGGATCTTCATAGAGAATAATATCTCTGCGCCATAAAGCACCCTGACGCTCTGTCAATATTTCAGCATACAATTCTTGAGATCCTAGCCGGGTTCCTTCAAATTGGGTGATGATCTGATCAAAAAAGGCAGGAGCAAGATTGTTACGATTATCAAAAGTTGTTCCACGAGTGACAACAACATCATCACGGAGAAGGAGCTTTTCAAGAAGTGGGATGGGTCGTGGGGTCGTGGTTATAATGCAGCGCGGATCAGATCCAAGACGTAATGCAAGCATTAATTGATTCCACGCATCGTCCGGGTATCGAAATTTAGCTAATTCATCTATCCATACGACATCAAATTGTGGTCCGCGCAAACGTTCAAAATGATCGGCTCCATACAGTGTTGCCTTTGCTCCATTAGGCCAAATGAGCTGGTGGCGGGAACTTTTGAAAGATGGGCGTTCAAAGGGGGGATGAATTTCAAGAAGACCACTAATACCCTCTACCATGACAGCACGGGCTTCTCCAAGTGTTTTACCCATTAAGCCAATGCGGTGATATCGATTAGTACGAATCCACCTGCGGAGTGTTTCTGCACCTGTACGTGTCTTTCCAAATCCCCGTCCGGCAAGAATAAGCCATATGCGCCAATCTCCGTTGGGAGGAATTTGATTTGGGCGTGCTGTAAGATCCCATGAATACTGTTGTGTGTCTGAAGAAGATTGAAGATGCTCTTTTGCTTGAAGTAAGAGGTGTGATAACATATTGTCCTTTCTTTCAGCTGATTTTTTATATACAAAATGCATAATGAATGATGAGGACATAAATAACGAAATTTTTAGGTTGCCTGGGCAAGCAAGAGAGTTGCCCATGTCTCCTCTTTCAGTTTAAAAAGAGAAGTTAGAAAGCTTTCAAGGTGAGAGGAAAAAATATAATGCCAAACGCACATCCTCTTTTAAATTTAGGTGAGCCAAACCTGCCTGCGAATACTCCAGCTCCAAAAGGAATGTCACCTGTCATGACTCAATATTGGGAAGTTAAGCAGCAGTATCCTGACTGTTTGCTTTTTTTCCGTATGGGAGATTTTTATGAACTCTTTTTTGAAGATGCACTTATTGCTGCAAAGGCTCTTGATATTGTTCTCACAAAGCGGGGAAAGCAGGAAGGGGAAGAAATACCCATGTGTGGCGTTCCTGTGCATACCTATGAAACCTATTTAGCGCGTCTTATTCAAAAAGGATTTAAAGTTGCGGTTTGTGAGCAGATGGAGGATCCGCAGGCTGCAAAAAAACGGGGAGCAAAAGGTCCTTTGCATCGAGATGTTGTACGCGTTGTTACGGCTGGAACTTTGACAGAAGAAGGACTTCTGGAGGCTCGGCAAAATAATTTTTTACTCGCTCTTTCTCCCCTTATTAAAAATGTCATTGGGGTGAGTGCTATTGATTTATCAACGGGTGTGTTCTTAATTGAAGAAACAACTGCAGATGGACTTTCCTCCCTTTTAGCGCGCTTCAATCCTGCCGAAATTGTTTTACCAGATCGTCTGTTGGAGGACCCTTTCTTTTATGAAACCTTTGGAGCATGGAGAAAAAAGTTAAGTCCATTACCACACGCCCGTTTTGATGAAGAAAATAATCGTCGACGTTTGCAGCAGGTTTACCAAATTCAAACACTTGATGCTTTCGGGTCTTTTACAGCTCCTGAAATTTGTGCGGCAGGTGCCCTTATTGATTATATTCATATTACTCAAAAGTCTGCATTAAAAATGATTGAGCGGCCTCGTAAAATGGGTGGGCAAGGTCTTCTTGCGATTGATGCATCCACACGCCGGAGCCTTGAAATGGAAGTTACGTTGGGGGGAAGGCGTGAAGGAAGTCTTTTAAGTAAAATTGATGAAACCATGACAGCGGCAGGCGGACGGTTGTTAAGCTTAAGGTTGAGCGCACCGTTGACAAATCCTGCAGCTATTACTCAGCGGCAAGATATGGTGGCATTCTTTGTTGACTCACCAAATGCACGGGAGCACGTGCGTCACGCTTTGAAGTCTTGTCCAGATATGGAACGTGCTTTATCGCGCATCCATGTGGGTCGAGCGAGCCCAAGAGACCTGGCTTCCCTTCGAGATGGGTTAACACAAGCATCCGTCATTCAAGCATTGCTAACAAAGGAATCTTTGCCAGAAGCCCTCAGGCATGAATGTGCGCGCCTTGTCTGTCATGATACTCTCATAGATCTCCTAACGCGGGCATTGGGTGAAAATTTACCTCCCTATACAAAAGAGGGAGGCTTCATTGCCACTGGTTATCATGAAGAGTTGGATACCATTCGAACGTTGCGGGACAATAGTTTTAGCTTAACCCAAAAATTACAAGCTGAATACAGTGCAAAGACAGGCATTAGTACTTTAAAAATACGGCATAATAATGTCATTGGGTATCATATTGATATTGGACCTTCCCATGCTCTAAAAATGGGGGAAGAGTTTATTCATCGTCAAACATTGGGCTCATCCATTCGTTATACGACAAGCGCCTTATCTGACCTAGAGCGCAAAATTGAAGCAGCTGCGCACCAGGCTCTTGTGCTTGAACTTCAGCTCTTTACGGAATTGGTTGGGGAAATTCAAAAGTGCGCTGCGGAGATTTTACAATCCTGTCGAACTTTAGCAAGTATAGATGTTGCTGCAGGTCTTGCTGAGTTAGCAGTGCGCGAAAATTATGTGCGTCCTCTGGTTGATAACAGCTTGATTTTTGATGTGAGAAAGGGTCGTCACCCAGTTGTTGAACGCGCATTACGCGACCAAAATGAAACACCATTTGTCGCGAATGGTTGTCGTATGGTGGATCAGACAAAATTGATTCTTATGACAGGTCCCAATATGGCAGGAAAGAGTACCTACCTGCGTCAGAACGCTGTTATTATTTTGCTTGCGCAGTTAGGATCTTTTGTTCCAGCAGCTTTTGCACATATTGGTGTTGTTGATCGTATTTTCAGTCGCGTAGGCGCAGCAGATGACCTGGCTGCAGGGCGCTCAACCTTTATGGTTGAGATGGTTGAAACAGCAGCTATTTTGCATCAGGCAACTGAGCGTTCATTTGTCATCCTTGATGAAATTGGGCGCGGTACGGCTACTTTTGATGGCCTTTCCATTGCCTGGGCTGTGGTTGAATCTTTATGTAAGGTCAATAAATGTCGCGCCTTATTTGCTACTCATTATCACGAGCTCACACAACTCTCACAAACATTACCGATGATTGTTTGTGCGACCATGAAGATAAAAGAATGGAAGGGGGATGTGGTTTTCCTTCACGAAGTTATTCCAGGGTGTGCAGATAAATCTTATGGCATTCATGTGGCTGCATTGGCAGGCCTTCCGCCGCAAGCTATTGAGCGCGCAGAGCAGATATTGCACACTTTAGAAAATCAAGGAAAAGAAATGCCTGTCATTCCAGAAAGGTCATCTTTTCTTTCCGACTCGGACGTATCAAAGGCACCATCTCCATTAGAAGGAATCCTTCATAATCTTAATCTTGATGATCTTTCTCCACGTCAAGCATGGGAGGAACTTTATAAGCTTAAAGAGATGATAAAAGATAAGTAAGGAGTCTTTTATAGGTCACTTCTTATGCTTGTATTTTTTGCAAGATAGCAGAATAGTCAAAAGATCCAGTCGTTTGACGAGTTGCAAGAACAACTTGGGCTTGGCTCAGTACTTTTGCTTCAAACCCACACCTCCCAGCATTTGCGCTTCCAGCAGTATTCATGTCACGCAGACTATCTGGATGATGTTGTCGATAGGAAGAGACACGAAAGATAGGTAAAATTCCCGCATCTTTTGAAAAAGAAAACCCAGTTTCATCAAATTTTTGTTCTAACTTTTGATGAACAATCCCATTAAAATATTCTGTTCGAAAACGCATTTGACAAGGTCTACAGACGTCCCACCAAGAATAAAAGTCAAAGACAATATGAACAACTTCATCCCCCGCTTTCAAAACTTTTTCAGCTTGGGTTACAACAGCTCCAGGGTTTGCTAAGAGCATTTCATAGAACATCTCTTCTGTATGATATAGGCATTCTGGATTCTGTTGTTCAGCGGATGGGAGTTTTTTATCGAGTAATTTTTCTACTTCTCTCCCTGAAAACACGCGTACAAAAGGTAGGTCGTATTCTCTTTCCGGATCAGAATTATATGTTTTCCGATACGCATTATATGGCTTGAAAGCCATCCATGGCATGGAGTCACCACCACTGATAAAAGCCATGGCGCAATCGGAATGTCTTTCCTCATCAAAATTAAGATAATCCCCTCGAATAAAAAGTCTTTGAATTGTCCTTCCGTTATCTCTATTAACGACAAAACTGACATGGGGAATTAAAATATTTCGTTTAAAGCTTAAAGGGGCAAAGGAGTTTTGTTGTGCAAAAGCACGTACTGTATTTCCCACAAAAGCAAGCTCATTATGTATGTCAGCAGGAATTTCAGCAAATCTTTGAGGGTTTTTGCTTCCCGAAAATATATCTAATTTTTTTGTCCATACCAGACGTGCAGATTCTTCCCCTTCCACAAAAGGAGATCGGCGCGTTATCGTTCTAAATTGAGCATCGCGTTCTTTTGAACGAAAAGGGACAAATTTTGGGGAAAGGACAGGTGGAGGCTTTTTTCTTACTTCTGATGAAGTATCTGAGTCATCAGAAGAATCTTCAGACAAGTAGCGGGCAAGACTGCGCTTTATACCGCGTGTAGGCTGATCTTCTTGTGCGTGGGAACTATCAGCCGCAATACCATAAAAGCTTGAAAAGCAAGCTACTGATATGGCTAGCATAAGAATTCTATAAAAAGGATTCATTGGAGCTTTCTCCTGATTGTGTCCTTAAATTATAAGTGTATATCATGTCTTTGAAAAGGGAGTATTTGTGTTTGCTTATCTCTTTGAATACAGAAAGTAATTATACTTTATCGTCATTTATTTGTTTGGGTTTTGAGGAATGGATTTTTCCATGAGCTGTATGGAGGGCTTGCATATAACCCCCTGATATTTCATATCCTGGAAGTCGGCTTAAAATGCGAACTGGGGCGCTCGATATATTCGTCACAATGGCAAATAGTAAAGTATTATCATATAAAAAGAAGATACAATCCTCAAAGCGTTGAGCTATGAGCGCAGCCTCATACTGTTGTTCAGGTTTCCATACCTTAACAAAATCCATCTCTGGATCGGAGAGTACTGTCCCCATAATAATAATTTCACGCATAGAGCCTTTAAGAAATAATTGGTAATTCATGCCGCGTGCCTTGGCGCTTTGAAAGGCATTGCTATGTTCGGAATCATAAGGATCAAAGTCACCAAACACAAATCCACCCGGCCTTTCTGTTTTCAAAATAGATTCATGTTGAATGGATTTAAAGTGTTCTGCTCTCCCATCTGACAACTTATCACGAACTTTGTGGAGTTTTCCGTAAAACGACGTATACGTGGTGGTGAGTAAATTTCTTAAAGACTCTGCAGATTTATGATTTTTATATTCATTTTGTTTGAACACATCGAGAGGTGTTGAAAAACCGAAAATATATTGTGGATCTCTGCCAGGAGTTAATGACACCTCATCAAAAAGAGCCATAATTTTATCAATGCCGCTCCTTATTTCCTTTACATCTTCTGAAGGAAGATCAGTTGGAAGATTAAATTTAGTCAAAATCTCATTAATTAAAAGAGAACGCGCAACAGCTTTTTTCTGCCGCTCCTCTTCTTCTCTTACAGATTCCCTGCGTTTCCGTTCGTCTTCTTCCCATTTTTTTGAAGCTTCGTCCGATGAGAGGTCTGCAGGGCTGGCAGTTCGTTTAATTTTTCTAGATTGGGGAAGTATATCACCAAATATGGTAGAGGCTTTCCCCCCGTCAGTGTTGCTTCGGTGATAAGCAGTAAGCCGAGATACTATAGCCGAACCTGGTGTGGTAGGTACGGTAGGCCCTGAAGAAGCAGTTCGTTCTTTTGTAAGGGTATGAGAAGACAGTGGTGCAGGCAGTGATGCGCGAGCAGCTTTGCGCGCGTCGTGATCTGTCCTGTTTGCCCTTCCCTTCTGCAATCTCTCTTTAAAGGCCTTCTCTTTTTCCTCTTTAGTTTTGATTGGTAAGGTAGGAGCAGTTGTGCCGTTTTTCAAAGAGGTTAGAAAAAGAATTATATCAGAAGGATTTCTTTGGTTTTTTAAACCAACAAGAATTTCATCAAGCGAAGAAAATTTTTCCAGAAGAGGGGCATAACTCTGTTCGAACAAGCTAACAATATCATCCGCGAGGGTATAAATTTGAGTATATAAATCCTTTTGAACTGTGAAAGGAATTTCTACATCAATTAAGAGTTTTGCAAGTGTTTGAGCGTGGGTAGAAACAGATACTATAGAGACGATAGGGGCAGAAACAACAGTAACGGAGGGAAGGTCAGGCACAACGTCGCTCACTGCTTTTGAAGGAAGGGGTAGAACTTGGGTTTGATTAACGGGGGGTGCACTGTAGCTTGAATACAGGTCATCGGCAAGATCAAACAAGTCATCATCTGTAGATCGAGCACTTGAACAAACGATAAGACTGAAGAGCACCGAAACAAAAATATGTGTAAAAAAAATCTTTTTCATATTAAAACACTTATGTTTATTAAAAAATGAATCCTTCATTTCATTACATTTAAAATATGCACTTAAATGCATCTAAATCTCATCAAAATTTCAAGCCAAAGAGATTTTTAACCTATTTTTGCCGTTATGTAAATAATTAAAAACACTGCATTTTATATAAAAGATCTCATTGATAATGCGAGATTTTGTAAAATATCTTTTATATAGGACTCTGTAAATTCTTTTACCAATAATAGTTTTTTCAACTGTTTACATTTTGTATAACTTCGCTCACTTGACAAAGTCTTAGAGAGATGTCACTTTTTTAATGTCAGTTTTTAAAAATAAAGTTAAAAAAAATAAGATGCACTCCCTTCTCGTAATTTTAGGCATAGCATGGGTTCTCTTGGCGTCTTCTCAGGCAACGGAAGAAACTTTTCCTGTTGATTTTCGTAATACTTATTGGTCTCAAAAAATGGAATTATCTCTTGAAGTCTCCTATCTTTTAAAAGAGAAAGTTGAAGATTTGAAAAAAGATTTAGAAATGGTTAGTTTGAAATTTATTTTAGATGGAAAACCTCCCCATTCTGTTTTCAGTACGAAAAGCACTGAATTTCCAAAGAAGCCAGTCTATTCCATCAGTATGTGTTTGAGTAATTATTATGAAGAAGCTGAGGGCGATTTGAGGGGCACTCAGGTTGCAATGAAACTCTTTAAGCCACCGACCCCCATTCTTGATGGGCTTGTGGTCATCATTGATGCACAGGGTTTCCAAGTAAATCCAGCTACTCTTCCAAAGTTAGTGCGTACCAATAGTGCGAGCTCAGATTCAGATGAATAAAAAGCAGAACCGAATATTTAAAATATAATCTATATTTTTCTTAAGAAATCTTCTATCTCACAAAAGAGTATCTGTACTTCTTTTGATGCCCATATGTTCATAGGCCAAATCAGTGAGCATGCGCCCACGAGAAGTGCGTTGAATCAGCCCTTGTTGGATAAGATAAGGCTCAATGACCTCTTCTAGGGTGTCAGGTTGTTCAGCAAGAGCAGCTGCAAGAGTTTCAACACCCACGGGACCCCCTTTGTAAAAATCAATCATAAGCTGTAAATATCGTTGGTCTTGTGTTTCTAAACCAAGGCGATCAACACCCAATCGATTAAGGGCAAAATGAGCCACTTCTTGTGTGACTGTGGTATGTCCATCTACAGCCGCAAAGTCACGGATGCGTCGTAAAAGTCGTCCCGCTATACGCGGTGTCCCGCGTGATCTACGTGCAATTTCTGTTGCACCATCTTCATTCAAATCAAAACCAAGGAGGTTTGCACCGCGCTTTACAATTTTTTTTAACTCATCAATTTCATAAAATGTAAGTCGTAATGGAATTCCAAACCGCTCTCTTAATGGTTGAGTTAATAAGCCACTGCGGGTGGTTGCTCCTACCAATGTAAAAGGGGGAAGGTCAATTTGGAGGGAGCGCGCAGCGGGACCTTCTCCAATCATGATGTCCAATTTAAAATCTTCCATAGCCGGATATAAGATTTCCTCTATGGCAGGATTCAGGCGATGAATTTCATCTATAAATAAAACATCATGGGGTTGAAGATTTGTTAAAATTGCTGCCAAATCTCCTGCACGTGCAATAATAGGTCCAGATGTCGTGCGGAATCCAACGCCCAATTCTTTAGCAATTATTTGTGCCAACGTTGTTTTTCCTATCCCAGGAGGACCAAACAAAAGCACATGGTCCATGGATTCTTGGCGTGTTCGAGCTGCTTCAATAAAAACGCTTAAGTTAGCCCGCACAGGGGCCTGACCGGTAAAATCTTTGAGAGTTAAAGGCCGCAAAGACGCTTCAGCATGATCTTCTTCCAGCAATTCAGGCGTACTCAGCCGCGAATTATCAGCGGATGAATTAACCATGGGCCACGCCCCCCGTATTTGGTTGCGCTAATAGATTAAGTCCTTGACGAATAAGGTCCTCAATAGAGGCACCAGGGCCTAACTTTTGAGAAGCTTTGGCAATGGCTTGGACAGCATCGGGACGGCGATATCCCAGATTTGTGAGCGCAGAAATAGCTTCGCCCATTCCATGTGAAATGGAAGAAATCTCAAAGGCACTTGCCGATTCTGATGAAGAAAGTCCGAGAGAAAAATCTGCGACCTTGTCTTTGAGCTCTGCTACAATGCGTCCTGCCAACTTAGGTCCAACACCTTCTGCCCGGGTAATCCATGTTTTATCTTGTGTTAGAATGGCTCGATGCAGTTCCTCAGGAGAAAGAGCTGTCAGAAGAGCCAAGGCGACCTTAGCTCCTACGCCTTGAATGCCCAATAACAGCCTAAACCACGCACGTTCCGTCTCATCTGTAAATCCAAAGAGGTGAGTTTGCTCATTACGTACAAGTGCTTCAATTTTTAAAGAAAGTTTTTGGCCGATCGTGGGAAGCTGAGATAAGGTTCTTCCAGAAGCAAAAACCTGATAGCCCACACCACTCACATCAATAACGAGCCAATCGGTGCCTGTAGAGTCCAATAGACCAGAGAGTTTTGCAATCATAGATTAATGCCCTTTTTTCACCACAATCTTAAATATCTAGGGATGAAGCCACTATATCTCCTTTCTCATTAATATGCCATGCCTCAATGTTAAGTCCCACTCATTTTTCCTCTCAACATTCATACCAAGTCATGTCAGAATAAAAGGATATGAGGTGACATGTCTTAGGGGTTGAAAGTTTAATATATGCAAGAAACACAAGAAAACCTTAATTTAACCATTTCGACACCTTTAGGGAAGGATGCCCTGATTTTAGATAAGCTCGAAGGTGTCGAACAAATTTCCTCACCTTTTTGTTTTAATCTTTTCATGCATTCTGCAAAACCGGCGCTTGATTTGTCTGGTCTGGTTGGAAAAGAAGTTCAGATTACCTATAAATATGGAAATTCAAAACGATATTTTTGTGGAATTGTAGGAGCAGCCGAGCAAAGTTGGACCGCTAAAAAAGAGAAAAATAATTTCACTTTTTACCAAGCCAAGATTTTTCCTAAATTTTGGTTGTTGAAATTTACCCGTGACCATAGAATTTTTCAGAACAAATCCGCACTCGATATCATAAAAGAAGTTTTGAAAGATAATGGTGTTACGGAGATAGAAGATAAAACAACTAAGTGTGGCAAAAGAGTGCGCGAATATTGCGTTCAATATGGCGAAAGTTGTTTTAATTTTGTCAGCCGCCTCTTAGAAGAGGAGGGGATTTTTTATTTTTTCAAACATACAAATTCTACTCATAAAATGGTTCTTATGGATGACTCAAAAAGTGCGGAGAGTGTTGATCCAGAAAAGATTGAATATTTGAAAGCTTTTACAAATAATATGTGGTTTAATTACGTTCACACCATTACAGCTCAAGAACAGGTGGTTCCTAAAAAATACGCAGCAGCAGATTTTAATTTTGAGACGCCTACAACCAAACTTTATAGTAAAGTTACCGGGGAAGGAATGGGTGGAGAAGTCTATGATTATCCTGGCTTTTTTATGAATACGGGCGATGGTGACAAAGTTGCTGGCAATCGAATTCAAGATTTGGAATGGGCAAAGGTTACTTTGTCAGGATTTTCAACAACACCTCTATTTTGTCCAATGTATCAGTTTTCAATGGCGGAACATCCCCGTGCAAGCTTAAACAAAAAATATATTCTCTATAAGGTGCATCATCGAATTAACCAGGAAAAAGTGGAAGATGAAGAACTCTATGAGAATGAATTTGTGGCTTTCCCTCAAACTATTCCGTTTCGGCCTGATCATGTATCAGTTAAGCCGTTAATTCATAGTACTCAAACGGCAATTGTGACCACGAAGTCAGGCGAAGAAATATGGTGCGATGAATATGGTCGCATAAAAGTAAAATTTCATTGGGATCAACGAGGTTCTAATGATGAAAAAAGTTCTTGTTGGATTCGTGTGGCTCAGTTGTGGGCTGGTAATAATTGGGGAGGACTTTATACCCCGCGTATTGGAATGGAAGTGGTTGTCACGTTTTTAGATGGAGATCCCGATCGTCCCCTTATTACGGGATGTGTCTACAATGGAAAAAATGCAAATCCCTATGCTAAAAATGAACCTACAAAAAGCACCATTAAATCTGACACGACTAAAGGCGGAGGGGGATTCAACGAATTTCGTTTTGAAGATAAAAAAGATTCAGAAGAAATTTATACACATGCTCAGAAAGATCAAAACACAGTTGTTGAGCATTCTCGAACGCTTCTTATTAAAACCGGTGATGACACTTCCACAATCACACAAGGGGATAGGACCGTAACATTAAAAGGAGAAAAAGGGAAAGATCCCCAACGAGGAAATGATACCCTTATTTTGGAGGGGAAAGATGGAAGTCGTATGGTTCAAATTAAGGGAGATGGTGGAAATCATACTCTTGAAATTACTAAAGGTGACAATACCATTCATCTCAAAAAAGGAAACGAAACAACGACCCTTGATAGTGGAGACCAGACGATTTCCATTACAGGCAATCGAGATATTAAAGTGACAAAAAACAATACCATGAAAGTTACAGGAAACTTGGAAATTAAAGTTGATGGGAATATTTCCATCAAATCAACGGGCAACACGGAAATCAAATCCACAGGTAATATGGATTTAATTGCTACCGGTAACCTGACTATGGAAGGAACTATGGTTAAACTTACGGCCAAAGCCGGTGCAACGATAGACGGAGGTCCGACAGTATTGGTTAAAGGGGCATCTGCGACCTTGCAAGGATCAGGTACAGCCGTTGTAACAGCTCCAGCCGTTGCGATTGGATAATGCTCTTAAAATAAATTAAAATAGGATCAATAGAACATGGATCAATCAGGTATAGCACCCGAGCCTCTTTCTCAGACGCCACCTGAGAATGATTCTGCACCAACCGTACCCAATGGGATTGTTGAGTCACATGATGACAAGGGAGTATTAACACAACGAGCAACTTATTCAGAAGGTGTTTTAGAAGGTGAATTTTTAGTTTTTAACCCTCAAGGAACGATCATTCAAAAGTTTTTTTATCACGAGGGAAAACTAAAGGGAGAAGCATTTATATATAATGACGATGGACAGCTTGGACAAAAGCTTACCTATGATGGAGGAGTTTTAAATGGTCCACATCAGACATTCGCAAACAATGTACTCGTTGTAGAACTTCCCTTCGTTCAAGGACTTCGTGAAGGAGTTGCACGTTTTTTTGCTCCCAATGGCGGCCTTCAAGCTGAAATTACATTTAAAAAAGATAAAGAAAATGGCTTGCGCACAATTTATAATCCTGAGCTGGGAGTTGTTGTTCGGAAAGAGATACTTATTGAAGGAGCTTTAGAAGGAAAAAGTCAAACTTTCTATCCTAGTGGCGCTCTAATGATAGAACAGCTTTACGAAAAAGGTCTTCTCCAAGGTCGTTGTGTTCAATTTTATGAGGATGGCACAACCCAACAGGAGAGTAATTATGACAAAGGTGTTTTGACGGAACCTGCAAAAAATTATGATCAAAATGGGAAGGAGTTATAACAATGGGAGGACAACAAGTTGTAAATGGAGCACCCTGTATGTGCTCTTTTGGAATGGCACCGTCGAGTCTGATGGTTCTTCCCACCAATTGTGTCAATGCCTCTAAGATGCCTGCGGCAACCATTATGGATAATATTCCTTTTTTAAATATTCTTCCTTTTGCCATGTGTACAAGTCTAGCAAACCCCGCAGTGGCAGCAGCAACTGCAGCAGCGGCAGGGGTATTAACGCCTATGCCCTGTACACCTGTTATTCCTGCTCCCTGGGCTGCAGGTGATCCTAAAGTAACCATAGCAAAAAAACCAGCTCTCACGAATTCCTCAACGCTTACGTGTGCATACGGGGGTGTGATTACGATTACTTTTGCTGGGCAGGCAACGGTGACTGTATAAAAAAAGCGGCTTAGAAAGCCGCTTTTTAATGAAAGCTCAAGAGAGCTTACCGTCGATTTCCCATCAACTGCAGCAAGGCAAGGAAGATATTAAGGAAATCAAGATAAAGTCTTAAAGCACCTATGAGGGCTTTTTTCCCTGTAACTTCTTCTCCATCGCCTTCGTAGTACATAACTTTAATGACCTGAGTGTCATAAGCAGTTAAGCCTGTGAAGACAACTACTGCAATGGCAGAAATAATGAATTGCATCGCATCGCTTTGCAAAAAGATATTGATCAATCCTGCAATAACGATTCCGATTAATCCCATAAACATAAAGGAGCCCATGCCTGAAAGATCTTTGTGTGTTGTATAACCATAAAGGCTCATGACCCCAAACATTGATGAGCTAATAAAGAAAACACGTGCAATGCTTTCTCCTGTATAAGCCCAAAAAATGGAGGCCAAAGAGACGCCTAGAAGGCCTGAATAGAGCCAAAACAGAGCTTGTGCTGTTGAGTACTTTAGAGACCCTATCCGATAGCTTAAGTAAAATACTAAGCCCAGGGGTGCAAAAATGACGACCCATCTTAGAGGAGTTCCAAAAATGAGTTGCATCATTTCTGGTATGTTGGCAACGGTGTATGCAATACCTCCTGTGAAAAGAAGACCAAAGGCCATATACATATAAACTTGATTTAAATAGGAACGTAGCCCTTGGTCGATGCTATCTGCTAAGGTAGCACCTCTCTGTGATTGGGTAATTATCTTGTCATCATATTTACTCATCCAATTTCCTCCTATACTTTAAACGAACCTAAGAAACTATACCGCATTGTGATATATAAAATCAAATGGGTAGTTTATTTAATCCTCTCCACTGGAACTTTTTATAAAAATACTATAAATTTGAGCAACAAATAATTATGAATGAAAAAAATGATTATAGCCCCAACACCCCAAGGGATTGCTGAAGCATGTCGTCTCCTTCGAGAAGGACAAGTCATAGGCATGCCCACAGAAACTGTCTATGGTTTGGCCGCTGATGCCTATCAAGACAATGCTGTTGCGCGTATTTTTGAAATCAAAAATCGTCCTACTTTTAATCCCTTAATTATACATGTAGCCTCTTCAGATGACGTGGAAAAATTTGTTGAGGTGCCCTTAAAGGCACAAGCTTTAATGGAAGCTTTTTGGCCAGGTCCTCTCACACTTGTCTTAAAGCGAGATAAAAATTGTCCCATTTCCCTTTTGGCTAGTGGTGGGTTAGATACTCTTGCAGTTAGATGTCCAGCACATCCTATAGCTGGTCGCTTAATACGTGAATATGGGCGTCCCTTAGCTGCTCCGAGCGCTAACAAATCAACAGGAATTAGTCCAACTTCTGCGAGCGATGTTGAGCTTGCCTTAGGAAATATAGTTCCTCTCATTTTAGATGGAGGCAGATGTGAAATAGGCTTGGAGTCAACAATTCTTGATTTATCTGAAGATAATCCAATTTTGTTACGTCCAGGAAGTATTTTGATGGAATCTTTAAATGCAATTGTGGGACCTGTTTATTCCTTAAAGAAAGATCATGGTGAACAAATTTCTGTGAAGGCACCTGGTATGATGCATCGGCATTATGCCCCTCATCGCCCTTTAAGATTAAATGCGTCAAATTGTCGTGAGGGGGAGGCATTGTTGGGGTTTGGAGATGCCGGATCCTTGCCTGTGACACTTAACTTAAGTGAGATGGGAAATTTGGTGGAAGCTGCGGCTAACTTGTTTCAAATGTTGCGACAATTAGATAAAGATTCCTATAAATCGATTGCCGTAATGCCTATTCCTATGGAGGGACTTGGCATTGCAATTAATGATCGCTTACAAAGAGCAGCTGCATTGGAAGAATTTTTAGACCCTACACTTCATGGGGGAGATCATGACAACAACAGCCATTAGTATTCGTGGTGCGCGAGAACACAATTTAAAAAACATTAATGTGGACATTCCGCGAGATCGGTTGATCGTTATAACAGGGTTAAGTGGTTCAGGAAAATCTTCTCTGGCTTTTGATACTTTATATGCAGAAGGTCAAAGACGTTACGTGGAAAGTTTGTCGGCTTATGCACGCCAGTTTTTGCAGTTGATGCAAAAACCTGATGTTGATTCAATTGATGGATTGAGCCCAGCAATTTCGATTGAGCAAAAAACAACTTCAAAAAACCCACGTTCCACAGTTGGAACAGTGACAGAGTTGTATGATTATTTGCGCCTCCTTTTTGCTCGGATCGGGATACCTCATTCTCCAGCAACAGGACTTCCTATTGAAGCTCAGACAGTAAGTCAAATGGTTGATCGCATTCTAACTATGAAAGCTGGAACACGCTTACTCCTTTTATCTCCGATAGTTCGTGGTCGCAAAGGAGAATATAAAAAAGAATTTTTAGAATTACGTAAAAAAGGATTTCAACGCGTTAAGGTAGATGGAACCATTTATGACATTGATCAAGTTCCTGCCCTTAATAAAAAAATTAATCACGATATTGAAGTGGTTGTCGATCGTATTGTGGTGCAATCGGATATCGCACAACGGCTTGCTGATTCTTTTGAAACGGCACTCTCTTTAAGTGATGGACTCGTGTTTGTTGAGCAGGTGGATGAGGAGAAGCGAATAACTTTTTCTGCAAAATTTGCTTGCCCAATTTCTGGGTTTACGCTTGATGAAATTGAACCCCGCCTCTTTTCTTTTAATAGCCCTCATGGAGCTTGTCCAACCTGTGACGGTTTGGGAATGGAAATTGATTTTGAAGCTTCACTCGTCGTACCAGATGCGCATTTAAGTTTACGCAAAGGAGCTATTTTACCGTGGGCTGTAGCTGAAGGAAGCGGCCGTAAGCGATTTCAAATCAATGAGTATTATGCTCAAGTCCTTGAGTCTTTAGCCAAGCATTTTAAATTTTCAATGGATACTCCTTTTGGGGAATTGCCCTCAGCAGTCCAAGAATTAATTCTTAAAGGATCAAATGGAATACCTGTTCATATGACGTTTGACGATGGCGTTCGTCGTTACACAACTCATAAGCCTTTTGAAGGCGTTCTTCCCAATTTGCAAAGACGGTGGAGAGAAACCGAGAGCGACTGGATACGTCAAGAATTAACGCGCTATCAAATGATGAGTCCCTGTTCTGCATGCCATGGTCAGCGTTTAAAACCAGAGGCCTTATGTGTAAAAATTTCTGGACAATCCATCAGTGAAGTATGTGCTCTTTCAATTGGTGAAGCATTTCAATGGTTTTCAACTCTTAACCTAACCCCAAAACAGCAAGAAATTGCAATCCGCATTTTAAAAGAAATTCATAGTAGATTGCTTTTCTTGATCAATGTTGGACTCGATTATTTAACTCTCTCTCGGGCTTCAGGAACTCTTTCTGGGGGTGAAAGTCAGCGCATCCGACTTGCTTCACAAATTGGATCTGGCTTAACGGGTGTTTTATATGTGCTTGATGAGCCATCTATTGGATTACATCAGCGGGATAATGATCGACTTTTATCAACGTTGAAGCATTTACGTGATATTGGAAATACTGTTGTGGTGGTAGAACATGATGAAGATGCAATTCGTACTGCAGATCAAGTTATTGATATGGGCCCCCATGCTGGACGCCATGGAGGAGAGATCGTTGCTCAAGGCACACCCGAAGAAATTATGGGGAATAAAAAAAGTTTGACGGGGCAATATTTATCAGGCCATCGACGAATTGAAGTTCCTAAAAAGCGACGCCTTGGATCAGGTGAAGCTTTAAAACTTACAGGGGCTTGTTCTAATAATTTGAAAAATATCTCGGTGAATTTTCCTCTTGGAACTTTGACATGTGTCACGGGCGTATCTGGGGGTGGCAAATCTTCTTTGGTGATTGAGACACTTTATAAAGCGCTTGCACGCCATTTTAATGATTCTCGGGATCTTGCCGGCCCTCATGATCAACTCTTGGGGGTCGAACAGATTGATAAAGTCATTGATATTGATCAATCACCCATTGGGCGCACACCGCGATCCAATCCAGCAACCTATATAGGATGTTTTACCTCCATTCGAGAATGGTTTGCGGCCTTGCCTGAGAGTAAAGCGCGCGGCTATGCGCCCGGTCGTTTTTCCTTCAATGTAAAGGGTGGTCGATGTGAAGCCTGTCAGGGGGACGGGGTCATTAAAATTGAAATGCATTTTTTACCAGATGTCTATGTGCAATGCGATCAGTGTCGCGGTAAGCGTTACAACCGTGAAACGCTTGAGGTAAAATTTAAGGAAAAATCTATTGCTGATATTTTAGATATGACCGTCGATGAAGCTGTGGATTTTTTTGATGCCCATACCTCAATTCGAGATAAGCTGAAGACTCTTCAACAGGTGGGCTTAGGATATATTCATGTGGGGCAGCAAGCAACGACACTTTCTGGGGGAGAAGCACAGCGCGTAAAGCTTGCAAAAGAACTCTCTCGACGTGCAACAGGGAGAACGGTTTATATTTTAGATGAGCCAACAACGGGTTTGCATTTCGAAGATGTCAAGAAGTTGCTCGAAGTATTACAAGCACTTGTTGATCAAGGAAACACCGTCATTGTGATTGAGCACAATCTTGAAGTCATTAAAACAAGTGACTGGATTATTGATCTTGGTCCTGAGGGTGGATTTAAGGGAGGAGAAGTTGTGGCAACAGGGACGCCTGAACAAGTTGCCCAATCCAAAAAAAGTTATACAGGGAAGTATTTGAAACCCTATCTCAAGCAGTGAGAAAAGCTACTACATACTTTTGTAAAATCCCTGTTGATCCTTACCAAACGCCCGTTTTTACTAAATGTTAAGATAATCAAAATAGCCTTAGCTAGGGAGAATATAACTTTATATAGGTTAGATAGAGTGAGATTTTATTCCTACATTTTTTTTAATTTTTATGAATTATTTCGCGTTCACGCCTTTGTGGGTTGGAAAATGTCACGAAGGCACATCTATACCTTCCAAAGAAGTGCCAAATGTACTTACGAGCAAGGACAATATAAGTCTCGATGAGTTTGTCATCAAACTCCAAAAATATTTTAATAAAGAAAATCTCACCACTTTTTCCGAAATGATTTTTTCAGAAAGTCCGAGAGGAGAAGCATATCAGAAGAATCCTCTTCCAAAGACAGAAATAATTTTCAATTTCAAGGGGTATGATGACGGCTTTCCTCCTGACAGTCTCAAAATCAGAGATGTTGAAATGAAAGCTGGTGAGCCCCTTCAATTGAGATCAGGAGTGCCGATTGGGTATATTATTCGATTGCCCATCGGACAAGAAATTAAAGCTGTTTTAGTGAAAGTTTATGGGGGAGACCAGAAAAGCGCTACCTGGCAAGAGCGAAAAGAAAAGATGCATAAAGGAGCACTCAACGATCTAGAGCGAAGTCTTATCCAACAGGGCATAGGTATTGTTCAATTGAATCTCACTGATTTGCTCAAACTTGAAAAGAATCAAAGAATAATGCCTGAAGATTTGCATTATGAGTTACATGCCAGTATTAATAAATTTTTTGAAACACTCAGAGATGATCCTTCAAGTCTTCATGGGGATTTAAAAATCTTACAAGGGAAGAAAATATTTTTATTTGGGGAGAGCTTTGGGGGAAGGACTGCCATAAGACATGCTGAACTCTATCCTGGAACTTTTGCAGGATATATCAGTCATGATGGTTCTCTCTCTGCTGAAATGTGGCTAAAGTCTACTTCTCCTAAAAGGAGAAATGCGATTAACCTAAAGACTATTGATATAGAACGTGCTTCTCAATGGTTGTCTCCCATGACTCGAGATCCTAAAAGCGATGAGAAGATAAAGAGAATTCAAGATCCTGTTCTTCTTTTACATAATTTGGATGATAACAGGGTCAACGTAAAAGTTACTTTGTATTGGTACGACAAGGCTTTGTTATTGGGGAAAGGAAGTCTGGTTAGGTTATATATTACAGATCTTGGAGATCCAATTCCTAAGAGCAGTGCGGTAAGAGAAAGTGATTTAAGCTTAAAAGGCCATGGTTCATCCAGAGAAAAAGAAGCATTCGAAAAGTACGCAAAGGTTGTATCTTCATTTATTTTAAAAGGTCACTCTCAGCTTCCAGCAGTGAGCGAGTGGCATAGTCAAAAAGCTAATGTTCGGGCCATGGAATATTTTCAACAGGCCTCTGTTGAGGACAAGTTTCTTTCCATGGCTTATCTGGTTTATAAGAATTCATTTAGCAAAGCATCAGAGGCTGCTCAAGAAGCCTCTCGTAAATCAGCAAGTAAAAGTCGAGCCGATCAAGATGCACAAGAAGTAGGAGAAAGTTTGAAGCAACCACGGCCATGGGAATCAAATCTCAAAGTCACCAGGACGAGGCATGGAAGAAATTTTATGTGCCTTTTGTCTATGCTATTGCCTATGTGCATGATCTTAAGGTTCAGGAAAGTGAGAGAAAGACGGATGATAAAGTAGAGGCAGTGCTGAAGTACTTAAAAAATCCTGGAGTTTTGACGACCCCACGTCTTGAAAATGGCTTAAAAAGGTTCTTGCCAAAATTTTTGGTGTATGTGAGGGAACGATATTTTCTTCAATTGCCAGACGGCGTGTCTGTAGATTCACTTGCTAAAAATAAAGATCTTCTTGAACACTATAAAAATTTTCTTACAGTTTCTGCTGAATTGTCTGGAATAAAAGATAATACCCATATTAATTTTAAGGCAGCTGATAATGTTCTATCTTCCTTGTATCAGGGAAATATTGATCAGATCGCCTCTGGTCTGATACAGCCCCTTGCGTATCAACAGATCGTTAAGGAGTGGGAAGGGCGGCTTGATGGACTCAAATCCAAGCTCATTGCTAAAATTGATGAGGAAAAGGGGACCGTGCGGACTGTTTTTAAGCAAATAGTAAAAGCGGGACTTAATAAAACCAAGGAGGCAACTGCAAAGTAGGTGTATATTTTATAAAATATAAAACTATATTTCCTCGTAAACTGAGGATAATTATTATATATACACTAGCATAGCGTATTTAAATAAAGAAAAATCTTCCTGTATGTCTTCAAATATTTACATCATTGGAGGTCCCACAGCGAGCGGTAAGTCTGATTATGCCATTAAACTTGCTCAGAAAATTAATGGCGAGATCATTAATGGCGATAGTATGCAACTCTATAGTCATCTGCATATTCTTACGGCACGTCCAACAGACACTCAAGGGATTCCGCACCATCTTTACGGTGTATTGATTGGCAATCAAACCAGTTCGGTGGGGTGGTGGTATGAGAAAGCGTCTGAGGTCATTGAAGATGTCTTGAAGCGTGGCAAAGTACCTATTGTCGTTGGAGGGACTGGTCTTTATTTACGAGCACTCACGCATGGGCTATCCCCCGTTCCTTCAATACCTACTGCTATACGTCAAGAATGCCGTCAGTTGGCACAAGAATTAACTGAAGAAGAATTCTATGATCTTGTGACACAGGAAGATCCTATGATCAGAGGTGTCCTTCATCAAAATGACACACAACGGTTAACGCGGGCGTTAGAAGTTATACGTGCAACACATCAATCGCTACTTGAAACGCAAGGAAAAGCACAGAAAATAGTTAATTTAAATTGTAATTATTTTGTTCTCTTACCCCCGCGCGAAGTGCTTTATGAGCGCATTAATAATCGATTTTTTTGGATGGTGGAAAATGGTGCTTTAAGGGAAGTTGAGCAACTGCTTGCACAAAATATAAATCCAGAATTACCTATATTTAAAGCGGTGGGAGTTCCTGAAATTACTTCCTATTTGAAAGGCGATTTATCTCTGAAAGAAGCCATCAAATTAGGCCAGCAATCTACACGGCAATATGCCAAACGACAAATCACCTGGTTTACGCGCCAAGTTTCTGAAGCGCAGATAGTTACTCATGATCTCAAAAGCTAAATTAATACGCGTGCACCATAATGTATGTTTCAAATTAGTCTTTTTGCGGTGGGAAAGAGATCGTGATTTTTAATAAAATCTCTTTTTATTAAAATTACTTGGAAATTCCTTAAATGCACTTTGGGTTGTGCTTGAATTTTAAATTAATATTGGCTAATAGTAAGTTATACTACAGAGTTCAATAAATTTCGGGGAAATAAAATTATGGATCAAGCACCTATTCAATCTGTTGCTACATTAGCTGCTGCAACACCAGGCGCTCCTGAGGGGCTTTCCTTATTAGGCCTATTTTGGGGTGCCGAGCCAGTTATTAAGTTGGTCATTCTTATCTTATTAGGCGCTTCTTTTTGGTGTTGGACAATTATCTTTCAAAAGGTCATTCGCCTGCGCAGACTTCACGCGACTGCTGAACAATTTGAAGAAGCTTTTTGGTCTGGAGGCGCTTTGGATGATCTTTATGATCGGATTAACAATCGCCCACAAGATCCGTTAAGTGCTATTTTTTGTGCGGCTATGCGCGAATGGCGTCGCTCTGTCTCAAAAGGTCTTGCAAGTTCTAATGATTCGCGCGGAACTTTGCAACAACGGATTGAACGTGTCATGCAACTGACATTGGGCCGAGAGATGGATCGCCTTGAACGGCATATGGGTTTTTTAGCTTCCACGGGTGCGACAGCGCCTTTTATCGGTTTATTTGGGACCGTTCTTGGAATTATGAATAGCTTTCAGGCCCTGGCGACTCAGCAAAACGCAAATCTTACGGTTGTTGCCGTTGCACCTGGAATCGCTGAAGCTCTTTTTGCCACAGCTGTGGGATTAGTTGCAGCTATTCCAGCAGTTATTGCCTACAATAAATTATCAAGTGAATTAAATCGGTATGCCAATCGTCTTGATGCTTTTTCAAATGAGTTTAGTGCGATTATTTCCCGTCAATTTGAGGAGCAGGCATAGGTCTCATGGCAATCACACTCAGCAAATCAGGGAAATCAGGACCACGACGCCGTTCTACCGCACAGGCGTTTTCTGATATTAACGTGACACCTTTTGTGGATGTGATGTTGGTACTGCTCGTAATTTTTATGGTAACAGCTCCTATGCTTACAGTGGGCGTGCCCGTTGATTTGCCAAAAACAAAGGCAGCAAAAATGAATGATCAAACAGAACCATTGGTTGTCTCTGTTGATGCTAATGGTAAATCCTATCTTCAAGAGACCGAGTTGGAAGGAGATGCGCTTATTGAGCGTTTGATCGCTATATCAGGAAGTAATCCCGATGCTAAAATATATGTAAGAGGGGATCAAAAAATTAATTACGGGCGTGTAATGGAAATCATGGGTAATATTGCTGCTGCTGGATTTCATAAAGTTTCTCTTATTGCAGAAATGCCCTCTGGTATGGAGAAGGGGAAAAATTTACGTGTCTCTGCTTCTCCGACACCACCTCCTCCTCTTTCTTCTCACCCTATTATGCCGGCTCCTCAACCAGCTCCTCAATTTGCTCCCCAAATGCCAACTCCTGCTCCTATGCAAGCTCCTGTTATGCCTCCTGCTCCGCAAGGAATGAGAACATCAGGGTATGCCTCTCCTCAAAAAATGCGACCTGCCCCTATATCCGCTGTAAAAGGAAAAGCAAGCTCTCCTTTACGCACATCTGTGCCACAGGCACTTAAGCATTCAACACCCGCAAATGGCCCTAAAATTGTACGGAACAGATAACGCCCATGAAGCGTCCGCTCATATATTCTGCTCTTTTGCATGTGACAGTACTTACCCTATTGCTGATAGGTTTCTATAATCCTTTCCAAAGAAAAGTTTCAATGGAACAACCTGTGATGATAGAGTTTGTCCAGGTAGCGGAGCAAAGTGCAGCTCCTGTTTTGGCTCCTGATGCAACTCAAGATATTGAACAAAAACCTGAACCACCAAAGCCGCTTCCTCCCCAACCTGAACCAAAACCAGAGCCTCCACAACCTCAGCCAGCTCCTCCACCTGCTCCCCAACCTGAACCAGAGCCGGTAAAACCAGAGCCTGCGCCACGGCCTGAACCTAAGCCGGAGGAAATTGCAGAACCCATTCCTGATCCGAAGGCTAAACAAAAACCCAAGGAGAAACCCAAAGAGGAAAAGCCAAAACAGCAAAAGGCAGAAATTACTTTGGAGAAGAAAAAGAAGCCAACAGTGAAAACGGACAAGCCTGATAACACAAAGAAGAAAAAGACATCTGCTTCCAAGAATTTTGATGATTTACTTAATGAGCTTTCTAAAGAAGAAAGTGGGAGCCCTTCACGCGGAAAAGGAGCTCCTGCATCGACGATTGGTGCTGTGCTTACAGCATCAGAAAAAGATGCGTTAAGTCGACATATTGCTCAATGCTGGATTATTCCAGCTGGTCTCAGGGATGCGCGAAATATTCGGGTTCCCATAAAAATAAATGTCTCACGAGATGGGACCGTTCAAAAAGCAGAAATAGTTGATAAAGCTAGGATGTCATCAGACTTATCATACCGAACAGCTGCAGAAAGCGCTCGACGCGCTGTACTTGATCCGCGGTGTAGTCCTTTACCTATACCTGCAGATAAATATGACATGTTTAAAGAATTTACATTTAACTTTGACCCAAAAGAAATGTTTTAATAGAAATGAAGAGGAGGAGTAGAGCATGACCAAATTAATTTTATCTTTGCTTTTTATAGGTCTATTTGTTGCATCCAACCCTTCCCTGGCAACATTAGAGATTGATGTTACCCAAGGACAAATTGCCCCAACACCTATTGCAATACCGGATTTTATTGAGGGAGAGGGGAATGAAGAACTCGCTCAGAAGATTCCCGAAGTCATCGGTAATGACTTAGAACACTCAGGGCTTTTCCGTCTCTTAAGTAAATCCTCTTTCATTCAGGATACTGCTTCAGCTCTTCGCAATCCTAATTTTTCTGAATGGCGTGTTTTAAACGCTCAATGTCTTCTCGTTGGGCGTGTAACAAGCGAGGGAGATAAAATTACCGTCGAATTCCGTTTATTTGACGTCTTTAATGGTACACAAATGGTTGGAGTGTCTATTTCTTCAAATCGAAATCAGTGGCGTCGCGTAGCGCATCGAATTGCGGATGCAGTCTATAACCGTGTGACTGGAGAAGCCGGTTATTTTGATACGAGAATTGCCTATATCGATGAAAGCGGCCCTAAAAAGAAACGTGTCAGGCGCTTAGCCATTATGGATTGGGATGGGCATAACAATGTTTATTTAACAGACGGTGTGCACATGGTGCTCACGCCGCGTTTTTCCCCTAACTCCAAAGAAATCGCTTATATGGCGTATGTTAATAAAACGGCGCATGTCTACGTCATAAATGTTCATACTCGCAAGAAACGGTTAGTAGGTCATTTTAAGGGAATGACATTTGCACCGCGTTTTGCTCCAGATGGGCGTGTTTTGCTTATGAGCCTTGCACGCGAAGGGACCACAGCTCTCTATAAAATGGATATGAATTCAGGGTCGGTGAGTAGGCTGACGCAACACAGCTGTATTGATACGTCTCCTTGTTTTTCACCTGATGGAAGTCAAATTGTATTCACATCAGACCGTTCAAATCCTGAATCTTGTCAAGAAAAAATATATATAATGGATGCTCATGGTGGGAACGTGCGGCGCATAAGTTTTGGTGACGGTAAATATTCTCAACCTGCGTGGTCTCCTCGCGGTGATCTCATTGCTTTTACAAAACAAATTGAAGGACGCTTCTATATTGGTGTGATGAACGTAGACGGTACGAATGAACGCCTCATAGCGGATGGACACTTGGTTGAGGCTCCTTCTTGGTCTCCGAATGGGCGCGTGCTCTTATTCACAAAAGAAAGTGGTGGTAAACGAGGAAATAGCAAGCTTTATGCCATTGACTTGACAGGGCGAAACTTGAGGATCATAAAAACCCCTCGGGACTCGTCTGATGGAGCCTGGTCACGGTTGCTATCTGAGTAGTAAGAAGCCAAGAGGCGAGGCTGTGGCATTTTCTCTACACTTAGGAAAAATTAGCACTGAAAGGTTCTTTTCCCGTTCCCTTTTAATCAATAATTTGTTAACTTTTATATGGTTTAATGTTTAATGTGAATTAACTAACTAGGGATGAGAATTATGAAGAAACAATTACTTAGTATTTTGACAACTGGTCTTGTGCTTGCAGCTTGTGAATGCGCACCAGATCAAAATGTCAGCGTTGGCCAAATTGGTGGCCCAGGCACACCAGAAGATTTCAAAGCAAATATCAAAGATCGCGTTTTCTTTGCTTTCAACAAGTCAAACATTACTCCTGAGTCTGAAAAGACTTTGGAAGCACAAGCTGGTTGGTTGAAGACATATCCAGCGACAAAGGCAGTTGTTGCCGGTCACTGTGACGCTCGTGGAACACGTGAATACAACCAAGCTCTCGGTGCACGCCGTGCGCATGCAGCTCAGAAGTCATTGGTTCGCTTTGGTGTAGACAAGCATCGCTTGAGAACACTTTCCTATGGTAAAGACAACCCATTGGTTGCTGGTGATACCGAGGAAGTTTACGCACAAAACCGTGCAGCCGTTACAACTATTGAATAAGTGTAACTGGCGTTCGTTTTTGCGAACTTAAAGAGACCCCGCCATCAAAACCTGATTGGTAATGTTGGCGGGGTTTTTTATAAGTTGCGCAATAATGCAAACTCTCGTTTGCTAAGGTCGAACTTTAATATAGGATTTTAAATGACTTCTTCTCCTATTCGTACGGCTGTCTTTCCAGTTGCGGGTCTTGGCACACGCTTTCTACCAGCAACAAAAGCTTCTCCAAAAGAAATGCTGGTTGTTGTCGATAAACCCCTTATTCAATACGCTGTTGAAGAAGCTCATGCGTCTGGAATTGAGAATTTTATTTTTGTTACTTCTCAGGGAAAAACAGCAATAGAAGACCATTTTGATGTTAATCATGCATTAGAACAAGTGCTTGAACAGCGCGGCAAGACATCTGAATTAGCTATCTTGCGAGAATCTCAGCTTGCTCCCGGACGATCGGCATTTGTACGTCAACAAGTTCCTCTTGGTTTAGGACATGCTGTATGGTGTGCGCGACATCTAATAGGAAATCAGCCATTTGCGTTGATTCTTGCTGATGACTTAGTTTTAGCTGACAAACCCTGCTTGGCTCAAATGATGGAAGCCTATCAAGAAGTCGGGGGGAACGTTGTTGCTGTAATGGACGTGGCTGCTGAGCATGTTAATCGATACGGGATATTAGATATTGCTCAAGATAATGGTCCTTATGTTAAGGCTAAGGGCGTTGTCGAAAAGCCATCACCAGGAGAGGCCCCCTCACGGACAGCTATTGTAGGGCGTTATATTCTCCAACCAGAAATTTTTAAAATTTTAGACCAGCAACAAAAGGGCAAGGGCGGGGAAATTCAACTTACAGATTCATTTCCAAAACTAATTGCTCAGGCCCCCTTTCATGGAATGCGATTTATTGGGCAGCGGTTTGATTGTGGTTTAAAGGAGGGGTGGTTGGAAGCCAATCTTGCATTTGCTTATGCGCGGCCTCACTTGAGAGAACATTTACTGAAATCTATTGAAAAATACTGCAAATAAAATTTGAAAAGATTATTCATCTATTCAAAGAATTCTGAAAATTAAATATAAAGCTTGCTTTACACTTATGGCTTGCTTAAATTTCAAAAGGATTGTATTTACATTCTATTTTTTTAAAGAAAGAATAAGAGTCATCAAATAAAAGGTGTGAAAATGCAAATTGCTATTATTGGCTCTGGGTATGTCGGTCTTGTAACAGGTGCTTGCTTTGCTGAGTTTGGCTATCATGTAACGTGTGTAGACAAAGATGCTTCTAAAATTGAAAGCCTTTCCCAAGGTATTATTCCCATTTATGAGCCTGGTTTAGAATCTCTTGTTCAGCAAACACAACGGATGGGTCGTCTTTCTTTCACTACTAATCTTAAAGATACTGTTGCACAAGCGGATGCTGTTTTTATTGCTGTTGGGACTCCTAGTCGGCGCGGTGACGGCCATGCAGATTTGTCTTACGTTTACGCAGCCGCAGAAGAAATTGCAGATGCTTTGGATGGGTATACGGTCGTTGTTACAAAGTCAACTGTTCCAGTTGGAACGTGTAGAAAAGTACTCGAAATTATTCAAGAAAAAGTTAAGAAAAACAACTCCCTGGCAGAATTTGATGTTGCTTCAAATCCTGAGTTTTTACGTGAAGGATCAGCCATTAATGACTTCATGCGGCCTGATCGCGTCGTAATCGGAACAGAATCAGATGGAATGGGACATGATCGGGCACGTGCTGTTTTGCATCAGCTCTATCGACCTTTATATTTAATAGAAACACCCATTGTTTTTACAGGCATTGAGACTGCCGAGCTCATCAAATATGCAGCCAATGGATTTTTAGCAATGAAGATTGCCTTTATTAATGAAATGGCAGATATCTGTGAACAAGTGGGGGCAAATGTGCAAGATGTTGCCAAGGCTATTGGATTAGATGGCCGTATAGGGCGCAAATTTCTTCATGTTGGGCCTGGGTATGGGGGATCTTGTTTTCCCAAAGATACACTTGCTTTGACAAGAACTGCTCGAGAAGTGGGGTCTCCAACTTCTATTATTGAATCGGTCGTAAAATCAAATGAAGATCGTAAACAATCTATGGCTTATAAGGTTCTTCAAGCAATCGGTTATAAACCTGGTATGGAAAAGACAATCGCCGTTTTAGGGCTTACCTTTAAACCAAATACAGATGATATGCGCGATGCTCCAAGTTTAACCATAATTCCTATCCTTCAAAAAGCAGGTATTAAAATCCAAGCCTATGACCCCGTTGGCTGCCAAGAAGCTAAAAAGCATTTAAGAAATATTGTGTGGTCAAAAGATGCATATGAAGCTATAGAAGGCGCTGATGCACTCATTATATTGACGGAATGGAATGAATTTCGGGCCTTAAATTTTGATAAAATGATTCAGAAAATGAAATATCCTTGCCTCATAGACTTCCGTAACATCTATCGTCCTGAGGAAATGATTTCTACAGGTTTTGATTATATTTCAATCGGCCGACCAACCATCTATGGCGCCCAACTGGGTTCTCAAAAAACTGCGTTTGTTGCTTAGCTTAAATATAGAGATTTTATGACAGCTCATATATTCAATCCAGCTATTTTAAGGGAATATGATATTCGGGGAGAAGTTGGTAAAACACTTTTTAAAGAAGATGCTATCGCTTTGGGAAAAAAATTTGGGATCATTCTTCGCCGGCTTGGAAAAAACAAGGTGTGTGTGGGAAGGGATGGTAGATTAACGTCTCCAGTTCTCACAGAAGCTCTTATCCATGGGTTGTTGAGTACCGGGATTCATATAACAGACGTGGGCGTAGGTCCCACTCCTATGATTTACTATGGGTTGAAAACACTTGGTGTTGATGCCTCTATTATGGTGACAGGCTCTCATAACCCTTCTCAAGATAATGGATTTAAAATATCGCTCCAGAACCGCCCCTATTTTGGTGCGGATCTCAAGGAAATGGCAGGTATTGATGAGACCCAGGAATGCGCAGAACAAGGAACTTTACACAGCCAGGACATAACTGATGATTATATTCGTCGGTTAATTCAGGATTATGAGCCGTCTGCTCGTCATTTGAAGATTGTGTGGGATGCAGGTAATGGGTCCACCGCAGATATCTTAAAAAGATTAGTTAAAGGTATTCAGGGAGAGCATATTCTTCTGAATGATACCATTGATGGAACTTTCCCAGCGCATCACCCTGATCCCACTGTTCTTAAAAACTTAGAACAGATGATAGAGACAGTCAAAAAAACCAATGCGGATGTGGGTATTGCCTTTGACGGGGACGGAGATCGCATTGGGATTGTAGATAGCAGAGGTGAAGTTCTTTGGGGAGATCAACTTCTTCTTCTTTTAGCGCGTGATGTTATTCGAGAAAACCCAGGTGCAACAATTATCGCGGATGTTAAGTCATCACAAGGGTTGTTCGAAGGTATTTCGCAGGTGGGGGGAAATGCTTTAATGGCGCGTACTGGTCATTCTTTAATTAAGGCTAAAATGATGGAAGTTGGTGCTCTCTTGGCAGGGGAGATGAGTGGGCATATCTTTTTTGCTGATAAGTATTTTGGATATGATGATGCACTTTACAGTGCCATTCGTTTCATTAATATTCTTCAAAGGTCCCCTCATTCATTAGCCGACATTGTTTTGGCCTTGCCTCCTTATTATAACACACCTGAAATACGCATAGATTGCGCAGATGCGCAGAAATTTAAGGTCATTGAGGCAATCCATCAACAGCTTATTTCGCAAGAAGCACCCGTATCTGCAATAGATGGAGTACGTGTTACCCGTCCTGATGGGTGGTGGCTTCTGCGCGCTTCTAATACTCAACCAGCCCTTGTTGCGCGATGTGAGGCCTCAAGTCTTGAAGCCTTGGAGATCCTAAAGCAAGAAGTTAGCTCTTGGTTGGAAATGCATGGGCTCAAATTATAGTATTTCTCTATATTTTAAATCAAAAAAATTAACATTTTTGAATATACATTTCTTCTATAAATAGGTTACTCCTTTTACAAAAAATGCGGGAAGTTGTTGCTGCTCTCTACACAAATTCGCAATAAATAAAATTTGCTCTTTCGATTTGGGATAACCATTAATTTCGTAATAATTGTCATTTCTGGATTTGATGACAAATATCTTTTGTTCTCTGAGCCATAAAACAACGGAATCAAAGAGGACCCATTGGCGATGGTCTGGGTGAAAAAATTTTATTGCATCAGAATTGATTTTACGAATTTTGGCCCCAATATCCTTTTTTTGTTGAATTTGATGGGGAGTAGGAAGGGGCAAGGTGGGCAAGAAATTTATTCTTTGATGTGTTCTAAAGTTGTATCTTGCCAACACTTTGTTAACCGCACTTACTGAACGATCAAGGTTTGCTGCAATTTGCTTTAAAGGCGATCCTTGAATATATGCATTTTTTAAATAATTTAAATTTTCTTTAGTCCATTTATTCCGCATTTTCTGTTTTTTCATAATTAAAATCCCTTATATGCGTAAAATATCCGTATACCTGTTATGCATAATATAAATATTACTTTGTTTACAAATTTTCAAGTTTAAATTTTGCCCATTATGATGAATTTTTAATTATCAATTTTTTAAAATTATGTTTTTAAAAATGAAAAATATAGTTTTCTTTGATTATTTAAAACTTGCTCCCATTGGGTAAGGGTACTAAAGTTATTGAACATACAATTTGGTTCGTGTACATACAAAGAGACCTGACTATTTTTTCCCAGGAGTCTTTTTTTGCGGGCGTGGTGAAATTGGCAGACACGCCAGATTTAGGTTCTGGTGACGCAAGTCGTGGGGGTTCAAGTCCCTCCGCCCGCACCAAGTATACAGGCCAATTGAGAAATGGCAAAACGGAGCATTAGATGCAGATTGCAAAAGTATTTTCAGAAAAGTTAAAATATCAATTTAAAATTACAGCCCCTCTGAAAGAGCTTCAAGAGCGCGTAAATGCACAGCTGGGAAAGATAGGTTCTAAGGCAAAAATTCCTGGATTTCGTCCAGGTAAAATACCAGAAGCTGTTCTTAAGCAGAGATATGGAGCTGAGGCTTGGGAAAACGCTGGGAATTCTCTTTTACGGGAGGGTTTAACGCAAATTTATAAAGAACATAAGTTTCGTAATGCCATTGATCCTGTCATTGATGTGGTTTCTTTTGAAGATGGTAAGGATTTTGAGTGCACAGTCACTTTCGAAATTTTACCCGAAATTGAAGTTAAGAACTTTAAGGATATTTCTGTAGAGTTGTTATCTGTAGAAGTGAGCGATAAGGATGTTGAAGAGAGGTTAGAAAAGATACGCGCCGAACATACGAAGTATCAAGCTCCTTCTCAAGCACGAGCAGCTCAAAAAGGTGATTTGGTCTCCGTAAAATGGGCCGGCACACTTGAAGACGGTAAGCGTATGGAATTGCCGCAACAGTATCAAATTTTATTGGGCCCTGAGAAAGAAAATAGCCCCTTTGCTCCGATTGTTAAAACTCTCTATGGTAAAAAAGTAGGTGACACTTTTGAAGGTAAAGTCCATTTCTCGAAAGAAGAGAAAGTACCGGAGCTTGCGGGCAAAAAGGCCACAGTAAGCGTTGAAGTACAAAAGATTGAAGAACCAATTACTTTTAAATTAGATAATACATTTGCAAAGGAATATAAGGTTGAAAATATTGAGGAGCTGCGTAAATCAGTTCGTGGGGCTGTTGAACATGAAAGTAAGAAAATAGCCTACCTTTATACTAAACGAAAATTACTTGATATTTTAGACTCTCAGTATGATTTTGATCTCCCGCCAACAATGGTGGAAAATGAGTTTAAGGTCATATGGGAACAGCTACAGCGTGAACTGGCAGATGCACGCGCAAATGGGGAATTAGACGAAGATGAAGAGCAGAAAACTGAGGATGAATTAAAGAAGGATTATGAAAAAATTGCAAAGCGGAGAGTGCGTTTAGGGCTCCTCATCTCTCATTTGGCTGAAATAAATAAATTAAAGCTGAGTGACGAGGAGGTAAGAGCAGCTGTTTTTCAGGAGGCAATGCGTTATCCTTCTCAAGCAGATGATGTAATTAAGCACTATGTAAATAATAATCAAGCTTTAAAAAATTTGGTGGCTCCACTTTTAGAAGATAAGGTGGTAGATTTTATTTTAGGTAAGTCAAAAGTGACGGAACGGAATGTCGACTTTCCAACATTAAAGATGGTTGTAAGGGGCGTTATTCCAACGCCATATGATGATGAGGAGGGGCTCGAAACTCCTTCTGAGAAAAAAGGCCAAAAGGCAAAGAGTGTGGAGACTTCGAAAGAAAAGAAGTCAACAGCTGGGAAAGCAAAACCAGCGAAAAAAAAGTGAAAGGATGATAAGAATGAGTGGGCTTCCCGGATCAATAAATAATACGTTGGTTCCTATTGTTGTAGAACAAACCAGTCGTGGGGAACGGTCTTATGATATATACTCACGTCTGCTTAAAGAGCGTATTATATTTTTATCAGGTCCGATAAATGATGATATTGCAAGCCTTGTGTGCGCCCAACTCTTATTTTTAGAGTCAGAAAATCCGGATAAGGATATTGCGATGTACATAAATTCTCCGGGGGGAGTGGTGACTGCAGGTCTATCCATTCTCGATACAATGAATTATATTAGGTGTGATGTAGCAACTTTGTGCATGGGACAAGCTGCCTCTGCGGGTGCATTGCTGCTCGCTGTTGGTACGCAAGGTAAGAGGTTTGCTCTGCCAAATTCGCGCATTATGGTTCACCAACCGCATGGAGGGGCGCAAGGTCAGGCAAGTGATATTGAAATTCAAGCACGTGAAATTTTAAAGTTGCGCAGTCAAATAAATGATATTTTTGCTGAAAAAACAGGTCAGTCTTTGAAAGTAATCGAAGAAGCCTTGGAAAGAGATCGCTTTATGTCTCCATTTGAAGCAAAAGACTTTGGATTAATAGATGAGGTAGTTGTAAATAGGCCAAAAGCACTGGATCTTGTTGATAAAAATACAAAAGCTTAAAAAGCCAAAAAATTTAACTCTTTGTTGAGCATTGACAAGCCATACTGAATTTGTAAGTGGCCACTGAGATGTTATTTTTAAATACGATGAATTAAGGAGGCCCTTTGAAAGATTTGAAGAGGGGGGACTATGAGCAAATCAGCCGGCAGTGACATCAAGAATACACTTTACTGTTCATTCTGCGGTAAAAGCCAACACGAGGTGAGGAAGCTTATTGCAGGTCCAACAGTTTTTATTTGTGATGAATGTGTTGAGCTGTGTACAGATATTATTCGTGAAGAAAACCGCTCATCCATGGTCAAATCTGGGGATGGCGTTCCTTCTCCTGCAGAAATTTGTACCGTTCTAGATGACTATGTTATTGGGCAATTTTTTGCCAAGCGTGTCCTTTCAGTTGCTGTTCATAATCATTACAAGAGATTAGCCCATGGCCCAAAGACGAGCGATATTGAAATTGCTAAGTCTAACATTTTATTAATTGGTCCAACTGGAAGTGGAAAAACATTACTCGCACAAACATTAGCACGCATTATTGATGTTCCGTTCACAATGGCAGATGCGACGACGTTGACTGAAGCAGGATATGTTGGTGAAGACGTTGAAAATATTATATTAAAATTATTGCAAGCTGCTGATTATAATGTTGAACGTGCTCAAAGAGGTATTGTTTATATTGATGAAGTTGACAAAATCTCTAGAAAATCAGATAATCCTTCTATTACACGAGATGTATCTGGGGAAGGTGTTCAGCAAGCATTGCTGAAAATAATGGAAGGAACAATAGCTTCTGTTCCCCCTCAAGGAGGTCGTAAGCACCCACAACAAGAATTTTTACAAGTAGATACAACTAATATCTTATTTATTTGTGGGGGAGCCTTTTCAGGTTTAGAGAAAATTATAGCAGCTCGCGGAAAGGGCGCTGCTATTGGTTTTGGAGCTGATGTTAGGTCTCCTACTGAAAGAGCGACTGGAGATATATTGCGTGGTGTGGAACCAGAAGATTTGTTGAAATTTGGTTTAATCCCCGAATTTATTGGGCGATTACCTGTTTTAGCAACATTAACGGATTTAGACGAGGGTTCTCTTGTGGAAATATTAATGAAACCCAAGAATGCCCTTGTTAAGCAGTATAAGCGCTTGTTTGAAATGGAAAATGTTCAATTAACATTAACAGACGATGCTCTACATGCCATTGCTCTCAAGGCTATAGCTCGTAAAACAGGTGCACGTGGGTTACGTTCGATTATGGAAAGTATTTTACTAGATACAATGTTTGAAATGCCTTCCTATGAGGATGTTGAAGAAGTTGTTATCAATAAGGAAGTTGTAGAAGGTCGAGCGCAGCCTTTAAAATCGTATGGAAAGCGCATAAGTGATGTTTCTAAAGGAAAGTAAATAAATTAACCTTGTCTTTTGGGTCATCACGACGTTTTTTGACTTCTTAAGCAATTCTAATTTTGGTAATCTTAATCTGTTTACTGACTGACTGTTTGGGTGGTAATATATGATCTTTGGTTTAACGAAAGGGACTCAGTATCCCGTTCTTCCTCTTCGCGATATTGTTGTTTTTCCTCACATGATTGTACCTTTGTTCGTGGGGCGGGAAAAATCTGTCCGAGCCTTAGAGCAAGTAATGCTTGGTGAAGAAAAGCAAATCATTCTCGTAACTCAAAAAAATGCAAGTCATGATGATCCTACTTCAGTTGATCTTTATACTGTTGGAACCCTTGGGACCGTATTGCAATTATTGAAACTTCCAGATGGGACCGTTAAAGTCCTTGTGGAAGGCGGTCAACGTGTTCGATTAACGAAAATTATTGATGATGCGCAGCATTTCCATGCGTTAGTGGAACTTATTGCCGACGAAAGTGTTGATGAGGCTGAGGTTGAGGCCTTGGTTCGTACGATTGTTGGGCAGTTTGAGCAATATATTAAACTGAACCGCAAAATTCCCCCTGATGTTTTGGTGACAATAAACCAAATTGATGATCCTGCAAAATTGGCGGATACTATAGCTTCTTATTTGGGTCTGAAAATTCCTGAAAAGCAAATTTTGCTAGAGACAGCCAATGTTAAGCAGCGTCTCGAAAAAATTTTGAATCATATTGAAGGTGAAATAGGTGTCCTACAGGTCGAGAGACGGATTCGCACACGTGTAAAGCGGCAAATGGAAAAAACGCAGCGTGACTACTACTTAAATGAGCAGTTAAAGGCGATACAAAAAGAATTGGGCGAAGGTGAAGAAGGCAAAGATGAAATTTCAGATTTTGAAAGCAAAATTAAGAAAACAAAACTGACTAAAGAGGCTCGGGAAAAGTCTTTAACCGAATTGCGTAAATTACGTTCCATGAATCAAATGTCTGCTGAAGCAACCGTTATACGTAATTATTTAGATTGGATTCTTTCTATTCCTTGGCAACATCGTAGCCGCGTTAAAAGAGATGTTGTTTCAGCTAAGAAAATATTAGACCACGACCATTATGGTTTAGACAAAGTTAAAGAAAGAATTCTTGAATATCTTGCCGTTCAAAGTCGTGTAGGTAAGGTAAAAGGACAAATTCTTTGTCTTGTTGGTCCACCAGGTGTTGGAAAAACTTCTCTCGGTAAATCTATAGCATCTGCAACAGGGCGGAGCTTTGTAAGAATGTCCTTGGGTGGCGTGAGAGATGAGGCAGAAATACGAGGCCATCGTCGAACATATATTGGTGCCATGCCTGGGAAAGTCATTCAAGGAATGAAGAAAGCAAAGACTTCAAATCCGCTCTTCTTGCTTGATGAAATAGATAAAATGGGAACAGATTGGCGCGGAGACCCAGCTTCAGCCTTGCTTGAGGTCTTGGATCCAGAACAAAATGTCGCATTCAATGACCATTACCTTGAGGTTGATTATGATTTATCTGATGTCATGTTTGTGACAACGGCTAATACTTTGCGAATGCCTCAACCGTTGCTTGATCGTATGGAAATTATTCGTCTTCCTGGGTATACAGAAGATGAAAAAGTAGAAATTGCTATTCATTATCTCATCCCAAAAACCATGGAAATGCATGGGTTAAGAAAGGGTGAATTTAGTGTTACTGACGATGCTTTACGTAAATTGATTCGCCTCTACACAAGGGAAGCAGGTGTTAGAAATTTAGAAAGAGAAATTGCTAATCTATCTCGTAAATCCATTAAAGAGATCCTCACAAAGCCGAAGCAAAAAGGAATTAAAATTTCTGCCCGCAACCTCGGGAAGTATGCAGGTATCCCGCGTTATCATTACGGACTTGCAGAAACAGACGATGTTGTCGGAGTGACAACTGGATTAGCCTGGACTGAGGTTGGTGGTGATTTATTGTCTATAGAAGCCGTTATCTTGCCAGGTAAAGGAAAAACCTTAATTACTGGTAAATTGGGCGATGTTATGCAAGAATCAATACAAGCTGCAGTAAGTTATATTCGCTCTCAAGCACCCCGATTTGGTATTAAACCTTCTATATTTGAAAAAAGAGACATCCATATCCATGTTCCAGAAGGAGCAACACCCAAGGATGGACCATCTGCAGGTGTCGCAATGTGCACCTCCATTGTATCTGCGCTGACAGGAATTGCGGTACACAAGGATGTAGCAATGACGGGGGAAATAACATTAAGAGGTCGAGTACTGCCCATTGGGGGATTAAAGGAAAAGCTTTTAGCTGCTCATCGAGGTGGCATTAAAACGGCTCTTATTCCAACCGATAATGAAAAAGATTTGGCAGATATTCCTGATAATGTAAAACGTGGTATTAAAATTATTTCTGTCTCTTCTGTCGAACAAGTTTTAAAAATTGCTCTCACGGGCCCTTTAACCCCCATAGAGTGGAAAGATGATGAACTTGAGTCGACAGATCAATTATCTTCATTACCTGAGGCGACAACGTCTTTGGAGTCAGATGTCGTTCATTAGATATTCTTCTTATAATTTTTTATAAGTGCCTACCATTGCAAGCGAGCTTTGGATATCAATGAAAGCTTAACGAAGGTAAATAAATTGTCGCTAGATCCCATCATTTTAACTCAAGATTTATTGAAATGCCCAAGTGTTACACCTCATGAAGCAGGAACAATGGCTATTGTTTCAGAATTCTTGACAAAGTTGGGCTTTACCGTTGAACGATTTGATTCTGGTGCCGTGAGCAATCTTTACGCACGCAACGGCTCTGCTTCTCCGCATCTTTGTTTTGTTGGGCATACAGATGTTGTTCCAACAGGAGAGTTGTCTGCTTGGACCAAAAATCCTTATGCTGCAGAGATTTTCGACCAAAAACTTTATGGACGTGGTGTTGTGGATATGAAGGGTGCGATAGGGGCTTATTTGGCCGCAATTGGACGATATCTTCAAACAAAACCTTCATTAAAGGGATCTCTAAGTATTCTTTTAACAAGTGATGAAGAAGGTCCTGCGGTTGATGGAATACGTTATGTCGTTGAAAGGTTCAAAGAGCGTGGAGAGAAAATTGACGCTTGTCTGATCGGAGAACCCACAAATACCACCTCAGTTGGCGATACCATCAAAATAGGCAGGCGAGGGAGCTTAAATGCAACGATTACAGTGAATGGAAAAGCTGGGCATGTAGCATACCCTCATTTAGCAAAGAACCCTATTCCATACCTTTTAAATTATTTGCACTCCCTTCTTTTAATACCCCTTGATACTGGGATGGGGTATTTTGATTCTTCTCACCTTGAAGTTACGTCTCTTGATGTGGGAAATCCAACAACAAATGTCATTCCTATGCAAGCATCCGCAAAGTTTAATATTCGCTTTAACCCATTGCATTCGTTTCAATCCTTAACAGAATATCTGCATGATAAGGCACGGTTGGCAAACCTTAACCAAGAGGGTGTTAATTATACCTTGAAAATTGGGGGAAGTGGGGATGCATTTATATGTGAAGATAAAGCTTTACAAAACCTTGTGTTGGAATCTGTTTCGAAAATAACGGGATGTGTACCTGTTTTAAGCACGAGTGGGGGCACATCAGATGGGCGGTTTTTAAAAGATATTTGTTCTGTCATTGAGTTTGGTTTGACGAACACAACGGCTCATCAAATAGATGAACATATTAAAGTTGATGAGATTCATCGATTATCAGCAGTTTATCAGCACATCATTGAACAATTTTTTGTTTAATTTAAGTTAGTTCTTAATGAATTTTTATCTTTAATAAATTTTTATCCACAAATTGGCGATAATATCCAAAGGACCAAGAATATTCTCAAATGTATTGTTGGGAGCATATCTGTGGAATGAATTGATAGTGCTCATTAAATTTAAGTAGATATACGGTAAAAAAATGATAAAGAAGTTTATTTATAAAGTAATTTTTAGCCTCATTCTGGGCAGCCTTGCCATCGATGCTGCCGAGGATATTATATTAGAAGGTTCTGATTCCTATGAAAGCGTCCTTAATTTATTTTCATTTCAAAAAGAGGATGAGCCAGATAAAAGGAGTGAGGATAAAATGTTTGACACTGATCATTTCAGATGCGTTCCTAAAGATCTTAAGCCTGAAGCAGTACAAATGGCTATTCAAAAGTTACAGGAACATCCAGGTACTAAAGTTTTTCTTACGAAAGAACGTATTTGGCAATTAAATGTTTCAAAAATTAAACCAAGAAGAGCATTAGGCGCTTTTAAAAAATTAAATCGCTATAAGGATGCAGGGATTACGCCGGCCATAGAAATTCGATTTTATCCCTATATTCATTTAGAAAAAGATAAAATCACTTTTCATTATCTGATAGAACCAACAAAATTAGCGGACAAAGGAGTATATTTTGCTGAAGAATCTGCAAGATGGAAAATTTTCATGTATATATTGCATTTTGAAACGACAATCTCACAGCCTGTTTTAGGGAAATTGTTACCCCAAAATGTTTCGTAAATAAAATCTACTTATTTTATGGTTAATCCAACTTTATGGTCGGCTTTATTTTGGAGGTTGGTTAACCTAGTTTCCAGATGAAGACGCGTTGCTTCCATATCCGATTCCTCTCCACTAGAGGGAGGCGGAATCGGACGCCCCCATTCAAAAATACCACGACTGAAGGGAAGGGCTAAATGAAAGCGGTCCCAAGTGCTAAGGCGTACACGTCGTGAGGTGGAAAAAGTAATGGGTATCATATCCACGTTGGCAAGCTTGGCTAAGGTAATAACGCCAAGGCTTGCAATTTGATGGGGGCCACGTGGTCCATCGGGTGTTATCCCAATGGTTTCTCCAGCACGTAAAGCCTTTATTAATTCTCTTAAAGCTTGAGTTCCCCCTTTTTGTGTAGAACCAGCAATGGAGTTAATGCCAAAATAAGCGACAGTTTTACCAATGAGTTGCCCATCTCGATGGGCAGAAAGAAGCATTCGAAAAGGATAGTTTTTCCATGTCCAAGCACACGCAAGCATTCCTAAACGACCGTGCCAAAAGCAGACAATAAAGGGTTTTTGTGCTTTAATATAAGATTCAGGAATTTCCTGACCGTATGATTCCCACTTGCTCGTGAAGAAAACCAGGCGAATGTATTGAGCAGCAAGAAATGCAAAGATTCGGTATATAAATTCTGACTTTAAAAGATTACGAGCCCACCGCATAATATTAAGCTGCTTCAGAGGTTGGTAAAGTAGATTGGGCTTGCCATAGGCTGGCGTATATGCCTTTCTTTTCCAACAAGGTTTGATGATTTCCACTTTCCACAATTTTACCGTCATTGAGAACGTAAATTTTATGGGCTTCGACAACAGTTGATAAGCGGTGGGCTACCATCAAGGTTGTGCGCCCTTCCATTAATATTTTGAGGGCGGCTTGAACTTGGCGCTCTGAATCCGTATCAAGGGCAGAGGTTGCCTCATCAAGTAAAAGAATTGGGGCATTTTTAAGCATGGCACGCGCGATTGCAATACGTTGTCGTTGGCCTCCAGATAATTTGACACCATTTTCACCAATCATCGTATCATAGCCATTGGGAAGTGCTTTTATAAAGTCATGAGCGGCAGCAGCTTCTGCAGCTTCAATGATAGCAGCTTCAGACGTATTAAAGGAACCGTAGGCAATATTCTCACGAATGGTGGTATCAAATAACATGATTTCTTGACTGACGAGAGCAATTTGTTGACGTAAAGAGGAGAGGGTGACATCTCGAATATCAATTTCATCAATTAAAATTTTTCCCTTTTGAATATCGTAAAATCGAGGAATGAGGTTTATAATTGTTGATTTTCCTGCCCCACTGGCGCCAACAAGTGCAATGGATTGTGACTTTTTGATTTTAAGATTAATTCCGTTGAGAGCGACCTTTCCATCCGCATACGTAAAGCAGACATCTTGAAATTCTATATTACCCTTAATGGTTGGTAGGGATGTTGCTTGGGGGTTATTTTTAATTGTGGCTGGTGTATCAAGAATCGTGAAGACACGTGCTGCGGCTGCTAATCCTTCTTGTATATTTGCGTTCATATTGCTCAAACGTTTTAAAGGTTCGTAAATTAATAACAAAGCACCGATAAAAGAAATAAATTCCCCCGTTGTTCGTGCATGGTGCATAACTTGCCATCCGCCGTAGGCAATGACAATGACAATAGCAATTCCTCCGAGACTTTCAATGATAGGATGAGAAGCAGAGCGTACGCGGCTTGATTTATATACAAGGGCAAAAATGCGATCAATCATTGTATGAGCGCGCTTTGCTTCATATTCCTCAGTTCTATAGGCTTTGATCACTCGAATTCCTTGAAAAACTTGTGTGAGGCGAGCCGTAAAAGTAGCCAATTCTTCTTGGGTGTTGTTTGCAACTTTTCGCATTCGTTGTCCAATGCGAAAAATGGGAAAGATTGCCAATGGAAAGATAAAGAAAGCGATACACGCTAATGTCCAATCTCTATAGAACATAAGGGAAATAAGAAAAAGTAAAGTAAAAGAGTCCTTGCCGATCCCTACCAGAGTTGTGGCAACGGCATTGCGCATTTGATTAATATCGTTCGTAAAACGAGAGAGGAGATCGCCAGAAGATATCCCATGAAAATAAGCCAAGTCTAATTGCATAAGGTGACTAAACAAGCGATTTTGCAAATCTGAGATGATCCGCTGTCCAACATAAGTCATGATCACAGCTTCTCCAAAGGAGGTAGCACCCTTTATAACAAATGCCAAAAGAATTCCTGCACACACCATCATGAGCAATTGAGGTGTTCCATTGGTAAAAACATCATCAAAGACAGGCTGGAGTAAATAGGGGAGGGCAGAAGTTGACAAGGCAGCTAAAACCATTAAGACAATGGCAATGGCAAAGTACCGCCCATAGGGGCGAATATGTTCCGAAAAAATACGCCTTCCTAACTCATGGCTTTTAGAACGGGGTGTGACAAGAGAAGTTATAGTATTCATATTTTCTTTGATACCCCATATGGAGGGTAAATTTCTATAAAAATCAGCAATAGAAGCCGAATTTCAGTGTATTTTAGGGTAGGAAAAAAAGTAAAAATGTACTCTTGACACAAGGTGGATATCCAGAGCAATTTTATACCCGACTGTCGGTTTTGGTGAAAACCAAATAAAAAGGGAACACGGGATTTCTCATCAGATTGAGCCGTGGCTGCCCCCGCAACTGTGAATGGTGAGTTTAATGACAATCCTTTGTAAGAAGGATAAAAGAAGCCACTGGGAAACTGGGAAGGCAAATCATTAGACAGCGACCCATGAGCCAGGAGACCTGCCGATGGAATCGCATCACTTTTCCATGGGGCGGGGCGCTTCTTGTGGAACGGGATAACCGCTTGTGGTGATGCACATCAAACACTAAGCGGAGGTCTCATACTCTTATGCGTATACTATTTACTGTTCCTATGATTGCTTTAATGTCCCCACTCCTGGCTGTTCAATCTTCTCAACAGGTTGCTCGGTTACCAAAAATTATTGTTAAGGCGACAGAATTATCTCTTCCCCCTGCTTTAAAAGGAGCTGATATTACGCGCATTGATGAACAAGACTTAGAACAGCAACAAGCAGTGACCCTTGTGGAGGCTTTGCGCCGTGTTCCAGGTGCTTATCTCACCCAAGATGGAGGAATAGGCCAGAAAGCAACACTCTCTTTAAGAGGAGCTGCTTCGGGCCAAACAGCAGTGATTCTGGATGGCATGCATATTAATGATGTGAGTGCAGATAATGGAGCGGTAGATCTTGCGCCGTGGTTGGTGGATGATATCGCTAACATCGATGTCATTCGTGGGCCTTTCAGCAGTATGTATGGTTCAGATGCAATAGGAGGTGTCGTTGTTCTGAATACAAAGAAGGGGATGGGGCCAACCAAAGCATTTGGGAAAGCTGAAGGGGGGGCTTATGGGACCTATCAAGAGGTTTTAGGTGTTTCTGGTCAAAAAAATTTATGGAATTATCAAATGATGGCTTCAAGACTCCACTCTAATGGATCTCCGGTGACGCCTGATCGCTTTCGTGGGTTGCTGATTGGTAAACCCGATGATCCCTTGCATCAAGAAAATATTTCCGCACGTTTTGGAGGAGGAGATGATTCTTCCAATATTACATTATTTACGCGGTATTTGACGCGTCGACTTGGATACCGTGGGTGGATGCGGGAGCCTTGGCGCCAGGATATGTTGGAAACGTTTAATCGGCTTCAAGGACATCTTGAAAGTTCTGATGGAAAATGGGTGCACGATGGGGGGATAGGTTATTATTTGAGTAATCGGGAAAATGAAAATCCTTCTGCTCAGAAAGATGGCATTAATAAGGGGAATCAAACTCAGGCAGATTGGCGACAAACGATCATTATTAACGAAACGCTCCAAGCACAAACTCTTGCAGAAATTGCACACGATCAGTTTTTTACGCATAGTCTAAATAGCCCTGCAAATAAAGCACGGTCAAACAGAGGAGCAGTCGGAGGAGCACTTGCGTTTAAAGCAACAAAGTCATTTACTTTTTCTACGGCCTTGCGGGTGGATAAAGTTCAAAGAAGTTCTGTAGCACCCACCTATCGGATTGGGGGCGAATATGATTTTTATAACATTATTTTTAAGGGGGGAATCGGGACAGGTTTTAAGGCCCCCACCCTAGCGCAACGGTTTTATAAAAGTCCATTTTTTACGGGAAATCTTGATTTAAAACCGGAGAAAAGTCTCGGGTGGGATATTGGTTTTGAGCGTTCTTTTTTTACTGAGAGGGTAAATTTAGGTTTGACCCTTTTCCAGAACCGGATTCGAGATATGATTGCGAGGGGAAATAGGACAAATATCAATCTCAATAGAGTGCGCACCCAAGGATTTGAAGCCATCCTAAAAATTCAAATGAATCCTGATTGGCGTCTTGAGGTGGCACACACCTTTACCCAAGCATGGGATACACGAACAGGATTAAAGATCATTCGCTACCCACCCAACAAAACAACGGCCCAAGTGGTTGGACAGGTAACCCCGGACTGGCAAGTGAGTGGTAATGCGCTTTATGTGAGTCAACAATTTGATACGGATTTTCGCAGCACGCCCTATCGGAGAGTAAATATGCCTGGGTACGTCATTCTTGGTGCAGAAACGTCTTATCAATTGACTCATCAATGGCAAGTTTATGGGCGTGGCGAAAACTTACTGAATCACCGTTATGAAAATCCTTCGGATTATCAACAATCGGGATTTGGTTTGTATGTGGGAGTACGCGCAAAATGCTAAAGCTGAAAGCGCCAACAATATTAGAACGTCTTTGGCTTGGAGGGCTGGTTGCTTTTATTATGCATAGTCTTATGATTGCGGCCATTGCGTTGGGAATGAATTATAGAGGAGGAATGAAGAAGCAAATATTTGATCAGAACGATTTTCTCGTAGCAGTCATGTTTGATGTTGGAGCTCAAAGTGGGGAAGAAGGAGATTCAGTGGAGGGGGCTTTAAGTTCTTTGAGTGAGGGAGCTTCTGACCCTACGCCTATAAAAGCCCCTGAGGAATCTACATATCTCATACAGAAAAAAACTTCCATTAAATCAGGAAAAAAGACAGCGATTGTGGTGAGCGACGCCCGCTCCCTTTCCTCTTCAACAGCAGTTTCTATTGAAGCGGCGTCGAGCCCTTCTTTTTCTAATCCGCCGCCTATTTATCCGCTCGAAGCACGGCGCAAAAAGTTGCAAGGAGTGGTGCAAATTAAAATATCAGTATCTCCAGAAGGGACAGTAGACACGGCTACCATGGTACCCCCCCGCATAAGCCCGATTTTGGAAAACGCTGCACTTGCTGCTGTGCGTCAATGGAAATTCAAACCTGGTATCAAAACATTAGAAGTACCCATTGAATTTAAACTTGAGACATAAAATTGTTGCGGGTTGTGTGTGGCAAAATTAAGCTAAACTTATTATATGAATGGTTATATAATGCTGCATACAAATAGCATATACATTAGCATTTTAAATTAAGCGATTAGAAGGAACTTTATGAAAAAAATTTTTACATCTATCTTGGCAGCAATGTCCCTTCATCTTATTTCTTCCTCAAACCTACAAGCAGCCGATTCATTCAAAATTGAATTATCACCTGAGTCAAACCCTGCGCGCACTCTTTCAACGGCTTTAAGAGATTTAAAAATTCCTATGGACGTTCCGGCGGATATTTATGCTCAAATCTATGATGGTGTGGATGACATTGTGGCGGTCATGAGTAAAGGTGGTCCTTCCCGTCTTCATTACACCTCCCTAGAAAGTGCGCTTGAGCCGTTAAAAGGACTCGAGGCAAGTCTCATGCTAAAACGTCTTGAAGAAGTAAAAATGAAACTCGCCGAAGCGACCTCTACACCTTCCCAGCCACAAGAAGAATTAACAGAAGAGGATTTTCGCTCAATTTGTCAGCAATTTGTCATTTTATATAAGCAGGTAGATAAGTATTTTAATACACATTCTCTATCGAAGTTAGTAGATTGTTTTTATTTCTTGTCAATGCATGAACAATTTGAAGATATAATAGATGGAATGTTTGGCACAGGGCCCACTCAAATAAACATGGATAGAAAACGATTGGAACGGCAAGCTCCAAGACATCAAGGGTGGGGAGTTGTCGTAACTGAACCGGATGAAAAACGTAAAGTTGCAAAAGTTTGGAATAAAAACAAATTTCAAAAATATCTTGATGAGATTAAGACAGAAATTCAATTATATTATACTGGCTTTTATGAAGAAAATGAAAAAAGACTAAAAGAGCTAGAGGAAAGATTTAAAAAGCCCCTTGAAGAGGCTTCTGCAAGTAAAGATGGTGCTTAATTAGTTTTTTAAGATAAGCAATAAGACCCAAACAAGCCACCCAAGATAAGGATTTGCATTAAAGACCTTCAAGCAAGCTTGGGGGTCTTTAGCATTGAGGCGAGAGAGGGGCATGGCTATTCCGAATGCACAGAGGGCTAAGAGTCCATAGTAAAGGGTATTTACGCTGGTGTAATAGCCAACGCCTGCCAACAGGCCAAACATGAGGCCATAAACTATCAAAAGGGCTTCTTTCACGCGGTTTCCAAAGAGTATGGCAGTTGATTTTACGCCAATTTTGAGGTCATCTTCACGATCTTGAAGGGCATAGATGGTGTCATAACCTATGGTCCAAGCAATGCCGGCACCGTAAAGGCAAACCACGGCAGGCCAATTTATTGCTTCATATGGCTGGAGGGCTACAGCAGCCATAATAATTCCAAAATTAAAGGCAAAGCCAAGGACTAATTGAGGCCAATAAGTGAAGCGCTTCATAAAGGGATATATGCCGAGTAAACCAAGTCCAAGCAGGCCTAAAGGCCAGCACCGCTGGGGTAAAAGAAGCAGGATGATAAGTCCACCAAGGCTTTGAATCCCAAAAAAGACTAGTGCTTGAAAGGTGGAGAGTTCTCCTTTTGCCAAAGGGCGGTTTTGAGTTCGGGTAACCTTGCTATCAATGTTCTTATCAATAAGATCATTGAGCGTGCACCCTGCCCCGCGCATGAGAATGGCACCTAAAGAAAAAAGCACAAGAAATTTTAGGTTTAGAAATTGATCAGAGGAGGCAAGGGTTATTCCCCACCAACAGGGGAGCATCAAAAGCACTATGCCAACAGGCCTGTTAAGTCGACAGAGGCGAATGTAAGCATTCATAATAAACTATCCTATTTTTTCAACGCGCTGTGTATGGCGCCCCCCGCTGAAATGGGCACTCAAAAAGGCCTCTAAACAAGATTTTGCTTGGTCTGCCCCCAGGATACGACCTCCTAAGCAGAGAATATTGGCGTTGTTGTGTTCTCGAGCCAGGCGTGCTTCCAATTCGGTGTGACATACAGCAGCACGGATTTTTGGATGGCGATTGGCTACCATACTCATTCCTATGCCTGTTCCACACATGAGAACACCCAACGAAGCTTGTTGGCTTTTAAGGACTTCGACAACTTTATTTGCAAAGTCCGGGTAATCAACAGATTCTTCCGAAGTTGTTCCGCAATCAATAACGGAAAAACCAAGAGAACGGGCGGCTTCCATGAGCTCAAGTTTTAAGGTGAGGCCGGCATGATCACACCCAAAGGCAAGGATTTTGTCTGACATGATTCCCTTTTCTCACTTAATCGTGAAATGGTCCTTCTTTATCAAATTTCGCTAAACGATGATTCATCCAACGCTTAAAGAAGACAAAGCCTATGATAGCGACTATTATAGCAACTGTGAAGAACCCGAAATAACGTTTAATAACTTGAAGACCTATGTCTTCAATGATTCCGCTGACCATATAACCGCCAATGCAGCTTATGAGCGTCCAAATGATGGCAGCTGCAAGATTTAAAGGGGTGTATCGCTGGGGGGAAATCCCGCTACTGCCTATGACCACGGGGCTGATGGTGCGAATTCCCCATATGAAGCGAAAACTAATAATGAACCAAAAGTCCCAATCATGAAGCAATTTAAAGGCACGATTTGCAGGGGCATGAAGGCGGTGGAATCTTTGGATAATGGCCTGACCATAATAACGCCCAACATAGTAGAGAGCCTGATCGGCAAAAAGAGTGCCACAAAACGCAATAATCATAATTTTTATGAGGGATAAGTACCCAAGTTGGGCCATAAAACAAGCAACGAGAATTACGGATTCACCTTCTACCAATGATCCTAAAAATACGGCGACATATCCCCACTTTTGGATTATTTCAATTAAGTAGTCCATTATATAAGCAAATCCTTCTCAATTCCTTTTTTATTTAGTATATAATATATAAATAGGCTTATTGCTAATAAAATCCAAAATAAAAACAAAAGATGGCGTTAGCATCCAGACTTTCGTATAATGAAAAGTTAGAATGCTTGTGTGGTTTAGACCACTGATGGAACTAAATAAAACCCCTCGATTAGAGGGTTTGTGTTAAGGAGTAAGGGATTATGGCAGGATCAGTAAATAAGGTTATTTTGGTTGGAAATTTAGGACGCGATCCTGAGGTTCGGTTTAGTCCAGATGGGGGTAAGATTGTAACCCTTTCAGTGGCTACAAGTGAATCTTGGAAAGATAAGGCATCGGGCGAACGTCGTGACCGCACAGAATGGCATCGTGTGGTTGTTTTTAATGACAAACTTGCTGAAGTTTCGGAAAAATATTTAAAAAAGGGGTCAAAAGTTTATTTAGAAGGTCAGCTACAAACACGAAAGTGGACTGACCAACAGGGTCAAGAACGTTATACAACAGAAGTGGTCTTGGGACGTTTTCGTGGAGAATTGACAATGTTAGATGCCCGCGGAGGTGGAGACGAGAGTCCTATATCTGAAGACCAAGATGCATTTTTGTCTGATTCTGGCATGTCAAGCCTAGGGTCTGGGGGCTCTTCAGATGCTTTTAGCGGGAGCAAAAGCAGTGCTTCTTTAAATGATGAAGTTCCTTTCTAGAAAAGAGTGAATGTGCGAAGATAGAACTGCTAAAGATTGACTGGAATAATTTATTTCTAAAATAATAGTGAATATGATTGGTTTTAAAAGGAAAGATGAAAAATGACAACGTCCCTTCAGCCTTCTGATATTAAGCCTGTTGCAATCGAAGAGGAAATGAAACGCTCTTATTTAGATTATGCAATGAGCGTGATTGTTTCGAGAGCGTTACCAGATGTGCGGGATGGTTTAAAACCTGTTCATCGTCGCATCTTATATGCAATGAAAGAAGCTGGAAATGAGTATAACAGGCCTTATCGTAAATCGGCACGCACCGTTGGAGACGTGATGGGTAAATATCACCCCCATGGTGATATGGCAATTTATGATGCAATGGTTCGCTTAGCTCAAGATTTTTCACTGCGTCTCACACTCATTGATGGACAAGGAAACTTTGGATCTTTGGACGGGGATCCTCCTGCCGCATCTCGATACACCGAGGCACGTCTGAGCCGTCCCTCACATGCTCTTTTAGAAGATATTGATAAAGATACGGTTGATTTCCAACCAAACTACGATGACTCAATGACAGAGCCAAAAGTGTTACCTGCTCGCTTCCCCAATATTTTGGTGAATGGAGGAAGTGGTATTGCTGTGGGTATGGCGACCAACATCCCAACGCATAATTTGGGGGAAGTTCTGGAGGCATGTTGCGCACTTATTGATAATCCTGATTTAACAGTTGAAGAATTGTTGGCCATTGTACCAGGCCCGGATTTTCCAACGGGTGCTACTATTATTGGCCGTGGGGGAATTTTTGAAGCTTTTCGCACCGGCCGTGGCTCCATTATTATTCGAGGAAAGACTCATTTCGAAACATTACGCGGAGAGCGTGAAGCAATTATTATTGATGAAATCCCTTATCAAGTTAATAAAGCAAGAATGATTGAGCGCATTGCCGAAGTCGTAAAAGAGAAAATTATAGAAGGTATTTCAGATATTCGCGATGAATCAGATCGGCAAGGAATGCGTGTTGTAATTGAGTTAAAGCGTGATGCTGTTGCTGATGTTGTTTTGAATCAACTCTATCGCTATACAGCTTTACAGACTTCTTTTGGTATTAACATGTTGGCCCTCAACCATGGTCGCCCAGAACAGTTACCTTTAAAAAGAATTCTTGAGGCTTTTATAGAATTTCGCGAAGAAGTCATTCTGCGGCGTACTCGATTCGAATTAGCGCGTGCTCGTGAGAAAGCACATATATTTTTAGGGTTAGCAATTGCAGTTGCAAATATTGATCCTGTCATTGCTTTAATTCGTGCGGCTGCAGATAGGCAAGTTGCTAAAACACAACTTATGGATCGGGAGTGGCCTGCAGGATCAGTTGTTTCGCTGGTGTCATTGGTAGAGCCAGATCGAGAAATTGTGGGAGATACATATCGATTATCTGATGCACAGGCGCAAGCAATTCTAGATTTGAGGCTCCATCGCTTAACTGGCTTAGAGCGCGATAAAATTGCAGCTGATTTACAAGAACTAGCGGATAAAATATCTGAATATTTGCGTATTCTTGCTTCTCGGCAATTGGTGATGAATATCTTGCGAGATGAATTGTTGGAAATGAAAGATCAATTTGCAACTCCACGTCGCACGCTCATTGAAGATGGTGAATCAACCGTTGATATGGAAGACCTGATTCAACGTGAAGATATGGTTGTGACGGTGAGTTTGAATGGCTATATCAAACGTGTTCCTCTCTCTACTTATCGAGCACAACGCAGAGGTGGAAAAGGTCGCTCCGGTATGGCAACGCGTGATGAGGATATTGTCAGTGATGTCTTTGTAGCGAACACCCATAGTCCTGTTTTATTTTTCAGTTCAATCGGCCGAGTCTATCAAATGAAGGCATATCGCCTACCACTGGCAACTCCGCAAGCACGTGGACGGCCTATGATTAACTTACTGCCTCTTTCTGAAGGAGAAACCATTTCAACTGTTATGGTTTTGCCGGAAGAAGAGCACTTGTGGAACCAAATGTTTGTTATGTTTGCAACCTCTAAAGGAAACGTACGACGCAACCGTTTGAGTGATTTCTTAAATATTAAGGCCAATGGAAAAATCGCTATGAAATTAGATGAGGGTGAGAATCTTATCTCTGTTTTGTCTTGTACAGAAAATGATGATGTCTTGCTTTCCACTGGAAAAGGAAAATGCATACGTTTTCATGTAAATGAAATTCGTATTTTTGCTGGAAGAGATTCCAATGGTGTACGTGGTATTCGCTTATCTACAGAAGATGAAGTCATTTCAATGGCAATTGTGGGACAAGTCAAGGTTTCCACTGAAGAACGCGATGCCTATTTGCGCCAAGCAGCTAAAGCTCGTCAAAGTCTGGAAGGAGGGGCTTCAGAAGGAGGAGAAGATGGCGCAGATGAAGATTCATCTCCAGATGCATTAAGACTTTCACCAGAACGTATTCAAGAACTTGCTTTGAGCGAGCAGTTTATCTTGACTGTTACGGAAAATGGCTTTGGAAAACGAAGCTCTTCCTACGGATATCGAACCACAGGCCGTGGAGGCGTTGGCATTGATAGCATCATTGTCAATGAACGAAATGGAGGCGTGGTTGCCTCTTTCCCCGTGGATTCTAAAGACCAAATTATGTTGGTTACAGATGGCGGGCAGTTGATCCGTTGTCCAGTCCACGATATTCGCATTGCTGGTCGTAGGACTCAAGGTGTCACCATTTTCCGCATAGAAGAACAAGAAAAGGTCGTTGCTGTAAGCCGTATTTCCTTAGGGGATGAAGAGGAAGATGACTCCATTGAGGAATCAGAGATGAATGATTTACCGCAAGAGCAAAATAGTGCGGAGATTATTGAGCTAGCAAGCGCTGAACCCCTCGAAAATGGAACGGAATAGATCCTTTTTAAGTTGGAAAGAAATCAAGGAATTTTATATTTGAGGAGTTTTTCTATTGCTTCTTGATATTTCTTATAATCGCTTTGTGTGAGGGATGCTGGCACAAACCATTCAATGGAAGTATCGTCAAAAGCTTCGAGTGATTTGTTCCTACTTTGATTGCAAGTTGTTATTATATTATAGGCTTCCACTAAAAAGCCATGATCAGTACTATTATCCATTTTTGTTTTAAGATCATTTAATTTTTTTTCTAAAGATTGAAGATCTTCTCTTTTTTTAGTTGCCTCTTGAACCGAAAGAGGTTTCGGTTGGATTCTCTTTGAGATAGCTGAATCATAAAACATAAATCTATTATCTTTTCCTTTATCCTTTATGAATTGGTCCAATTCTTCAATGTCGGGTTTAAAGGTAGGAAGTCTTCTTTTTACGGATCTTACAACGACTTTCTCCTCTTGTTCGCCAGAGATAAAATTAATGACAAAATGTCGAATGATGGGAAGATGATCAGAACCAGCATACAATAATTTATTTTTTTGGCTAAATTCTTTTCCATTCACAACAGCACCATAAGATGTTGGTTTGGATTCAACATACAAACCTGAGGTAAATGCAATACGATCTAGAAATCCACCCTTTGCATTGTGGGGTCTCCCGCGAGGATCAGGTGAAACCACAGGTGTTGTATTTCCTAGTTTTGTAAAACCATAAGTTCCATACACCATGCTTCTGCGCTCTTGTCTTTGAGAAAAGTCAAATCCATAAGCAACAAAATTTGTAAGATACCCTCTGTCTACAATTGAGTTATTGGCCATTAAATAATCTCGCTCATTAAAATCGCCCATAATAAGATCGAATTGCTTTGCTTCGGTGAGGATCTGCTCATACTTTTTAGGAACTAGGGAAAATTTCTCTTGATCGAAGAAGACATTTACATGGAGGCGTCTTTTTTGGTCATTTCCTGAATTCAAATGAACGTTTGATATTCTAAGTGTGAGGGCGTTGCTTGTATCAGTTCCTTTAGTGAGATTCCCTTTAATTAAAATAACGGCATTATTTCCTTTGTCTTTTTCAGGTGGGTAATAAATTTCTGTATGAATGTTATCAAGAGTTACGTCCTTTTTAATGAGAAACGAAAGGCTTGTTCGATTTTGAGAAAGATTGAGAGTTTTGGAAATGGGTGTCTTCTGAGCACCAGAAAGAACCGCTGTTTTGAGAGAATTATTTGCTCCAGCAGATGTAGTATATGATTTTTCAGCAGCTATTTTGTAGCCCGCTGAATAAGTCGAGTTTAATTCCTTTACTAATTTATCTTTAAGCTTTTGTCCTTCTGCAGCCAACTCCTCTTGAGTTCCAACAGCCACGATATCGGGCAGGCCAAGAAATTTAATTTCAGCAGATAAGCTCTTAACAGCCCCATCACTCGCGGTCTTATTTCCCATGTTCCAAGTTAACGCTGCAAGCGAATAGGGGGCAGTTTGCAGTGTAGCAAAAGTACCACTTAACAACAGCATCATTAAAATTGATAAAAAAACAAAAATTTTATGCATTAAATTTCCCGACACGTAAAAACAACTTACTTACCAGAATAATGATGAAAATTTAATAAATGATAAAAATGGGGGTTTTAGTGCTTTTGGGGTGATTTACTTTAAGAATGTTTTAACTCTCTTTTAATCCTTCCCCTAAAATTCTAGGGGATGAGGAGGATTTTAAATGAAAAAAATAGGTGAAGAAATGGTGGTCGCAACAGGGATTGAACCTGTGACCCCTACGATGTCAACGTAGTGCTCTCCCGCTGAGCTATGCGACCTTCATAGTGGTTTCTACTATGACTCATAAGAAATAGCAAGGCTCATATAAAGAAATTATGCCAGACGAAAGCTTCCGAAATGTGATCAAACTTCTAATTTAAAAGTTTCACACGCGCTTTTTACCTTTTATAGAATTGAAAGGATATTCCTCTTGATATTTAAAATATTCTTGACAAAATGAGAATTTTTCCACACATAATAGAAGAGTAAAATTTTATCTTCACGTAAGGATTTTTTGTGGAACGTATTCTACATCATTATTACAGACGATGGCGCGCCTATCACCATTGGTGATTTTATAGGTCGTTTGAGTTTTGTTTAATAAATGTAGGATAAGATTATGAAAAGTCGTCGTTTTAAAAGTTTCATTTACATCATTAGTATTTTAGTGGGTCTGGTTGTTAATAGTTTTGCAACTGCGTCTCCTCCCCCTCGTTTTGTGGTTGCCATTACGCAAATTGTTCCACACCCCTCTTTAGATCTTATTCGTAAAGGGATTGAAGAGGAATTAAAAGACCAGGGACTTATATGTGATATTCATTTTGAAAACGCTCATGGAAATATTGGGACAGCAACGCAAATTGCACAAAAATTTGCGAGTCAAAAACCAGATATTATTATTCCTATTACGACCCCTTCAACACAGGCCGTTTATGCCGCCGCAAGTGCACGGCTTATTCCGGTTGTCTTCGCGGCTGTCAACAATCCCGTCTCAATAAAATTGGTTCCCTCAATGGATAAAGCTGGTAAAGGGGTTACAGGTGTTTCCGATATGCCTCCTATATCAGATCAAATTCAGTTAATTCGAGAAATTTTACCCCTAACAAAGCGTGTAGGCGTTATCTATAATCCCGGTGAGAGTAACTCGGTAGATCTTCTCGAAATTTTTGAAAAAGAGTTAAGGCAAAATGGAATGACTCTTACAAGAGCGACAGCAGCAACAATGCTTGATGTGGGGACGGCTGCGAAATCATTAGCAGAGAATGTTGATGTTATTTATATCCCTAACGATAACACTGTCGTTGCAGCTCTAGAGTCACTCCTTAAGGTCGCTCAAGAAAATGAAATACCTGTTTTTTGTGCCGATCCTGAATCTGTAAAACAGGGATGTTTAGCTGCTGCAGCTCATAGTCAATATGATTTAGGTCGACAGACGGGAAAGATGGCAGCACGCGTGTTAAAGGGAGAAAATATTCAAACCTTACCGGTAGAAAGACCTCAGAGCGTAGAATTATCCCTTAATCAAGGGACTGCACAAAAACTTAAAATTAAATTTCCTAAAGCTGTCGTTACAAGAGCAAAATACATTATTAAAAAATAGGAGAAAAAGTATGGAACATCATCATTTGCATTATTATTTAAACACTGAAATTAAACGAGATTTAAGAAAACGAACTTTGAAAAAATGGAGTATTATATTATGGTCTTTGGAAAAATTATAAAATCAGTAAACGCATTTGCACTCGCTCTCACTCTTAATTTTTCTGCACTAGCAGAAATTACTTCACCAACATATAAAATTGGCGTTCTTCAAATTATTGAGCACCCTGCATTGGATAAAACGTGCCAGGGAATTCGAGATGAACTTACCTCGCAGGGATTTAAGGAAACCTTGCAATGGTCTTGGGATTCTGCTCAAGGAAATCCCGCTCTTGCTACTCAGATTGCACAAAAATATGTGGGTAATCAGGTAGATTTAATCGTTGCAATTGGAACGACGGCTGCCCAGGCGGCCCTCAATGCCTCGAATAAAGGACAAGTGCAGGTTGTTTTTGCTTCCGTTACAGATCCTAAAGGGGCCAATTTAGTTGGTAATGTGACTGGTGTATCAAATTTTATACCTACAAAAGACCAATTGGAAATCCTTATAAAAATTATTCCTGACAAGAAGCGTTTAGGAGTAGTTTATAATGCTGGAGAAGCTAACTCAGTCAGTCTTTTGGAAAAAATGCAAGAATGTGCAAAGCAAATGGGACTCGAAATTATCCCCGCCACTGCTTCAAAGACAAGTGAAGTTGCATCAGCGGCTCAAGGACTTATTGGAAAAGTTGATGCCATATTTATCAATAATGATAATACTGCCCTTGCAGCAATAAAAAGTATTGGGAAAATTTGTGGGGAGAATCACATTCCTCTTTTTGCCAGTGATGGTGATTTAAAGGAGAGCGGCTCGTTGGCTCTTTTGGGAGCAGATCAGTATGAGATCGGTCGCCAAACAGGACGACTCGTTGCGAAGATTTTACGGGGTGAAAGCCAAGCAAAAGATATGGAAGTTGAATACCCTAAACAGGTTGCGGTTGATCTCAACGATAAGGTGGCACAAGATTTGAATATTCAATTTCCTGACTCAATTCGCATAAAAAAGGAAACAAAATTATGAGACATTTTCTTTCATTTGTTTTATTTCTTTGTGCTGCGGCTTTTGCTGGTAATGAAACAGAACTTCCTCTCGTTGTCATTACGCAAATTGTAGAGCATGATGCTTTAACAAAAGAGAAGGAAGGGATCATTGAGGCTTTAAAAGATGAAGGGTTTATAGAGGGTAAAACGATAAATCTTCTCTTTTCTAATGCGCAAGGAAGCATTACAACAGCCCGGCAAATAGCCATGGATTTTGCAAGCCGACATCCTAAGGTGGCTGTTGCTATTTCTACACCATCAGCTCAATCAATGATTCAACCAATGGAGCAACAAAATATTCCGATTGTTTTTGCTGCTATCTCAGATCCCTTGGAAGCAAAACTCGTTTCGGTGCTAGAAAAGAGACCTGAAAATATAACTGGCGTGAGTGATGGTTTGCCATTGAAAGCACAAATTGAGCTCATTCAGAAAATGATTCCGGATGCTAAAACAATCGGTGTTATCTATAATCCTGGTGAAGCTAATTCCGCAAAAGCAGTCGAAAAATTGCAAACTTTGGCGCCACAGACGGGTCTTTCTTTAGCTTTAGCTACAACGACCAAGACCGCTGATACTATGAGCACTATGGCGAGTTTAATTGGAAAGGTTCAAGCCATCTTTATTCCCAATGATAATACTGCCATGGCTTCCATTACAGGTATTGTTGCTTTGGGGTTGGAAAATAAGTTGCCAATCTTTACGCCAGATTATGATTCTGTCGAACAGGGTGTTCTGGCTGTGCGTGCATGTCCTCATTCAAAAATGGGCTATAAAGCTGGGCAATTGGTGGCAAAAATTTTAAAGGGTGAGAAAGCATCTGATTTACCAATTGTCACGGAGCATTCACTTGATTTGGTCATTAACACCAAATCAGCAGCTGGGCTGGGGATTTCAATTCCTGAGGACTTGAAAAAAGAAGCAAAATTGGTGGCATAAAAAGACGTCATTTTAAAATCCTGGTCATAAAAAGAGGGATTATGATAACGTTCAAGTATAAATTATTGAGTGAATACTAAGCAATGAACGAAATATTACGAATTTTTAAACGGGCTTTTAAACTGATTGGATATGATTTAAAAAAGGCTGGGAAATTTACTTTGCTTCCCCTCCACCAACAGCCAGATATTCATCTGCAAAGAGTTTATGAGGCATTTGATTGGGAAAAACAAAAAATTGGAGGAGCAACTCAGTCAAATTTAAATGAACTGGTCGTTATTGTTCGAACCTGTTTGCGCTCCAACCGGAATGTTGATAAGCGCGCACGTTTTACGGGTGCGAGTACAGTTGAGACAATTTATCGATGTTTGCGCTCAACCATTCGTTCCATAAACTACGCTTGGCAGCAAAAGGGGGGCCAAGGAATTAAAGTCAATATTTTAGATGATCATTCTGATGCTGATTACTTAAAAAAAATAAATGATCTTTGCAAAGATATTCACTGCCCGTGGGAGATTAAGACCACGCGTGAGGCTGGCCAAGGAAAATCATTGTACGAACAATTTGAATTTGCGAAAAGCTTGGATGCCCTCTGCTATTTTTGTGAAGACGATTACTTGCATGAACCGTCAGCAATTTGGGAAATGTGGAATTTTTATGACCAAGTGGCCAAGCAAACGGGAAGGCATCTTGTTCTTCACCCACAAGAATGTGAATTTCTTTATCAAACACATTACCCTTCTTATATTTTGGCCGGAGAAAAGCGTCACTGGCGTACCATGAACCATGCCACCCATGTGTTATTTACCCATAGTCATGTGGTAAAAACCTTTTGGACTTATTTTGAAAATACAAAACATGTGGGCGATCGTAAAAAACGGCAACTTGGTTCTGAATCAAAAACGACGAATTTATTATTTAAACATATTCCTGGGTTTTGTCCTATTCCAGCTGTGGCAGGTCATGCGCAATTTGAGCTGACCCTTCCACCCTGCTTTAATTGGCAGAAAATATGGGAAGAAAATGCGAATTAAATTGACATAAAGTGCTCAAAATAGTAAGTTTTTTTACTTTTTCATTGAAAATGAAAAAATAATTACCATATGAATCTTATCTATTTATTTTAAAATGAGACTTTAAATGAGAAAATTATTTATATTTATATTATTAATTCTAGTTTCTTTTTCAAACTCGCACGCAAACGATAATAGAGAGTATATCCTATCAAATATGGGATCTCTTATAAAATCTTTCTCAACAGTTGATTTTACTCAAAGCTCCAAAGAAGAAGTTGATAAGCTTAAATATCGTTGTGCGATCAAGATGAATGAATTCAACAAAGGTCAATCGAAAGAGTTAGAGAAAATCTTACAACAATTCCAAGATCATAAAATAAGTGAAGATAAGTTTCTTCAAATGTTATTAGATATGAGATTTCGCAATATAAATTTCTTTCATAAACATCAAGGATTTAAACTCAAACCTAACAATTCGATTGCAAAACAGTTTCAAGGTGTTGGAAATCTAACCATTGTTGCAGGTAATATGCAGATGCATGATATAGGTCTGATTGGAAGTTATGTTAAGTTTGTCAAAGGATCTTCAAGCGAGGGATTTCGTCTTAGCTTTATAGATGAGAAAGAAAAAGAAATTCGTGAAATGTTTGATACTATAATTTCTGAAGCTGAAAGTACTTCAGAGGCAGAAGTTAGGAGCAGTTTTACGACCTTAGTGAACGACAATTTATTTGTTCTAACGCGCCTTATCCTTGCAGTTTTCAGCCTTAAATCTCCTAATCATTTTACTGATGTTACACTGGAGTATGTAAGAGCATCTAAGTCTCTTTGGCCGTTGCTGGCAGAGGTGGGTAGAGGTGCTGATCCCTTTTTGATTGATGATGAAGCCTACCCATTTGATGATAGAACCCTCATTGATGAATATGAATTATACGCAACTTGTCTCCTAAATATTTATGTTAAGAAGGAAAGATTTAAAGGGCTAGGCTGTAGAGAGACTGACATTATTGACCTATTTAGTCCTCTTAAAGAATGCGATCAAATTGATGGAACATGGGAACTACCCATTCTGCCTAAGTCCTTCTATGCTACAAAAGCACAGCTGGCAAGAAAATTGAGACATAGGCAAGCAAAAATAGGCCGTGCCTTGCAGCCTCCTGCACCTGGCAACTTTCCAAAGAATCCTATGCTCCAAGTGCCCATAGCCTCTTCATTATCATCGTTATCTACATCTCCTTCGTCATCTGCAGCATCTTCCTCATCTAGTTCATCTTCAGTCCCCCCAGTCTCTATAGCTTCTGCAGTGTCTTCATCATCATCAGCAGTACGTGCAGCAGTAACTTCTACCATAGAAAACGATGAGGGACTTTCTATAGATATAGATGATACAAGTGATTTAAATGATAATGAGTTGGATAATGACGATGTTCCTTCTCCGTCAGATGATATATCCTCCTTAAATGAAGGATACAACCCCAATGAAGAGCATGTGTTTGCTCGGTGGAATAGAAAGTTACATCCTCATAAAATCTATCAAGATATATCAATAGGTGATAAAGATTTAGGGAGGCATTTGAAGACTTTAAGGAAAATTTTTGAGGGTTCGAAGAGAGTAAGTTATCAGAAATTTGAGAGTTTATGGTTCCATATTAATGAAGAGTTTAGCATTAAGAAAAAATCAAAAAGCTCTCATAGAGCGCTTCTCAATAAGGAGGGAAGAGTTGTTGGAGGGACCTTTGTGCTGAATGGCGGAAGACACCAGTACGATTCTAATCAATTAGAAGAACTGCAAGATGCCTTAACACTTGTTGGGTATGGTCAAAAGTATTTAGATGCCCACTCAAGTGCAAACGCAATTTTAAAAGGAAAGAAAAAATTATGAAGAAATTAACTTGCTTTAAAAAAATAATGTTTATAGCTGTTTGTGCCTTTGCAATTGCAGGGAAGGCAACATTTGCTGCTGAGGCTGTTGAGCAAAAGGGGCGAGATGCTCAAGAAAGTGGGGCATCAAAAGTAATTGCAAAACCTTTGCGGTCTTTTAGGCCAGAAGAACGGGAAGCCATTGAAAGATTTAGGGATTTTTATAGGCAATATAGTGATGGATCTAATTCGGATGTATCCTTAGCAGTTAATTTAGATTTTCTACACCCATATGCTCATCATCTTTTAGAGACAATAAAGCAAGGAAAACAAGATGAATATATTCAAACTTTGCAGCGAGAAGTTGAAGAGGCTTTGAGCAGAAAAGCAATTTCTGCAAATTGGCTTGTGGACGCACATTTTCGCTACCTTACTCTTTTGGGGCCTTTAAGCCCAGGAGAACAAGATATTTTTCATCACGTTCCTCACCATAAATATTTAGATGCGCTCCTTATGAAGGATACGTTTGGACATCCTGTTGTTTTAAATCTTTATGCATGGGGATCCAGCATAGATAAGCACGGAGAATACTACTTTGACGTTTCAGGTTCGTTTCCGTATTTCCCTGAGGTTTCTAATGAAATTATTGAACTCATTGATAGAGAAGTAGCAAAGCATCTTTCACCACCTATCATTTACACATGTTTGGGAGAAGGCATTTTCCCAGTGGAACTTCTTATAGAGTGTTTGTTAGATGAAACATATCTTGTAGGTATGCCTACAACAAAAATAAAAGATGTTCACGGGGAAGAAGAAACAACTGCTTTAGGATTCGGTTTTCACGATCTTTTACATTATAAAGTAGACCCACGTCGACGTGCTTTACATACTTATATGCGCGGTCTTGTGGCTGAGTATGTTAAACAAGGCGGATTTGCATCTGATGTTGTTCCTCAATTGGTTCCTCTTGTTGTACAAAAATATAAATTGATGATGGAAGCACTGAAGGTGGCACATAAAAATTTAGAAAAACAGGAGAAGGAACCAAGGATAGGTTTGTTCTTAATGCAGCATGAAGTTCCTACGTTCTCCGCGCAATTTTATACATTTAAGACCCCCACTGAAATGGTAGAGGCAATGCGTTCAGGAAGTGAAGAAGCTTATAAAGCTGTTGAAGCTTGGGAAAATCCGGATGATCCTTTACAGACTTCTCCATTAACGGGTCAATCAACGTTAACGGATGACCAAATTAGAGATATAGCACTCCAGCGAGCTCAAGTAGATGGCAGCATTTATGAGCCTTTGGGAATTTATCAAGTAAAAGCTGAGAATGAATCCATAATCTACATTACCGAGGAAGCAAATAGGAAAGCGGCCAAAGGGCAGTGGATACTTCAGAACTCACGCATTATAATAAAAAGATCTCCTCAATTTATAGATGCAGTCTTTGAATTGAGAAATGGAGCAAAGAAAGTATATTCCTATCCCACATTATACCGGAAATGGAAGAATAGTAGAGCCTCTCTCAATATGTTGAGGTATGCAGGTAGAGATCTTTCTCAACCGGCTCTTCAAGATGTTAGTCCAGAGGATGCGCGGGAACTCGTCATGGGCTTTTTGACTGAGGTACGTCAGAATTTGACAACTACAATGCAACAATTTACAGAAAGATCCAAAGCTTTCTATGGAGCAGGCGAAGGTTCGTATGCAGAAAAGTACGAAAAGGACTTTCGAGCAATAGATAGTCGATTGGAGCGTTTGCTAAAGCAATCGCTTCCACAAGTAGAGTTGCCTCAAGGAACATCAATGACTACAAGTACTAAGATTCCACGTACCTCTGCGGCAGAAATAACATCGTCATCTGCTGCAATGGGTGCACGTAATGATGGTTCGGTAGATCGTGCCGGTGAATAAAAAAATAAAGCTGGAAAGTTTTAAGCAAGCCTATCTTTAATATGAAAAGAGAAGCTATTCATTTTTAGGCATCAATGATTCCGCAAGTTTTTTTGCAGCTTGAAAATCGATTTTTCCTGTTGCTAACTGGGGAAGTTGGTTGACAAAAATAACTTTTCGAGGAAAGCTCAGTTCAGATATGTCTTGTCTTTTTAGATGGTCTACAATGTCGTCACGGGTCATGGTTCCAGTTGTAAGAAGAATGATCTGCTCACCTTTTCGTGTGTCTGGAAAGGCAAACACAACATGATGGTCATTTGGCCATGCAGTGTTGATTTTTCCTTCTAGAGCAACAAGTGAGATCATTTCCCCACCTACTTTGGCGAAACGTTTTATACGGCCCTGTACGGTAATAAAACCAAGATCGTCTATACTTACAATATCGCCTGTATCGTACCATCCTTCGTGTGTGTTTCCTTCTTGATCAAATCCAGGATCATCGTTGATGTGCATCACACGCCCTGTTTCAGGATTGATATAGCCCAGCATAATATTTGGACCCTTTACAAAAAGTCTTCCACCGAGGGATATCCCTTCTTCAGGTTTTAAATAACGTTGAATGGCAGGTAAAAATCGTCCAACGCTTCCTGATTTGTGGTGCATACGTGTGTTGAGAGACAAAGCAGGTGCTGTTTCTGTTGTGCCGTAAGCCTCTAAAACTTGAATGCCAAAGCGCTCAAACCAGAGGGATTGTGTTTCCTGTTGAAGTTTTTCTGCACCAGCAAAAACATAGCGGATTGAATAGAAATCATAGGGATGAGCAAGGCGCGCGTATCGTTTTAAGAAAGTATCTGTTGCGAAAAAAATGGTCGCATTAATATCATAGGCTGTCGCTGGGATCATCCTATAATGTAAGGGAGTTGGATAATAAAAAGTGCGAATTCCTTCTAGTAATGGAACTAAGGCTCCTCCTGTTAAACCGAAGGAATGGAAAATTGGCAACACACTCAGGACCACATCCTGCGGATTAAAATCAATCATGGTTGTAATTTGGAACCTATTAGCATTAATGTTGCTATGACTTAAAGCAACCCCTTTAGGTGTTCCTTCGGAACCAGAAGTAAATAGGATGACAGCTGGGTCTTCGGGTGTGGCCGGATAGGGATTACGACCATAAGCTAGGTATGGAATAAAGGCTGAGGCGGCTCCTCGTATTTTTTCAATGAGTGAAATTTGAGTAGGGATATCTTCCAGGTATAGTATTTGAACTTTTTGAGATAGTTTCTCAACTGCCTCCTCTAATTTAGCCAGCTTAATAAATTTGCGAGACGTTAGAATGAGGCGTGTTCGAGCTATCCCACACATTTCAACGATACTTTGTGATCCAAGAGAAAAATTAAGCATGGTGGGTACACGACCAATGCTTTGAAGTGCTAAAAAACTCACAATAGCTGGAATTGATGTGGGAAGCATCATTCCAACACGTTCACCCGGTACTGTTCTTTCTAAGATATAATGTCCCAATGTAAAGCTTCGCATGAGAAGTTGTCTGTAGGTAAGGGGTATCCGGTTTAAATCTTCTACAACCACACGTCTCATTCCATGTACTTTGGCTGATTCAATAAATGACTCAAATAAAGTGCTCTTATAGGAGGATGTTTCAAATAGCATACCGACCATAAGGTCATAAAGCTTGTTACTCATAATCTTTCGGCGTTCTTTACCCTTTAAGTTTGGATCTGCCGTAATAACCTGAGGAGGTAAAATCGTCAGAGTGATTTTTGGGAAAATCTTGCGTCGTACCACTCCTCGTAAATGTGAGAAAAAGGAATATTGAGCACCCTCAATACGCAAAGGGAGTATGGTTGCTTCAGCACGATCAGCAACCATACCTGGTCCATCGTAAATTTTCATTAATGAACCAGTGACAGTAATGCGTCCTTCTGGAAAAATGACACATTTATGATTTTGGCGTAAGAATTCTATGAGGTGTTTTGTGGCAAGCGGATTAATAGGGTCAAGAGGAAATAAATTGATATGTGGTCTCATAATACGAAGCCACCATTTAGATGCGTATTGACTATAAATGGCAAAATTTAAACGTTCAGGAATAAAGGCAAAAATGAGCATACCATCTAAAAATGAAGTATGATTTGCAACAATTAACGTGCGTTTACCAGCTTGGTGAAAATTGTCGAGGCCTTTTACTTCCACTCTAAAGAAGATCTTAAACAGGCCCTGGAGAATAAGTTGCAAAATTGACTCAGGTACCAACCTTGAGATTCGTCTCATTACCAGAATGTTCAAAATTCCTGTAAGTAAGAAAATGTTTAAGATTGTTACGTTGAGCGAAATCAACACCATACTTACAACAGATGAGATAACCATAAAAAAGGAATTCATAATATTATTGGCAGCAATGGTTCTTGATCTAAATCTTGGATCAGACTCTGTCTGAAGCAAGGTGTAAAGAGGAACAGTGTAGAGCCCTCCACAAACAGCAATCATGAGAAGATCGAAAATAATGCGCCAATTGTTGAGATAGTGAGTACTGTGGAAAAGAAATTGATTTATCCCTATATAATCAGGCTTTGATAAATCAATGAAATGGCTTGCAATAACTAAATCAAGAATGAAGAGGGTCATGCCGATTGCGCCAAAAACAATATGACGTAGATTAACTTTTCCTTTGCTTAAAAGGGTGCATAAGAAAGACCCGATTCCTATACCAAAAGTAAAAAGAGTTAGAAAGAGGGTGGTTACATGTTTATTGCCACCAATGATATCTTTTCCATAGGTGGAAATCTGAGTTAGAAAAATTCCACCTATCACCCAAAACCAAGAAATGCCTATGATTGATAAAAATAACGTACGATCGTGCGATGTTGTTCGAATTATGTTGAGTGTAGTTGTATAAAGATTAGGGTTTATTTTTAACTTTCGATCGGCTGGGGGGGTTTGCTGTAAATACCAGCTGGATACCCAAGCCAGAAGGGATGATACAATTAAAATAGAACTGATAACATATAAGCTATAATCTGGTAATGATACTGCAATTCCACCGAAAATAGATCCTAGGAGAATCGCAACGAATGTACTGCTTTCAATCAGGGCATTCCCAGTGATAATTTCTTTTTCCTGCAAATAAAGGGGGAGAAGGCTATATTTCAGGGGACCAAAAAATGCAGATTGCATCATCGTTAGAAAGAGCACAAGAATAAGGAGTCCTAAAGAATGGGTAAATAAGGCATAAACACCCAGAGCCATAACACTTATTTCCAAAGTTTTTATAATTATGACCAGGCGAGATTTTTCGAACCGATCCGCTAACTGTCCAGCAAGACCTGAAAATAAGAAGAAGGGAAGGATTACTAACCCACCGATAAAGGTGACAACAAGGGACTTGTTGAACCCACTGGCAAGGGTTTCATGGTATGTTACCAAGATGATAAGGGCACTGCGGAATGCATTATCTACAAACGCACTTAAAAATTGGGTAAAAAATAAGGGAGCAAAACGTCGTTGTGCTAGGAGAGTAAAAAATCCACCATTAAGGGCCATGCCATTCTCCAGTTATGATCATAAATAGTAGAGAAGATCAAAATGAACGGCAAGATACTTTAAATGAAAAATTATGGATGGGCGACGAGTAGGTGAGAAGTGTCAAAGTTAGTAACACCTTGAAGTGTAACGGAACCATAAACAACATTGTTGGCCATAAAGTTAATGATTGTATTACCTCCGGTTATTTCAATATGTATACCACCCAGAGATGAAGAAGTACTGGCTTCTAAATCTGCAACTGAGACACCATCATTACCGTGAGCAGCATTGATGCTATCGTAAAGAGTATCACTAAGATGAATTTGCACATTGTCAAGGCTATTTCCTTCGGTGTTAAAATCTATTATCTTTGAAAATTGATGGAATTGATTAAATGAATCCCCACTTCCACTTGGTACAGTAAAGTTAAATGTATCTGTGGTGTCTACAGTACCATATTGGAGGTATCCTAACTTTAAATGATCTCCGAGTGAAGAGAGGTCATCATTTAAATTAACATTGTGAAGGGTAATGGATCCATATGGATCTGCTCCGTTGGCCTTAAATTCAACAGTGGAATCATGATTTATAGCGCCATCATAGAGTGCATTATTTGTGGTCGAAACTGTGATACCACCTGATGACGTTAATGCGTTTGCTTCTAGATTGTTAAGGAGTTGCGCATGATCTACGTAAACCCCTTGGTCGATAGCAGCAGCATCATAAACAGCCTTTGGCAAGTAGAGGTGCAAATAATCATCTGTAGTATTGAAGTTAACAATATGATCAATTCTATCAAACGAACTTATGCTGCCATTAATGCTATAATCAAATGTATCACTGGATGAGGTTCCTGTTCTAAACGCACCCAATTGGAGATTGGCTCCGAAGTCTGAGAAGTTTTGAATATCAACATTATGAAGTGTTATGGAGCCATGGATGTCAATTGGATCATTTGGTCCTCCGCCGGGTTTAGTAACAAACTCAATAATTGTGTCTGTATTTATGGCACCGCTGTATTGAGCAGTGGTATGATTAAGCAGCATTCCCCCAGTCGGCGCGTCAACAATATTGTCGAGAGCATTGAGGAGAGAATCATGAGCCAATGTTCCGTTTTGACTAACAAGATTATAAACAGATTCTGGTAAGGTAATGACCAACTTATCAGTGCCGGTAGCGTAATCTGTGATGTGGTGATAATATGTGAAAAAGTCAAAGTTCGTGCTCGTAGCATCTGCCACAACATATTGGAAAGTATCTGTGCTGTTGGTACCAGCCTGAAGCGATCCAATTTGAAGATGGCCGTTATCAATATCGGATAGATCATTGAAGCTAGAATTGAGGAGGGTGATTGATCCATATGCATTATTATCAACAGTGAAGGTAAGTTTTGTATTATTTGTTCCAGCAGGGTTGCTAACTGCAATGCCTCCAACGTTTGTGTTAGTGTTGTCTTCAATAAAATTAGCTAAGGCTGACCCACTTAGAGTGCTGTTATTACTTAACGCATCAAAAACTTCCTTAGAGAAGATGAGTTGTAAATTGTCTTCAGGATGATCAAAGTTTGTGATATTGGCATTTTGTGTAAATGAAGATACGTCATTTAAACCATTTTCTGGAATGATAAAATAGAATGTGTCCTCTACATTGTCTGCACCTTGTTGAGTTAAACCTAGATAGTTGCCAAGGTCGGCTTCAGTAATATTGGCATTATGAAGAGTAAGGGATCCCCCAGTTTGGAAGTTGATAATTGTATCAACATCTGAAGTAGGTAGAGATGGATCAGCTTGTGCAAATGCGGTAGATGTTGAGTGTGTAATTGAGAGGTTTGTGGTTGCTCCTCCTGCAAGAGAGCTCAAAACTTCAGAATATGATAATTGTCCATAGTGGCTTAATGTGTTGTATTCACTTACGGGCACCAATATTGATAAAGAATCTGTATTGGTTGCCCCCGTATTAAACTGCGTAATATGATTAAATTCTGTGCTGTTGGTACTAAATGTAAAGGCATCAACATCAGTGGTTCCTACAAAAGTGGTTCCGATTTTAAGATGAGAGCCAAGAGAAGCAAAAGAAGAAAAGCTGGTTCCCACAAAATCTATGGAACCATAACCAAAATCAATAATCGTTGTAGGAGTTGGATCACCTACAGTTATAACAGTTGTTATAGTAATTGCATTGATCTGTCCCACTTTAAACGTATCTAAGACAGCGCCAGTAATGAATGCATTATTGTTTATGGAATTGTGAATTGCATTGTAGAGGGCGGTTGAGAGATTAAGGTTGATATAATCCACAGTTGGATCAAAATGATAAACCTCTAATTTTCCAGGCATAATGATTTGACCATCTGAAGAAAGGAGAAGGTTAATATGAAGGGTATCTATTCCTGCAGGTTGGCTTGCACTTTCTGTGCTGAGATAAAAGTCATTATTGCCCCACTTTATTTCGTTATTATTAATATCTTTAATGTCAATGTGCCCATCATCGCTTGCGTAGACTGCTGAGTTCCAAAATGGCGTTGAAGACATATCATTCACGTCCGAGTAGAAATCAGCCCCACCAATGCCTGCTACAGCAATGCTATCATTAAATAAATACTTATTTCCCGAAAAATCAACACTAGAGTCGATTGAATCACTAGCTTGTCCTGGTTGAGCGGTGCCCTGTACCACATTGGTTACAAGGCTGTTGAGATGTGTGTAAATTGAACTGTGCCCATCTCCCAGGATAATAATCTGTGTGGGATCGAAATCAAATGTATTATTCTTGAATTCGGTAGTAACGTCTACAACATCCTGTCTAAAGTCATTAGCAGTTGTTGCTGTTGTGTTTCCAAGGACATCGATATGTAATGTATTAAGATGACCAAAGAATGTTCCTTCCCCAAATATAATTTGTTGACCAAAATCCCAAGTATTATTGTTAACTTTCAAAGGAAAATTTCCTTCGGCAATATTGAATATATCTAACTGTGTAGGAGCTTCGCCTGAAAGAGCATTTTGAGCCTTAATATATAGTTCATCAGAGATACCATAGACTGTTCCATTTACGTAAAATGCATTGGAACCAAAATCGAATGTGGCATTGTTAAAATTTGGAATTGGGTCGTCATAAGCAGTTGATGTTTGAATGTTAAAATTGATATTTTCAAAATCACCATAGGCTGTATTTCCAGTTGTGGTGTTAATAATGAGATTGCCACCAAAATGATCTGTTCCATAATTGACCCCAAAGTAGGTATTCACAGAGGTATCAGGATTTATTAATAGAACAGAGTTATTGTTTGCAGTGACATTTCCCACGAGAGTTTCGTTACTAAATTCACCTTGCAAGTAAGAAGAAGAAAGATTTTTTCCATAGAATGTGCCACCAGATGTTTCATCGTTGGTCATGGTTCCATTAAAGGCTCCAACCATGAGATCTACATGGACATCATTGTCGGCTACATTTGTTGCAAAGTGCACATCGGTTGGAGTAACAGTTATAATACCTAAAAATGGAGAAGTGAATTGTGAGGAGTCAGCTGTGCCATAGTTATCGAATATAGCATTTGTGCCTGTACCTGATAAGAGTGAACCGAAAGCTAGAGCAAGTTGAGGAAATTTATCACTGAACTCAACTGTATAAACAGAGCCTGTATTGGCAATATCAACATGATCAAAATAGGTGTCTAAGATGTTGCCTGTAGTTATTGGCACTTCATTATCATAAGTCCCGTCAATCGTAATACCACCCTCACTGACAAATACAATTGGATCAGGTTTATTATTAGCAACTGTGATTGGTGCTTCGGTATAGGCTAGTTGGGCAGTAACGGTATTGCCATTAGCATTTATAAGTTGAATTGATCCTGCGCCTGAGAAGGTAATAGTACCAGAATTTACGCCCGATATAATTGTGGGATCTGTTGGAGTTAATGTTGTTGAAAATGCATTCGCTATTTCTGAAGTAGTAAGTGTTCGATCATGATCTGTATTTATCAACCTAAAGAGCTCAGGAGCTAAATTAAAGTCTAATGTAGAAGAGCCTGCATTCTCAATAATTGCATCTCCTTGCATCACTGCTTTACCATCCTCTGTTGCAATAAGAGTAAATGTATATGTATTGCCAAAAAGACCATTAGATGTTGAGGTATATAAATTATTACCCCAGGTAATGACATTTCCATCCACATCTTGAACTTGGATATGGGTTGATCCTTCCACATCGATCAAGGTAAAGGAAACAGGACGTAAGACAAATTTTGTATTAGATAAGTCAGCAATGTCACCATAGAAGTGTGTATTGCCGGTCGTGGCTCTTAAGGTGCTGTCTCCAAAGATGAATTGATTATTAGCAATTGAACTTGGAGAAATGGGGTCAGCATCCGTGCCGAGGTTATGCACGTATGTTGCGGTTTCAGAATTGTATAAAACCAGTGTACCAATGCTGGTATAGATGGTTGATGGGTCAGATCCATTATAGGCAATACTGGTAATTTCATTAGGAGCAAAAGTAAATATATTACTGTCGATATGCGCATTGCCGATGGTCGTTTTGGTTAGGGGATCTAAATCAGGATCAGGATCAACTGACAGATCGGTGATCGTGAGTGAAAGGGTCTTCATATTTCCGTAAAGCGCTCCATTACCAAAAATGGTGTTGGAACTAAAGGTAAACTCGTTAGAATTAATGGTGGTATTAAGAGTCGTTACCCCATCTTGGTCCAAACTTCCATTAGTGGTCATTGTTAAATCAATAATATTGCCGTAAACACCGCCAGTTTGGGCGTCTACTGTTTGTGCTGAATCAAAGGCGCGGACATTAAAGGCATTTGAATTAAAGATAATTTTTTGACCATCCAAAGATGTTGCGTTTGGGTTCGCGCCTATATTTAAGAAGGAGATATGTTCAATGTTTCCAACAGCCGTATGTCCGCCATCCGTCATATCAGCAATGAGATTGGAATTAAAGGTAATCTCAGTATCTGTTGTAGGGGATGTGTCAGAATTAAATTCTAGAGAAGTATCACTTGTTCCATCAATTCCTCCTGAATCAACGTCTCCGATAATTGTATTGCCGGCGGTTTGAGTTTCAAAAGCTTCTGATTTTGCCGTACCAATGACAGTATTTCCAGTATCCCTATGAATATAGCCGTCCTCAGCATTGATGGCTAAGAATGGGGTAGAAAAGGTAATCGATTCTCCATATTCACTTGTAGCTGTAACATCAATGTATCCAGCAAAAGGTGAATTTGGGGCAAGATTTATAGTTAACGTTCCATTGGGATCGAGCGTGATAATGTTGGCTGTTTCATTATCTCCTCCTCCTACATTTGGAAACTCAGCTGTCGTTGTATAAGTTGCTTTGAAAGGATTTGCGCCACTTAAAAATTGCGCAAATGCAAATGGTTGCACAACATTTACAAAGACAGGATCAAACCCTGGTGTTGGATTTTTGATAAGGGTGCTAGGTGCTGATCCTACCACTTGAAATTCAATACTCGTTTGATAGAGAGTTTGCAAAACAAATAGTTCGTCAGGAGTAATATTAGAATTACTCAAATTTGCGTTTGGAAGGTAAATTTCTCCTCCCCCATTAAAAGTGATGGTGGGACCATTAGGGTTGACCGAGTAATCGATGTGAGTAGAATTAAGGAGCATGTCAAAATTAAGAACAGCGTTAAGATTAGATTCAACATGAAAAACAAGCTTATCTATAGAGGGATTGAAATTCTCAATGGTATCAAATCCTTGCATGACGATGCGACCGTTTGCATCTTGGATAAGGGTAAAGTGATAGATATCAGGGCCATCCCCACCAATATAATGAGTGTTTCCCCAGGTAAGTGTATTATCGTCTGAATCATCATCTGGAGTGCCGTTTTGGTCGATTAATGTTATTACACGATCAACAATACTAACCGTTGCTCCTTTTACGAAACCGTTATAGCTAGGATAAGCAAATGGATCACCAAATTCATGCAAGTGTCCATAATAATGTGTGGTACCAACCCCACCAGTCAACGTAGCATCGCTGAAATTAAAGTGATTGTTCGTAAATGAAGCTGTTGTTTTAACGTCAATATTGGAGCTTTCCACCTTTGTATATTGGTTTATAACGGATATATCAAGCTTATAAACATTTCCATATACGGTGTTAATATCTCCTGCAGTATCCCCATGAATCGTAATTGTAGTTGGGCCAAAGTTAAAGGTGTTGTCCTCAACTATACCCCTCAAATCAATCTTACTTCCTACAATTTGACTTATATCCGTTTGAGCTGATGTTGTCACAGTTCCAATGGTTCCAGCTTCACTGGTAATGGTAAAAGTATCCATTATTCCATAGAGAGTACCCTTACCATAAATGGTTTGTTGTAATCCATTTTCTGTAGGAGCGAAGCTAAAAGGGCTGTGTGTGTATTGTCCGTAGGAATTAATGGTTATTGGGCTTGCAGCGATATCAACGTCCACAGAGCCGCCTTGTGCATGAAGAGTCATATCTCCTGCAGTTCCGTAAGCAGTCCCGTTGATGTAAAGGGCGTTGAGTTTTACAGTGACATTATAAGCATCAATTATATCAGGCCCAGGATTATTACTTCCTGTAGCAATCGCTTCAGCAATTATGTGTTGGAAAGAACCATAAGCGTTTGTTATACCACCTTGAGTGTCTACCAAAAGGTTGCCTTTATAAACTTTAGGTAAATTATTTATAGTTTGAATGTCTAAAGTAGGTAGATTTGTACCTAATAATGTCTCAAGAGTTGTTATCTCAGAGCTACCTCTTAAAATAACTGAAGTATTATCTATCCCAAATCCTACGGCTTCGTTTCCCCCCCCTTGTGCCGGCATAAGCATAGAATCAATTATGGGAGCCTCCAACATAGCAAACAAGAATGAATTGGTTGCCGTATCTGGGGGTGTTGCATCATCTTTATCATTTGTGGTAGCCGTAATGGTGAGAAATCCCAGGAAAGGTGTTGTATTGCCAACAGTAATCGTTCCCCATTGATCAATGGTAACCCCTACGGGCAAGGGCGTATCATTGCTGACTGTGTAAGTTGCAAAAAGAGAATTTTTAAAGAAATTATCCAGTTCGTTAAAATAAGGACTTAAACTACTTGGTAAGGTTAATTGTGGATGAGGCTTGTAAACCGCAAAAGGCCCACCATACACATAGGGAGGACCCTCAATCGTTGGAGTTTGATTCTCCACAGCTTTATAGGTCATATTAACTTCAAATTTCACATTCCCATCATTCAGATCAAGGGGGGTTGCTCCATGGAGAGTTAATGAGCCACCACCACTAAATATAAGTTTGCGGGCATCGGCTGAGTCGGGCGTGATTTCTTGATTTAAATCTAAGAACGTGATTTGCTTTGTGTGGGAAAAATCCAGCGACCTAAAGAGCGCTTCAGTGATTTGAAATACTAAAGTATCAGCTGAAGAATTAAAATCAGTAATGGTGGCATGCCCTTGCATGACAGGTTTAGCGTCCATATCTCCTAAAAGAGTAAAATGATAAATATCTTTATCTGGGCTTGGGTGAGCAGGATCTTGACCTCCAGTATAAGTATTTTTGCCCCAGGTAATACTGTTGGTTCCTTCGTCAAATGTAATTACATCAGGCTGATTACCTTGACCCGGGGTAATAATTTTTATAGTTGGTATGACAGTAACAGTATTCCCATCATCAACGACTTTCACACCTTCTAAGAAACCATTATAAAGATTATCATTTCCCGCATCTCCTACATTATAGATATCGCCATAAAAGATATCATTGCCGATATTTCCATGAATAAAGCTATCGTTAAAGACTAATTTGATGGAACTATCATTGGTAAAATTCTTATCGATGTGTAAATTTTCAAGATGTGGGAAGAGTTCGCTGCCAATGCTTTTGTCCACCCAAAGAACATTACTTCTAAATGTATAAGTTGTTACGGCATTTGAGGTGTGATCAGCTATTGGTGTGATCAAATGTAAAGTTTGTAGATCTCCATAACTTGTCCCGAATCCAGCCAAAGTATTGCCGCCCATGGTAATGTCACTTCCTATGGTTCCGATCTTAACATCAAACACATCGCCTACGCCGTATTTGGTGCCAAACACATCTAAAACATTACCACCCAAGCCCAAACTATAATGAGTAATAATACCAGGGTTTGTAAGATCAAGGGTGGGATTGGTTGTTGTTTGAAAATCTAAATTAAAGAAACTAGCAAAATTACCATAGGTAGCTGCAGTTGGAACAGTTGTAGCTGAATCTCCTGTGTGTCTAAAAATAGTACTACTTGGGAATTCATAATGATCCAGATCTGTACCGAAGCTACTCATAAGTAAACTCGCATCGGCTGCATTCATTCCTCTGTTATACTCGATGTTTCCTGGTGTTATTTGTGGTTGATAGCTGTTTCCAATAATGATTTCTTGACCACTTCCTTTTATAACAGAGGATTTGTACGCTCCAGTATATCCATCTGTCCCTCGGTCACCTTGCAATATATCTCCAGTAGCGGCATACCAGAGATTGGGGTCTAAATGGGAGGCCACTTCTCGTCCGGGACCTGCATTAATACGGACAGGGAAATTTGACGTTCCTGTCAAGTCTGTAACGTTAAGTAATACAGACATGGGTCGCAGAATATCTGTGGACGCATATATATCTCCACTCTCTGTTAACGTTAGTCCGAAGTATGGCCCGGAACTGGGGGCTGCTGTGACTTCAAAAGAGAGAGGGCTATTTAGAGTTTTTACTTGTATCCCAAAGTCTTGAGTTGTTGGGCTACTAATTGTTGAGTTAGGTTGTATGACCTCATAACGGTAAGTTGTTAGCGGAGAAAATCCAGCAGATGTAAAATAATTGTCGACCATATTTGTATAAGGTGTGGTACCAGTTGTAAAAACAAACCGAATATCAAGGGGAAAGAAAAATGTACCTATGTTAAAAGTTTCAATAAAGGTTGAACCCCCTCTATCTATTATAATATTTATTTTTGGGAGTTCGCGTGTAATGATATCAGTTTGAGGTCCAAAACCTCTAAGACCTGATATGGTCGTATCATGGATGATTGTATTATTATTTAGAGGTTTCGTGAATGTGATATCTGTAATAATCCGAGGACTCATTCCTTCAATTATTCTGTCAGTCGCTGCAGTGTTTATCCCTGTGACAACTTTGTTATTTTCACTCACAACAATGAGGGATGATGTTGTGGAAGTATTTAAGGCAGCGCGTAAATTTAAATTTGAAGCTTGGGTGGAAATTCCTAAAAGGTTCCCTACATCTACACGCGCTAAGGTGGCTGATGAACCGAACAAACTTAATAAGGCTGTTAATGAGCCAGCCATACCAGCATTACCACCACTGCTAAATTGAACAGTTGTTTGGCCGCTTTGAAGGCTTTGAGATCCGGACCCTTCCCCTTTTAATTTCTCACCGCTGTCTGATTTTTCTTTATCTCCTGATTCGGGTTTTGGTTTTTCACCCTCCATTTTTCCCTTATTGGCATCAGAAGTTTTAGCGGCTCCCTTTGCTTTGCCTTCAGACTCGCCTGTGGCTTTTTTAGGATCGTTCCCGTCAAGGGCATCTTGCTTTCTTTTTCGAACTTCTTGTGATTGGGATGCCTTATTTTTCTTAGATTTATTTTGCACTTTTCCTTCTTCACCGGGTTCTATCTCTTCCCCAGTGAAGTTGCGCTTCTCAGTTTCATTGAGTAGTTCTTCTGTTTCTTCCTCAATTTCAACCACCGGACTTACCTCCTTCAGGCCTCTCTGAGTCCTCATTAGGCCTTCTTCAAGCCTCTCTTAAGAGACGCAAAGACATACGTGTCCGAAATGAACAAGTATTACCTATAATTTAAAATAAGTTTATTTACCGGATATTCAAGTGGTAGAGCCAAATAAAATAGGGTTTTAGATGATGAAAAGTGTTAAGAAATCGTTAGGTAATTCTTTGGTCAGAAAAGACACCAGAGAAATAGAAATTTAAAATGTAAAGGGGGGAAATCTCTCCCCCCTAAAGGAATAATTTAGATTTAATATCCTTACTTAATCTTTCAAGAGGCCTTTATGGTCTCTGGTTTAGCACGCTCAAAGCCGA
>VGEY01000007.1 GCA_016869075.1 Alphaproteobacteria bacterium
TGAAGGAACGTAGATCAGTCAAAGATTCTATCCCGTTGCAGAGTACTATACCCTCTCTACATTGATCAGAAATCCTAATTTAAAAACTGGAGCAATTGACGGGGGCTTGACATCTGGAGCATTATGAACTTGGTAAAGATTATAAATTCAGTGCTTATGCAACTTGGTGGATTAGAAATGAAATTCACAAAGCTTTCAATATGGCTCCTAAATAGTTTTGATTATCTCGATCACAATTCATTATAATTGATATAGTCTTATAAATCGTCCTGATAGCAGAGTTAGAAACTAACACTGTGTTAGTCCTTCCACGCACTCCAATTAAGGAAAAGGTAATACAGATTGTCGTATTATAATACGGTATTAAAATTAATGATTCAGATTAGGAGTCGCCTGTGCATATACAAATTTTCAAAAACGTTCTTTTTTTAACAATTATGTCATTTATTGCATTGGATTCTCAAGTAATAGCAACAAGGGAACCACGGGAAGTTTATGATCCTGATCGAGACACCATTAATAATAGATATCAACATCGTCCTAATACTGCTGGGATGCGCCAATTTCAGGACATGGCCGGAATGCCTCAACCACAGGGTATGGGCGGAATGGGCCTGCAACAAGCTGGCCTTAAAGGTAAAGGTGCTAAGATTCAAATCATCGAGCTAAATCATAATTCAAGCGGCCAGATTTCGGCGATTGGTATTGTTACAGATATAGCAAGAAATGAGACCAATCTAAAAATAGGTGAAAAAGTTTTTCTTGATCAATATATACTTCGTAATTTTGGTGTGCAAATAGCAATTGGTGATAAGCTTAAAATAGGTGGGGCGTCTCAGACAGCAACATCTGGATATGGTAACACAAGATATAAAGACGTAGATTCTTTGGTAGAAAGGGTGTATTAACAACCTGCATTGCACGAACCAGACGTTACTATATGGAATAGCAACTCATTTTGATAATGTCCTACTTTCTTCTATATAGAAATGTCACTACTATAATATTAATAAATAGAAGGTTTTATAGTCATGCTTGGATTAACAGTAGATAGCGAAAAAAGAGTCGAGGCATTCATAATTGAGGCAATAAATACTCAAGTCGTTTATTTTTTAAAAATGGGTAATGGAAATGCTGAGTCTACAGAATCAAATAACCATACAGATAAAGATGGTAATCCAGTACCAGTTATTCCTTTCTGGTCCAGAAGTTATCTACCATACGCTCGGAAATGGAGCCAAAATTGCCCCATGGGTGAATTATCATTAGAGGATTTTATAAATTACTGGCTTCCAGGAATGAATAATGATGGCGTGATTCTCGGGCTTAATTGGGATCAAAATGGAATTGGTTGTGAGTGCCAACCTTCTAATCTCTTAGACAAACTCGTAATTAACATTAAAGATCCGCAAATTGATTAAATGCAGCTTTCAGAGTAGGCGCGCTGACTAAACCTAAATTGGAGAACACCCATTGTCAACGCTAAGTAGACAAGTCCCCTACAAAATTCTTTAGATGTGTCACCAACATAGAGTGTGAAGGGAGAAGGTGAATTGAGCAATCTCATGTCTAGCTCCACTGCTCTGTGAACTATAGAACAAGTTTGCCAAACTCTTTCATAATAGTTTCAAGATCTTCAATACCTTCGAAATATCCCTGACTGAACCAAAAAGTGGCGAGGAACCTATCAATTTATCAAATATTTCAAAAGATTATGCTTTGCCGAATGATCTTAAAAGGTGCCTTGTAATTATATGCGCTAAGTATTGACTTTTAAATAAATTTTACTATACTTATAAATAAGGGTATTAATTATATTTATTATTTTCTAATTTTTCATGTCAAGAAGGAAGATGTGTCATGATTATTTTAAACGACAAAAACTTAAAACAAATTGTTGCGGGACAAACAATTGCTGAATATGCATTAATTCTTGATAGTCATTCTGGGGATCTCTCTAAGAACCCAGTTATTGCTATTGGGAGTGATAATAATCCAGTAAAACCCGATAAATTTAACGAACAAACATTTAAAGGATTATTTTTAAGCGCCGTTTTAAGTAACATTAATGGCCTAAGTACAATAGATGATAAGAGCGTCGTTTCAGACTTTATGCCTCCCCAATAACTTGGAGGGTAGTATAATATTGTTCAATGATATATCAAAAAGGCGGTCTTTGTGCTTTTTTCCTAATTGGAGCATTGCCGTAAGCATTGAATTATTTATAGAATAGTGCTTAAGACTTGAACACCGTTAAAAAAGTATCATTATTGAAGAAAGAGAGATGTAATTAATAAATACCTCTATTTTCTTAGCTAATTAAGGATGGCGGAAGGTTAAGGTCGCCATCAATTCTCTATCGTGTATTTACACACAATTCCTAATTATATCCTATTTAGCATCCCATTACTGACGAAAAATCAAGGTTTAATTTGTAGTAGTAGGCAAGCAGCTTATGATTGCTCTATAGCGTTGAACTTTTTCAATAGTATCTCCTGTGAAGCGATTTTATGAATATCTCACAATACAAGTAGGCGACTTTTTAACTAAACGCAAAGAAGACATTTCAAAAAACATCTACATCTTGTGATCGCATAATATATATTATGGAAAATGATGGGGGCTCGTTTCTATAAGATTATACCTTATAGGATGAAGACTGGCTCTTAGACTTCTCAAATAATTCAAAGAAGGTCCGAATGCAGAAAATGCTGAAGATGTGATCACTCTTTTTATATATCGACGAGATACTTGATCCCTTTCAAATTTGGCAGAAATATCGACAGCACTTGGCTGAGTGGTCCTCGAAATATGTTTTTTAATAAACCTTAATGTCTCCTGCAAAGCATCAATACCTGCTTCTGGGTTAGTTTGGAGTGTAACACCATATTTAACATTTTTTTGAATATGGCTGGGAAAATCTTTCCATGGATGCCGAGTATTATTGGCATCTATGAAACCCCTGTCATTTGGCAGAGCACGGACATGACAATCTCTTAGATTCATAACATTTGGTAATCGTTCTTTAAATGAGCCGCCAAATCTACAGTGCCACTTATATAAGGCTAATTGACAGAGGTCTTTGATAAAATTTAGGGGTGTACGAATGTTTTTAAGCGATAAGTCAAAGTTGGATAACTCCGCATCAAAAGCATGTCCAGCATTAGTATACACAATAAGCTTTATAGCGTCTAATTCTAATGAAACTTTTTTCTCAGAAATTTTTGGAAGTACATAACGTGTTCCCAATAAATAATTTATATAGCTAAACAAGGAGGAAAGCGGCGTATAGTCATCTTCTGCCCCGTGCAAAAAAAGTATGGGCGAAAGTGGTGTATCTTGTCTATGAATGAGTGGCATTGTGTAATAACACACACAAAAAGCAGGGTTAAATCCTGGATAAAAAAGATCAATATTACGTTTCATAATGCATTCCAAAACATCATTTCCTCCACGCGAAAGCCCTACAAACCCTATTTTATCTGGATCTATCTTTTTATGAGATGAAATGAGTTTTGCTGTGTAAAGTGTTTCAATAATTTCAGCTTCCTGAGGAACAACCAGCTGATTCTCTGCGGTTGATTGAACATACCTAAGAGTACCATCAGTATGTTGGTACACATGATGCAAAAATCTATTCATGGATAGGGTTGCTATCCCTTCTCTTTCTAAAGCTTTCATTATACCTGGCATAAAGGCGCCACCATCACTTCCATGACATAAAATGGCGCACGGAAATGGGCCATCCCCTGGCGGGATACAGAGAAATCCGTGAGCATTTCTTTTTGATTCATTAAGGTCATACCAATGAAGATTAAATAGAGTGAGGGTTTCTCTTAAGAATTGCTTTTCATACATATCCAAGGGATTGAAAAAATACCAAGGTATTTTTACAAAAATACCTTTAATGTTAGGATATTCTTTGCAAAAACTCTCAGATTTTTCAACTCTCTGGATAGTTTTTTCATCAAATATATGTATAGTTTCACCTGAATAAAACTTGAATGATCCCGATGGAGACCTGATTTCCACCATAAGTTCGCCTCTTTGAGAAGGTTCAGGAGCATCAGTACAGGGTGTGGGGGAAATATTAAACAAACCACCAATAAATAGGATTGTAAAAAACTTTTTTATAAATGAACTATTGATAAACTTCATTATTATTTTAACACATTGATGATCGTTTTAATAAAATGTACATAAAAATAAATAGTGCTATTTTATAGGCATATATTTATATATTTATGTAAAAGTCATCAATAGCACAAAAATATGATGCCCACAATGTTATTTTTTTATTTATATTAAGGAGGTTTTTATTTAGATTAAACCTCATTCCGCCTTCGTTGGAGGCGTATATAGATGCGAATGGTCCGAGAAAATACGGTGGAAAAGATGGCGCGCAAAATGAGTATACTTAAGCGTACTAGAATTATGATATTTTCCTGTATAAAGATGCTGAATGAGGGCATGCCTTGGCGCTCCAGTTAAATCTTTAAAGCGCAAGTGTATGGTCCCCTCTTCAGTTCTAACTACTTCACAAGGCATAGGTTTAAGGGATGGAATGGTCAGGGTAACTTCCTGTCCATTCGAGAGTGCTTGGCGTTCTGGATTAAGGTAATGGAGACTTACGCCACCCAATGAAATGTCTTGAATATGAATGCGAATATCTTTCCCTTCAATCTGTAAATAACCCTCTTCATCTACTTGAAATCGCTCATCTGTTCTCGGACGAGGGTGCTCAACACTGATCATAGACATGACAATAAGCATAAAAACGTTCATCGTTGCCCAAACCGCAGCAACTGGGAAAAATCCACCCTCTGAACTGGGGCTGCGCTCTGGTATAATGTTGACCAACATTCCGACACTCGTAAGAACAAGTAAAGTCATACAAATCCAAAAGGAAAAGTGGAATATATTTTTCTTTTGTGCGGGACGACCTAAAGTTCCTTTAGGAGTTACTCCAAAATCATTCTTAAAAGGAGTCGATAAACTACTCACCACAGTTGGCAGGACTTGTATAGCTTCAAGAGAGGATACAGAGCTGCTGAGCAAAGGGATGTAGTGACGTGGCGCAAGCCATAAGGTTACAAATAAGTTCATCAAAAACGCAGGAAAATGATAATAAATTAATTCCGAATAGTGGGTAATTAATAGGGCCGGATATCCTGTCCATAAAAATACAATTGGAACAAGGAAGCTGAAAAAGCGGGTAAATGGACTAATAAGCCAGTGCCATGGGAAGAATAGAACACGGTGTATAAACCGCAGTCCGGGACCTAAAGGACCATCTTTCATAAACATCGTTTGAATGGTTCCACGGCACCAACGTTTACGCTGCGTAAGCAAGCTTGGTAGAGACTCGGGCGCCAAGCCATGACTTAGTTTTTCGTTGAGGTAACGGGTGATATATCCATGACGAAGCAGCGCAAGTGTTGTTGTCAGATCTTCAGTAATAGATCTTGTTGGCACACCCCCTGCTTCACGCATTGCTGTACGTCTTGCTAAACTGCAAGAACCACACCAAAATGCAGCATCCCAGCCATCACGAGCAGGCATCATTACATCAAAGAATAAGCGTTGGTCATCAGGCGCAGAGTCATGTAAGTGAAGGTTGGATTGGACATAGTCTTTATTAAAGAAATGTTGTGGTGTTTGTAAAATAGCAACCTTTGGGTCAACAAAAAACCCAACTGTTCGATAAAGAAAATTTCTAAAAGGGACAAAGTCTGCATCAAAGACTGCGATGAAATCCCCATTTGTCATCTCAAAAGCATGGTTAAGGTTACCCGCCTTAGCATGAACCCATTCTTTGCGACTAATATACCCCGCCCCAACTTCTTCACAAAATTGGCGTACCCATTCACGCTTGCCATCATCTAATACCCAAACTTTCAATTTGTTTTTCGGCCAATCTAAATGTAAGCATCCTAAAATTGAGCGTTCAATCACTTCAATGCCTTCATTATATGTTGGTAAAAATACATCAACCGTAGGAAGCTCTTCGGGTGAAAGTTCACGTAGAGCCTTTTCAAACTTATCTGCTTGAGAGGTTCGATCTGTGTGGCGCATGAGGGTGATGTAAAATATAAAACTTTCAATGGAAACTAAAACTTCTACAAAAAAGCAAAGCCAAATCCAAAGCCCATGCCCAGTAATCATAGGGATGGGTAGAGTTGTATAGAAAAGACGCCACGTCATATAGCGCATCCAAAATACTGAAAGAACCCCTATAATGCTCAGGCGAACCCATCTATTGTTTCTATCCAGGTGGGGTAAGAATAAAAGGCAAAAACCGATTACTGCTACTGACAATGCAAATATAGTAAATTCCATAGACTACTCCTTCTCATTTTAAATTTAGAATCATAAATGCAAATAAATCGTTAATTTCATTAAAAAAAAGAAAGAATTTATGAAATTTTGTTGGAATAAAAATTTTGTACGTGTAGACTTTTAATATGAATGTAAGTTGGAGATACTTAAGTGTCAGATAAAAGCACGTTTTTAACTTGTTTGAAGAAAAATAATGTTGAGTATGTTGACTTTCGGTTCACAGATTTTCGGGGCACATGGCATCATATGTCTATGCCGGTCTCTGCAATTACCCCTAAGATTCTAACAGAAGGTATCTTCTTTGATGGATCATCTATTGTGGGATGGCAAGAGATTCATGAATCAGATATGATTTTAATTCCTGATTTTTCCAAATTAATGATGGACCACTTTTCTGCACAGCCTACGGCAATTGTTATTTGTGATGTTAATGATCCTGTTTCAGGCCTACCATATGAAAAAGATCCGCGCTCTATTGCGAAAAAAGCATTGTCTTATCTTAAAAAAACTGGAATTGCAGATGAAGCTTACTTTGGTTCAGAAGCTGAATTCTTCATTTTTGATAATATCCGCTTTGATGTTTCACCTACTGGAGCAACGTACGAAATTGAATCAGATGAATTTCCTCAATCTGGAGGCAAATCCCTAGAGCAAGGAAATCATGGGCATAGGTCATTACAGAAAGGCGCTTATTTTCCTGTCTCTCCCCGTGACTCTTTATGTGATTTACGAGCAGAAATGGCGTCAATAATGGCTGGATTTGGTTTAATATTGGAAAAGCACCACCATGAGGTAGCGCCATCACAGCATGAAATTGGCGTGAAATATTCTGATCTGGTAAACGCTGCTGACATTTTGCAGATATATAAGTATGTTGTGCATAATGCTGCTCATTCTTATGGTAAAACAGCAACATTTATGCCAAAACCTGTTTTCGGTGATAATGGATCTGGAATGCATGTCCATCAATCCCTATGGAAAGAAAAAAACCCACTATTCCCAGGGGAAAAATATGCCGGATTATCTGATACTGCCCTCTATTATATTGGGGGTATTTTAAAGCATGCAAAAGTTTTGAATGCATTTACCAACCCCACAACAAACAGCTATAAAAGGTTGATTCCAGGTTTTGAAGCACCCGTTTTGCTTGCCTATTCCGAACGAAATCGCTCTGCATCTTGCAGAATTCCTTTATCACATGGAAATGATTCTAAACGGGTTGAGGTGCGCTTCCCTGATCCATCATGCAATGGTTATTTGGCATTTTCTGCTATGCTCATGGCTGGATTAGATGGCATCAAAAATCGTCTTCATCCAGGTGACGCTATGGACCATGACTTGTATGCTGAAAAAGAAATTGCTAACACCCTACCCACCGTTTGCTCATCCTTACGAGAGGCTTTGGAATGTCTAGAAATAAATAACTCATTCCTCACTGAAGGGGGGGTTTTCACAGAAAACTTCCTTAAATCATATTGCTCTGTGAAGTGGTCTGAGGTTTATGCCTTTGAGCATACCCCTCATCCCATTGAATTTAAATTGTATTACAGCACATAAACATTAAAAGTTAATGAAACCTATAAAGTCCGTTCTCTTGGGTTTCTTTATAGTCTTCGAAGGGTAAGATTTTTTCCACGTCGATGTCATACATATTTGGCGCAAAGGCGTAGTAAAATGTGTTCTTCTTTCCTTTAAGTGTTTTGGCAGGATGTGCATAAATCTCCCAGTGTCCTTTATCAGGTTCTAAGATACCGAGACTGGTGTGATAGCACATCATTTTCTTTCGATTTTTAAGGGCTTTTAAAAGAGGAAAGCTAATTCCTTTTGCTTGGCCAGTTCGTGCCCATCTATCAAGTTGTGTTGCAATATTTACCACTAGACCATGATCTTGAGCTTGTTCATCTAGAAATAAATAACTTCCTGTGGATTCCCATAAATAGGCCTCAGAAAATCCATGGTTTGTAATGAGAGCTCTAAAGAAATTATGGAAATTAGGATCAACAATTGCATGATCAAGTATATCTACAGAACCAACCGGACCCATAAAATCTTCTGTTAGCTTATTAAAATATGACCACTGGGTTTCTTGAAGAACGTTTTGCAAGCTTTGCCTCCACGCTGTGTCAGCTTTACATATAAACGAGTGAATTAAACCACTATTTGAGGCATGAATTGCATCTTGTAGATTCTTTTCTTCACACAGCAAAATTTTTTGGATATGTGTGCTTTTGATTTTTTCAAAAAATTCTAAACCATTTATATTGAAAAGAGGATCGGTTGAATCATAATCTAAGACGACTGTTGATATTTCCTCAAATCTTTGTGGGCGGTATATCTCTTGGTGTGTATCTAATATCCGGCCGGATTGAAATGGATGTATTTTATTTTCAGACAATCTACCGTTATAACGTTTTGTGAAAGGACTTGGATTATATATTTCATTAATATAATGGAGTGCTTTATGAGGTGTATGAAAAAAATCAAATGTCAAATTAAATTTAAATAATGTTTCATCAAGCCATTTCATAAGAGTAACTGACTTGTCAACTATGACTACACGCGTAGGGTGGAAACAGCAGGGTATCATTTATTTTTCTCCCTTCTATGGTAAAAGTTGAACGTGAACCATTTTGTTTAATTTGGGCAGTATTCTATCTATTTTATGCATACCTCATATGGTTATAACTGTTATAACTTACCCGCATGGGTAATATAAATCTATGCGACATAACGTCAGTAAAAAGGAACGCATAAAATGCAGAATCTTTAAGAAAAGTCTTGCATGATAAAACTATATGAACCTATGAATAGAATATGAAATATATCAGTCATTTATTGCGTCCTGGATTGTGGCTTATACCGTTATTAGTCGTATGGTTTAGCATGTTTTTAGGCAATCGACCCTTTGCTTCGCCAGATGAAGGGAGATACGTTGAAATACCCCGAGAAATGGCGACCACACAAGATTATATCACACCTCGCCTTAATGGAGTTAAATATTTTGAAAAGCCCCCATTATTTTATTGGCTTCAAGCAGCGCATATAAAAATATTTGGCATTCAAGAATGGGCAATGCGCCTTATCAGCGTGTTATTTGCTATTATTGGGTGCTTAGCAGTGTTTTTGTTTTCCCGACGTTTTTATAACGATAAAACTGCTTTTTTAGCATGCATAATTTTAGCAACAAGTCCTCTTTATTATGCCTTGAGTCGTCTTATTATCCTGGATATGGCGGTAACTTCGCTTATAACCCTGAGTTTATTATCTTTCATATTAACAGTATATACGCCTCCTGGAATGAGTCGACGCTTATGGGCTTGGGCCTTTTATACATGCTCTGCGCTGGGAGTTCTTACAAAAGGGCTTATGGTTTTAGCCATTTCTGGTCCAACTATATTAATCTGGACTTTAATAACCAATAAATGGCGAGAATGGTGGCCTGCATACATACCTACAGGGTGTATCATATTCTTTCTAATAGCAGCGCCATGGCATATTGTTGCGAGCATACATAATCCTGAGTTTGCTTATAAATATTTTATTATAGAACACTTTATGCGCTATACAACTTCAGTACATTTACGCACCCAACACTTTCTGTTTTTTGTGCCTGTTTTATGCTTAGGTTTTTTTCCTTGGATTGGATTAGTATGGAGCGCTATGCGACAAGAATTAAGTTTACCTTCTTCGATTCCTCAACGAGATATTTCTTTATTTCTTCTAATTTGGGCTGCATGGGTTTTTAGCTTTTTCTCGGTTTCTAATTCAAAACTCATCCCTTATATTCTTCCTTGCTTCCCTCCTCTTGCCATCATTGTGGGCTCTTATTGGTCAGAAATAATTCAGGCAGCCACATCAAAAAAAATTTACCGCCTGATTATAAAATTTTCATTGTTAAATGTTATTTTAAGTGTTTCTGGGCTTGTTTTGCTTTGGCAATTGCCTCATTTAATTGACCACAAACCTTATCTCTGGTTGGATTTTACTGTCCTTGCTTGCCTTATATTACTTCTGGCACTTATTGCCCTTGTTTTTTTATATATAAAGCAGATAAAAATTGCCACCGTGGCCTTGCCCCTATCTGCCGTGGTTTTAGTGGCCTTTGTCATACGTCTTATGCCAGAGCTTCAACACCCTTCAGTAAAACCATTAGCACAAACGATTAACACGCTTAAAAGATCCGATGATATTATTGGAAGTTATAAAGTCTATTATCAAGACTTGCCTGTCTACCTTAACCAAATTGTTCATGTTTTTGGAGTCAAAGGTGAAATGGAGTTTGGGTGTGAGGTTGAAGATTGTTCAAAATGGATGCTAAATGAAAGCGATTTTCTAAATCTTTGGAAGAGTAAGAAGCGCTTACTTATTGTTACCAGGCAAAGTGAGATTCTTAATATTGCTAAGAAAAATCCTCTTTTTCAATTCACAACTCTTGGAATAAGTAATGGAAATGTTCTTATAACAAATTCATCTTAGGGGATTGATAAAAATAAGGTACCTTCTTTTTAGGTTATCTTGTTCGAATTTTACGCAAAACTTGGGTTGAGGGCTTTTTAAGCTTGGGAGCTAGTTTGTCATGCTTAAAAGAAACATTAATGATTTTTCCAGTAAACGCACCATCATTCTGCGCTTGCATCACTTTCTGTGATGGAAACTGTACTCCCATGGTATTAATAATAATTTTTGCATTTGCTTTTATAGGTTTTCCGAAAACAAATTTAGCGCCATTGTTTTCTTGGACTCTGTGATAAACCATTCTAGGTATTCCGCCGTTAAATCCTTTATAGGGGGCAAATCGAACAATCATAGAGACCTTACGACCACTGGGGGCATCAATATTGTTTACAATTTCTCCTTTATGCTTATTTAAAAGGGCAGGTGTAATTTCAGGCTGCATTTGATCCATTTCAAGAAATGATTGATGCAAAGCAAAGGGCAAACTTTGCATTTTTTCCCACGTTTTTAAAACACGCGCTCGATAGGGAATGTGATATTCAGGAGTAGCGGAGTGATAATGTGCTATGGCATTCACCCAAGACCCTTTATTTTCTTTCTTACTTTTAAGAAATTTTGCTGCATATGCAATATTCGTTGCTGGATCAAAAGCTGCTTCAAGAGAAGGAAAAGCTTTTGGGTGTTGTTTTAAATTTACCTGCATACATCCAACGTCAATACTGTTTATGCCCTGTGATTGCAACCTTTTAACCGTAGAAATGGCTTCTTCTTTAGTAGCAAAAACAAATGGTTTACCGTTGGCATTAATTGTCCATGGCCATGCAACGACAGAACGCCCTACTTTACGGCCGGATTCTACGTGAGAAATAGCAGTTAAGAGCTTTGCGGGAATACCGTGTGATATTTCATATCTGCGAATCAAGGGTTCACATGTATTCCATGCATAGCTTTGGGAGAAGAGTGTGCACGCAACCAAAAGCAGAATTAATCTTTTCACCATGGGATATACTCCCTTAAATATGTATAAATTTACATATTTTAAGAAATACGGTGATAATCGTTAATTATTAGTTAATATTTTAAATGCAATAAGGAAAACATAGAAGAGAGAAATGGGGTGAGGTCTTCCTCCTCAATTAGATTATCTTAGGCAACGAAATTAGGAAGAAGACCTCAAATCTTACTATGATTTTAGTAGGTAACTTTTTTACCAGAACAGCCACAATCGCTCATTGAATTAGAACAATTGCCACGCTTCATTGAACAACAAGCACTTAGTACAATAGAAACACATAGACATAATAATAATTTATACATTTTTACCTCCATTATTTAGTCTTTAAATTATAGCTTATAATTAGTAAATAAATTATTGATAGTATAACTTCTAGGTCTAGATTCCTTTTTATAAAAGATACATACTTATATTAAGATTTTTATAAATTACTGGAGATTTAGATGTCATCCCTAGATTTTGCTTTAAGTGAGACTGCCCTTAATGTTCGAGAATTGGTTCAACAATTTTCTTCAAAGCATATTTCCCCCCTTGCTGCAGAAATTGATGAAAGTAATATATTCCCTAGAAACCTTTGGCCGGAACTGGGCAAACTCGGCCTCCTTGGTATGACCGTATCTGAAAAATATGGTGGGTCTGGAATGGGATATGAAGAGCATGTCATTGCCATGGAAGAAATTTCGCGTGGTTCGGCTTCTGTCGGCCTGAGCTATGGTGCACATTCTAATCTATGCGTTAACCAAATTCATCTCAATGGCACTGAAGAACAAAAAAGAAATTACCTGCCGGGCCTCATTTCTGGATTGCATGTAGGCGCACTTGCCATGAGTGAAACAGGCGCAGGATCCGATGTTGTTTCTATGAAGCTACGAGCAGAGGATAAAGGCAATCATTACTCCCTTAATGGCACAAAAATGTGGATTACTAATGGTCCAGACGCTGATGTGTTAGTAGTTTATGCAAAAACCAGTCCTGAAGCTGGATCAAAGGGAATAACCTGCTTTTTAATTGAAAAAGGAATGCCTGGTTTTTCTACCGCCCAAAAGCTAAATAAACTGGGAATGAGAGGGTCTAATACGTGTGAATTAGTGTTTAAAGATTGCCTTGTTCCTCGGGAAAATATATTAGGTAAAGTGAATGAGGGCGTTCGCGTGCTCATGAGTGGTCTCGACTATGAGCGCGTGGTCCTTTCAGGGGGGCCTTTAGGTATTATGCAGGCAAGTTTAGATATCGCCCTTCCCTATGCTCAAGAGAGAGAGCAATTTGGCCAAAAAATCGGAGAATTTCAACTCGTTCAAGCAAAACTTGCAGATATGTATACACAAACGAATGCTGCCCGAGCCTATGTATACTCCGTTGCGAGAGCCTGTGATAAGGGGGTCGTAACCCGCAAGGATGCAGCGGCTGCAATCTTGTTTGCTGCAGAAGCTGCTACCAGGATAAGCTTGGATGCAATCCAAATTTTGGGAGGGAATGGCTATATCAATGAATATCCAACAGGGCGCTTATTAAGGGATGCAAAGCTTTATGAAATTGGGGCGGGCACTTCTGAAATTCGAAGAATGCTCATTGGACGAGAATTGTTTAAAGGAAATTGAAATTGGCTAAATCTCTTATTGCTTTTCTGCCAAGAGATCGGCTATAAGTAAGGGTGTTATTAAAAGACGGCGTGGCTAAGGGTATGCCTAATCCGTTATTACATTTTTATTAATTTTAATTGAAGAGAGAGAGAAATGCCCAAGTTAAAAACAAAAAGCAGCGCAAAGAAGAGATTCAGAGTTACAGCAAGTGGAAAGGTTAAAATGGGCCAAGCTGGAAAACGGCATGGTATGAGAAAGCGTACAAACAAAATGCTCCGCAATGCTCGTGGAATGACCATTATGCATGAAGCTGATGCAAAAAAAGTTCTCACCTATTATTTTCATATGTAAGGAGTCTCCAGTATGGCACGCGTAAAAAGAGGCGTTACAACACACGCCCGTCATAAAAAGGTTTTAAAGTTATCTAAAGGTTTTCGTGGTAGATCCAGCAAATGCTTTCGCATTGCACTGCAACGTCTTGAGAAATCATGGCAATATGCATATCGTGATCGTCGCAATAAAAAGCGTGAATTTCGTGCTTTATGGATTCAAAGAATTAATGCAGCTGCCCGTGCTAATGGTTTAACATACTCTCGTTTTATTAATGGTTTACTCAAATCAGGTATTACTGTTGATCGAAAAGTCATGGCAGATTTAGCTGTCAACAAACCTGAGGCCTTTAAATTCTTAGTTGAGCAAGCACAGAAAGCTCTTGCAGCATAAACGTACCAATTAGATTTAAAGTATTTCACTTATGAAAAGGAAGCTATATGCGTTCTTATTATATATTAAGTAAGCCCCCTACTCGCTTTCATTTTTTAAAATGTAAAGTGCTTTTTAGGTAAACAATGTCCGACCTTTTCCGCCAAAGTACAACGAAGAAAAAGAATGATCTCTTAAGCAGCACCTCACGTAAAGGAGGTGATGCAGAGAATATAGGTTCTTATTCTGCCAAAGACATCGAAGTTCTTGAGGGGCTTGAGCCTGTTCGTAAACGTCCTGGGATGTACATTGGGGGCACAGATGAAAAGGCTATGCACCATCTGGTTGCCGAAGTTTTAGACAATGCTATGGACGAAGTCGTTTCAGGGCACGCAAGTCGCATTGATATGCGTCTCGAACCAGGTAATATCATCAGTATTCGTGACAATGGTCGTGGAATTCCGACGGACCCTCATCCAAAATTTCCCAAGCTTTCCGCTTTAGAAGTTATATTGACGACACTGCATTCAGGTGGAAAATTTAACAATAAGGTTTATACGACCTCGGGAGGGTTACATGGTGTAGGAATTTCCGTTGTAAATGCGTTATCTGACCTTCTTGAAATTGAAATAGCGCGCTCAAGAAGTATTTGGCGCCAGACTTACTCTAAGGGAAAACCCTCCTCTAAGCTTCGTTTACAAGAATCTGCAACCAGTCGCCGTGGGACAACAATTCGCTTTCATCCCGATCCTGAAATTTTTGGAAATTCTCATCATTTACGACCTGCTCTTCTATACCAAATGGCGCGAGCTAAAGCCTATCTTTTTAAAGGGGTGGAAATTAATTGGTCGTGTGACCCTTCGCTTATACATGCTAATGATAAAACACCCTTAACCGCTCGCCTACACTACCCTTCCGGATTAATGGATTACTTATCAGATCAGCTAGTGGATCGCCCAGTAATAACGGAAAACCCTTTTGCTGGAGAGGCAATCTTTCCAAATAAACAGGGGCGCGTTGAGTGGGCCGTTGCCTGGCTTGGTGGTGATGAGAGCGGCGATGAAGTGGGATGGATTTCGTCCTTTTGTAATACCATACCGACCACTCTAGGAGGAACTCATGAGAGCGGCTTTCGCCAAGCGTTAACGCGTGCCTTAAAAGATTATGGTGAACGTGTTGGGAATAGGCGTGCCTCCCAAATAACCAGTGATGATGTAACGGGTGGGGCTACGATTATCTTATCTTGCTTTATAAATCAGCCCCAATTTCAAGGACAAACTAAGGAAAAATTAGCCAGTGTCGAAGCAACTCGCCTCGTTGAAAACAGTGTTAAAGACCATTTTGATCACTGGTTAGGGGATCATCCGCAAGGAGCCACTCAATTATTAGAGCACATAATTGCTCGAGCTGAAGACCGCATTAAGCGCCGTCAAGCAAAGGAAATTGCTCGATCCAGTGCAACACGTAAAATACGTCTCCCAGGTAAGCTTGCAGATTGTAGCTCAAATCAGGCTGATAATAGTGAAATCTTTATTGTGGAAGGTGACTCCGCAGGGGGTTCAGCAAAACAAGCTCGCGACAGAGCAACCCAGGCAGTCCTCCCTCTACGTGGTAAAATATTAAATGTTGCCAATGCCTCAGTTGAAAAACTCCACGCAAATCAGGAAATAAGTGATCTTATCCTTGCCCTAGGCTGCGGTCGAGGAGATGTCTGTGATCCTGAAAAATTGCGCTATGATAAAGTTATTATTATGACAGATGCTGATGTAGATGGAGCGCATATTGCTTCCCTCCTTCTCACCTTTTTCTTTCAAGAAATGCGCGCTCTTATTGAAACAGGACATATTTACCTTGCTCAACCCCCTCTTTACCGCTTAACCCATGGTGCGAAATCAGTTTATGCTAAAAACGATAAAGAAAGGGACCGTTTTATTCAGACACAATTTAAGGGTGCCAAGAATATCGACATTGGTAGATTTAAAGGTCTAGGCGAAATGCTCCCTGCTCAGCTGAGAGACACAACCATGCATCGGGATAAGCGAACGCTCTTAAGAGTCCGTATAGAAGAAGGCGAGAATGTTTCTCAATTCGTAACACGCCTTATGGGAAAAAATCCTGACGCACGCTATGCTTTTATTCAAGAAAATGCCCCCTACATTCAGGAAGTGGATATATAAGGCTTCTCTTTGTTAAATGCCTGAGTCTTACCCAATTTTTAATCCCAAAAAACCTCCTTTAGAGTCTGCCTTTTTTGGCTGACCGACAGGATGTTTAACAAAGTATTCATTAAGCCATCCTTGAAATTGTCCATGCTTCACTTTGCAATCTTGGGCGACCAATAGACTTTTTTCCTGGCTCTTTTGAAATATACTCTTAATATTTTCTACAGTGAATTTGCCATTTAATGAAGGAGGATTCATTTTATATTTTTTTTCCAAATCTTCTTTAGAAATTCTTCCGGTAATATCAAATAATTGTACCCAATCTAGTGCGTCTTTCGTTTCTTTCTCTATAAGGGAAATAAAGCCTAAACCAGTTTTTGTTAAATTTACCGCATCAGAATCTGGTAGGTTATTAATTAATTTTATTCCGGCTTCAATTTGAATTTTTGCGGAATTGCAGCCAGTTGTGACTTCACTATAATGATCTTCTAATAATTTTTTTAGAAGTCCATTCAATTCATTCACTGTGTAAGTGGATTCTGATGCCTTTTCAGCGGGTTTTTGTGGTGTTCCACTTTGAGCAGCTGCACCTCCTGCTCGAGATTGTCCAATGACAGGTCCAGTCCCAGCAGGGCGTTGTGCAGGAGTACCGGCAGGAGATGGTGCTTGTGAAGGGAGCCCCTTTCTTGCAGGAGGAAGTGGAACAGGTCGTTTAGGGGGCGAGTCTGAGGCACCTTGCGCAGGAGGTTTACTAACCGCAAGCATACAAGACTCCACGGTTCCGGGAGTACAATTTGCAATACATTCATCTTTTTTAACAGCATCAGAACATGCTACCTTTGTACATTCTCTTAAACATTTTACATGATTCCAATTGGCACCAAAAACGCATGTACTCATTGAGAGAGCGCTGGCAATTGTAAGAACAACATATTTTGTACGCATTTGACACTCCTTAAGAAAGAACTTCATGAATATAGAATATCGTATTTTTCTTAATTAATTCTTAATGGATATGACTTGCTTTTCAGGTCGTAAATTTAACCAACCAGATTAACACTTTATCAATAATTTTTATTTTATAATGGCAAATTATACTTGCATTTTCACTTATAATTACTTTTGTGCTGGTGTATTTGGAGCAAGTAGAAACTAAACACCAGGAAAGGAAAAGCGATGCTTATAAAAAATTTATTAGCAACAGCCATTTTAATTCTTACAACTTCCCAAACCTTGGCGGCAGAAGATAACGAAAATAGGAATAGGTGCAGTTTAAGTGCCGCTTCAGCATTGTTGAAAGATACTCACAGTACTAATGAACAACTTCTTCAGCCAAACAGTGACCAAAAACTTGTGCGCGGTGCGATAAAAAACGTGGGAGCGATGGTACATTCTTTCATCTCAAAGCCCGATGGAGCACTTCCCTGGGAAATGCGTGAACTATATGCCGATCATCTTCTGGGACTTGTAAGCCTTTATTTAGATATGAATGAAAGAAATATAGGTAATATAACATCACGTCTTAAGGAACTTGAAAAGAGTCGTGAAGAGAATATTCTGCAAGTTCTTATGCAAAAACCATCCTATTCTTTTGCACCTCAAGTTGCAAAATCAGATGCTCAGCAAGAAGAAGCAACGCTAGAAACTGCTAAGCCTCCCTCTCCGATTCTTGGAAGAGTATCGGCTGCTGCTGAGATTGCAGTATATTAAAATCATAAACAAGCCTGAGGGTCCTTTAAACCCTCAGGATTATTCTTTCTTCAAATCATAATTAATCTTTGATCTTTATCAATTTAACATTAAAATGCAATGTGGAATTGGGAGGAATTGCTCCGCCTGCACCTTCGCTGCCATATCCTAATGATGCAGGAATTATAAGGTCGCGTTCTCCACCCACGGACATGGTTGCAATGCCTAAGTCCCAGCCTTTGATGACCTCCCCTGCACCTATGGTAAATTCAAAGGGTTCTTTGCGGTCATATGAGCTGTCGAATTGAGTCCCATCATCTAAGGTTCCCACATAATGCACAACCACTGTTTGCCCCTGCTTTGGGGTTTCGCCCTCTCCCTTTTTGATATCAATATATTTAAGGCCGGAGGCAGTATTAACGATGGTTGGGTTTGCGGCCAGAACGTTAGGTACTATAAATGTCATCATTAACCCAGATGTTAATGCGACAAGAATACTTTTTTTAATCATAAAATAGGCTCCTTTAGGGTGTTTGATCACCTCTATATTCATATTGAGCCCCGATTTTTGTCAATACGTATATAATTATAAAATTAGATTCAATATACCACCTAGACAAAACTCATTCTTTAAATTAAGTTATCGATGATTCCATAAAAAAGAGGTTATTGTGCGTTACTTATTTTCTTTATTCGTTTGTTCATGGATCATTGCATTCCCTATAATTTCTTCTACGTATGCTATGGAAAAAGAAACAAAGGAAGAAAAGAAAAACGAAGTAACGCTTGAAGCAACCATTGAAAAATTTAGAAAAACATTTTTATCTTTACAAGATAATATAAAGGATTGGCCTGACGACGCATTTTCATTTTCTGATGAAGAATTTACAACTTTAGGTTTGGATCCTGTAAAAGTTGATCGGCAAAAATGGAAATTAAACAATGGTGAAAAAAACCTTCCGCTTCATCATGGAATGGCCCACATAATTGGAGTAGCGTCAGAAGAGTCAACAAAGCCTATTCTTAATTTGGAAACGCTTTGGAAGAAAGCGATCCTCAACGGTTTTGTGGCTGATCTTATTGCCAAATTTGGTTCTGTTGCAGAAGAAGTTGAAGTTGAACCTAGGAAGTTTGTTAGAAAAGTATCTCCAAAACACAAAGAATTCACACATAGCTTTGAACATCCTGATTTTGAAATGTTTAGCAGCAGAGCAGCGAGCTATTTTCTAAGAATTGGGGGTATGTTTGAAACTGATAATCAACTAAATGCTGCACTTGATTCTTATTCCTTGGGAATTTTAATGCTGAGGCTTCCTATCCTTTATTGGCAGCCTGTAGGAAAATTAAATATAGGCGATCCTCGTGGAAAACTTGGAAATCTTCATTTTCAAAGTACAGGTTTAACCGGTGTAGAACTTTTTGACGCTGTTAAGAATTTGATAGCTAATCATGGCGGTTTGCAGTTGAAAAACATGAGTCGATTATACTTCTATCCGTTCGCGACACAGAAAGAAAATCTTCTTGGGGCTGTTCTATGGCAGATTCAATTTTATGAGTGGGCTGGTGAGGCGGAAGATCAAAAAGCAGAAGCTGCTCCTGGTGAATATTATTTCCCTTTTGCAGAGAAAACCCGCCTCCTTTATGAACAAGCTGGATCCTTAGCAGAAGCCTATGCGAACTTAAAAAAAGGAGCACAAAGAGCGCATGCTTTTAAAGAAGCAAGAGGGATATACTTAGGCCTTTGTTGGTCTCTTAAAAAAAGAAAACAGAATACAGATGCAGGAAGGGACAAAGTAACTAGAGTCCCCTTAAGTGCTTGGAGTGATATTCATGACAGTTCAGAGGGCGATTTTTTTTGGCTAAAAGTTATAGAACTTTCAATACGCGCTCACCAAGAATATAAAAAAGCTGCTGAAGAGCTTATATCCAAGCAGAGAAATAAATTAGAAGCAGCTGATCTTTATTTTGCAGGCATTCATATGCTCATTCGATTACCGCGGACTCCTTCAGAAGGCCTCGTACAATATTTACAATGCTATAATTTAGTACAAGAAGGTATTAAATTGTTTACAGGCGTTGATTTGTCACGATGCACAGAATTCTTTGAAGATCCTTATGGGGATATAAGATATCCCTTGGGGAGGAGTACGAAGGGAGAAAATCTGGCTCAGTTCGCGTTAAATCGGATTTATAATTCACTTTGGGCCCGTTTTGCAGAAGAGATGGAAATTTCTTTTAAAGATAAAGCAACCCAAAGCAATGACCAAATCACCCAGGAATTCTTAAGCAGACATCAAGCAGCATTTGCAGTACTTGATGAAGGATATAAAAATGCATTGCATGCGCGTTTAACTGACGAACTCGAGTTTCAAAGAAAACAAGCAAAGTAATAAATGCACCAAATATAATATGTACATGTATCATATAAAGCTCTGAAACAACCTGATATAAAAGAGGGCCAATATTTAAACGGTCTTCTTTTTTTTAAAGATCAATCTCCCTTAAGATCCAGTTCTAAGTTAGATCTTTACCAAAAATTAAATCTAAACAGTCTATCATAATGAGTTACCACTTCAGTATGGAAATCATTATGAATTTAAAAAAACAATTCTCCAAACAAATTGCCAAAAATGGATATTTGCAAAAGGACTTCCTGGAAAAAGTTGGTAAACACTTTTTAAGTGGGACCTGTAAGCGTTTGTCCACAATTCCTCCTTTAAATTTGGACCGAAAAATTACCTCCAGCATCGATCGTAAGATTCATACGCTTTGTGGCAATTATAGTTTCTTTTCCCCTGGTACTCTTTATACAACCTATTTTGATTGGTATGTTCACCTCATGCTTTCTCCAGGTAAACAATTAGAGCTTTTAGAAAGTGCTTGGAAAAAGTCATTGGTATTGACTGAATATGTCTTGTCTGGGGGTGATGGGTCTAAAGAATATGTTTCACCCCTGCCCCAAGATAAACGTTTTCAGGCACCCGCCTGGCGTAAATGGCCTTTTTGTGCCTATCAGCAAGCCTTTTTATTGACTGAGCAATGGTGGGTTGATGCAACAAGTGGCGTTCGAGGTGTCACGCAACATCACTCTGATGTCCTGCCTTTTTTAACGCGTCAATTTATAGATGTGTTTGCCCCGGTCAACGTTCCTTTCATGAATCCCCTTGTTTTGCAAAAGACTTACACACATCGAGGTGCAAATTTTATTAAAGGAGCCCAAAACCTTCGAGAAGATATTGACAGACTCTGGCGAAAATTACCACCTGTTGGTGCGGATAAGTTTAAGGTAGGAAAGAATCTCGCAGTTACCCCAGGGAAGGTTATTTATGAAAATCAACTTATCGAATTGATACAATACTCCCCTACCACAGAAAAGGTCTATGTTGAACCAATTTTGATCATTCCTGCTTGGATCATGAAGTATTATATTCTTGATCTCTCATCAGAAAATTCTCTTGTTAAATATCTTATTCAAAAAGGGCATACGGTTTTTATGGTTTCGTGGAAAAATCCTGGGAGCAAAGAGCGCTCAATGGGATTTGATGATTATTTACACCTTGGAATTATGAATTCACTCGACGCTATTTCTACACTTCTCCCTAATCAAAAAGTTCATGCGGTTGGTTATTGTTTAGGGGGTACATTGCTGACTATTGCAGCCGCAAAAATGGGGCATGTTAATGATGCACGTTTTAAATCGATAACGCTCTTTGCGGCCCAAGTTGACTTTGAAGAAGCCGGTGAACTCCAGTTTTTTGTTGATGAAAGCCAACTTACTTTTCTTGAAGACATTATGTTTGAGAAAGGTTATCTCGAATCAAATCGGATTGCAGGCACGTTTTATATGCTGCGTTCTAACGATTTGATATGGTCCCGCATGGTCGAAAACTATTTGATGGGGGAACGCCAAGAACTTACAGACTTGATGGCTTGGAATGCAGATGCAACGCGTTTACCTTACAAAATGCATTCGGAATATTTACGAAGTCTCTATTTAAATGATGATCTCGCCAGTGGTCGCTTTAAAGTTGACGGAAAGGCGATTTCTCTTAATGACATTAACGTCCCTGTTTTTGCTGTCAGCACACAGAAGGATCACATTGCTCCCTGGCAATCTGTTTATAAAATTCATCTCTTTATTGGCACAGAAATTACATTCGTTCTCACGAATGGAGGCCATAACGCAGGGATAATAAGCGAGCCTGGTCACCCCGGACGCCACTATCAAATTTCTACGCACAAACCAACCGATGTTCATCTTTCACATGATGAATGGCAGCAAGTCATGCCCTACCATGAAGGTTCTTGGTGGCCGACATGGCAAAAGTGGCTCGTTAAGCACTCAAGCGGAAAAACACAAACTCCTGCTATAGGGAACAAGAAGCAATATAAACCTATTAGAAACGCCCCGGGCAAATATGTTCTTGCTAGCTGAGGAGTGATTATGGTTGGCAAGTATATAGAAAATAAAACCTTTGACGAGATTAAAGTTGGCGATTCAGCTTCTCTTCAAAGGAAACTCACTTTCAAAGATCTGCAATTGTTTGCAATTGTCTCTGGAGATATGAACCCCGCTCACCTTGATGAAGAATATGCCAAAAGTAGTCACTTTCATACAATAATTGCCCACGGGATGTGGGGAGGGTCGCTTATTTCTGCAGTTCTTGGCATGCTTCTTCCTGGACCTGGTACTATTTATCTAAGCCAAACGCTCAAATTTCTAAGACCTGTAATAGTAGGTGATGTTATTACAGCAAAAGTCACTGTGAGGCGAAAGCATTCTACAAAATCCCTTGTTGTTTTAGAGTGTATTTGTCAAAACCAAAACGGAAAAAAAGTTATTACAGGGATTGCAAAGGTCTTCGCTCCAACAGAAAAAGTCAGCCGACCAAAAATCAGAATGCCCAAAATTGTCTTGAAGGACAATAAAACAAACCCCTAAGCTTGTCTTTAGCACTTGAAGTTTAGAATGAAAATAACGATACTAGGGATAATAAATTATCTTAGTATTAAAGTTACTTAAAGCGAGGATCAAACCATGAACTTTACAAAACTATTTAGCACTGTCATAGCACTATGTGCCTTTTTTACTGCGTGTGATGGTAAAAAAGAAGACTCAGCAAATACATTAACCGTTGGTACATCTGCTGATTATGCTCCTTTTGAGTTTTTTAAAGATGGTGAAATTATCGGCTTTGAAATAGACCTCATGCGTGAGATTGCTACGCGCCTTGGCAAGAAAGTCACTTTTAAAGATATGGCATTTGATGCTATTTTAGGCTCTCTATCTACAAAACGTATTGATGCTGCAATTTCCTCAATTACACCCACGAAGGAACGCCTAAAATCTGTTGATTTTACTAAGGAATATATTCAATCAAAGCGTGTCATGCTCTGCAAGGCAACTTCCTCCATTGAGTCAGTAAGTGATTTGGCTGACGCCACAGTGGGTGTACAAAGTGGTTCGATCCATGAAACTTATGCAAATGATACTTTAAGCAAAGATGTTCGTTTGACCGTAAAATCACTTACAAAGGTTCCTGATTTATTACAAGATATGGAAAATGGGAACGTCAGTTGTCTCATTTTAGGGAACTCTGAAGCAGAAGAAATTATGAAGTCCCGTGCTAATTTGAAACTTGTATCACTGCCTGGTGAAGTAAGTGGATCTGCGATTGCACTTCCAAAGGGTTCTCCTTTAACAAACCAAATAAATACAATCTTGGACCAAATGGAAACCGAGGGCTTCCTTACAAAACTTAAGGAAAAGTGGCAACTCCCTTCATGAGCTTGCATTTTGAAAGCATTATACCTTCCCTTCCATTTATTTTGGAAGGGATAGGTGTAACAATTAAATTTACAACCTTTTCACTTTTATGTGGCTTACCCTTAGGCATTTTACTTGCGCTGGCTAAAATTTCTCATCAGTATATTTTGCGGTGGCTTGCGGAAGCCTATACGTCTATTTTTCGAGGAACCCCCCTTCTCGTACAACTTTTTATCTTTTATTTTGCAACCCCACAAATTACAGGCTATGCCATTACGACATTTGAAGCAGGGGTCTTAACATTTTCATTAAATTCTGCGGCCTATAGCTCTGAGATTATTCGAGCAGGCATTCAAGCTATTGATAAAGGTCAATGGGACGCAGCATTCGTTTTGGGACTTTCCTACGGACAAACCTTAAGAACTATTATTTTACCTCAGGCTGTTCGGAATATTCTGCCTGCACTCATAAATGAAATTGTAGATTTGCTTAAAGAGTCTGCTCTTATTTCAACAATTGGAGAAGCAGATTTACTTCGTCGTTCTCAAATTGTAGCAAGTGAAAAGTATCTTTTTTTCGAACCCCTTCTTGTAGCAGCTATCGGGTATTACATTATGGTAATGGTTGTCAGTCTTGTGGCTAAAACCTTGGAAAGAAAATTGCGCCATGCTTAAAGTAAAAGCTCTTACTAAATCTTTTCATAATCATAAAATATTAAGGGATATTTCATTCGAACTTAAAATGGGGACAATTACAGCCTTATTGGGGCCCTCAGGGAGCGGCAAATCAACTCTTCTTCGTTGCCTCAGTCGTCTTGAGGTCAGTGATAGAGGATCTATAGTGTTCCAAGGTAATTCGTTAACAGATCTCTCTTCTTCTTCCATTGGAATGGTTTTTCAAGGCTTTCATCTTTTTCCCCATATGACAGTTCTGGAAAATCTTGTTCATGCTCCTCTTCAGCTCAAACAAATGACAAAGAAGAATGCTGAAAGGTTTGCAGTGGCCCTTTTAAAAAAATTTGATCTTAATGGTAAGGTACACCATTTTCCCAATCAGCTCTCGGGAGGACAAAAGCAGCGTGTTGCCATTGCCCGTGCGCTTATTGTTAATCCACCTATTCTATTATTTGATGAGCCAACATCAGCTCTTGATCCTGAAATGGTGAATGAAATTGCCGCTCTCATCTATAACTTGAAATCCCCTGATCGATTAATTATTATTGCAACACATGAGCTGAGACTCGCAAAGCTCATTGTAGATCAGATTTTGTTCTTAGACCGCGGTGCTTTAGTAGAGAATGTATCAAAGGCGACTTTTTTTAAGACACCAAAAGCCAAGAGAGCACGACAGTTTATTAAAAATTTAATGTCTACATAAAAAACAAAGGAGCCACTCGTGGTTCAACTCACAGAAATCAAACGTCACAAAACCCATAAAGTTATGGTGGGAAAGTCTTTTATCGGTGGTGACGCCCCCATCCTTGTACAATCAATGACAAATACAGACACTGCAGATGCGAAATCAACAGCAGATCAAGTCATTAGCTTGGCTAAGGCAGGATCAGAAATTGTGCGTATTACGGTTGATCGTCCTGAATCAGCACAAAATGTGGCAAAAATTCGGGAGTTAGTCGAAAAAGCCGGGCTTGATGTTCCTCTTGTGGGATGCTTCCATTTCAATGGTCATCGTCTCTTAAAAGATTACCCAGACTGTGCCCAAGCCTTAGCAAAGTATCGCATTAACCCAGGGAATGTAGGATTTGGCGAAAAACGTGACAAACAATTTGATATGATGGTTGAAACGGCACTGGCCTATGACAAACCTATCCGTATTGGCGTAAATTGGGGAAGCCTTGATCAGGATCTCGCTCAAGGACTCATGGATAAAAATGGTAAATCTGCATCTCCGCGCTCGGCTGATGAAATTCTTAGAGAAGCTTTAGTTCTTTCTACATTAACAAGCGCTCAACGTGCTGAACATGTTGGTATGCGACCTGATCAAATTATTTTGTCGGCTAAGGTAAGCCGCGTCCAAGACCTTATCTCTGTTTATCGTGAGCTTGCTCGCCAATCAAATTATGCGCTCCACCTTGGTCTTACTGAAGCAGGTCTGGGGTCTAAAAGCATTGTTGCTACATCAACAGCACTTAGTGTTCTCCTCCAAGAAGGTATTGGGGATACTATTCGGGCCTCCTTAACTCCGACGCCTGATGAAGCGCGTGAGCGAGAAGTTATCGTGTGTCAAGAAATACTCCAAACCATGGGATTACGTTCATTTGCTCCCCAAGTATCAGCGTGTCCAGGATGTGGACGTACCACTAGTACCTATTTCCAAACGCTCGCTCAAACAATACAGGACTTTGTAAGAGAACAAATGCCCGCATGGCGAAAACATTATCCTGGTGTTGAGAACTTAAATCTAGCCGTGATGGGATGTATTGTGAACGGCCCAGGTGAAAGCAAGCACGCTGATATAGGCATTAGCCTCCCAGGGAACGGTGAAAACCCAGTTGCTCCTGTATTTATGGATGGTGCAAAAACACACACATTGCGTGGAGACCACATTGCTGATGAGTTCAAGGAACTTCTCATCGATTACGTCAAAAGACGGTACGCAGCTTAAAACAAAATTCCCCCTCACCCATGGCTTCGCCATGACCTCTCCTACAAGGGTGATGTATATTATAAAGAGTGTGTCACTGAGAGCGCGGTGTAGCAGTCCATGTACTATTAATACATGGATTGCCACGGCCTTTGGCCTCGAAATGACGTGAAGTAGACTCCTCGCCTTCTCTCTTCCTTTTTTGCTTTTTTCTTTCGCTTTCTGTATCCCCATTGGTGTCCGCACCGGAAGGCTCCAAACTCGACTTGTTAGTCGGTAGGAGAGAGCGCTTCCTTAAGGTTATTAAGGATGCGAGTTAACAGCTATCCTTGCGGATAGATAGGCGTGATCTTGCTATAAAACTTGGGCTCTTAAAGTGAGCTTCAAATTTGAAGCAATGCACGCAGAGCCGATGCGGACGCAAATGGGGATACATTTGTTGAAGGACTTGTGGATCAGTGATGTCGACGTTTATGATCCTTTATTCTTCAGGAGTAGCGAGTGATACAATAAAAAATTATAAAGACATTTTTATCTTCCTTATTAAAAAAACTGAGGACATTAAACAACCTCATTAGGTGAGCACTTTGACCACCTTCATGTCATCACGAGCAACCTTAGGGAGTGTGGTGATCCATGTATTTAATTAACTGAAGGTATCTATGAATACATGGATTGCCTCGTTGCATACGCTCCTGGCAATGACAAAAAGAGAATGCCTCGCAACGAGGAGCCTGTTCAAAGTGTCCAAATGTTTACCTAAGTGTTTTTAAAAACGCGCTAGCAGGAAGAGTATTAAGAGATGCCCATTACAAAAGTCAAATTATTAAATTGCCCATGAGAAAAAGAATTTAATGCGTATACCCCTCACCCGTTCGCCAGGCTATGCCTGACTTACGACCTCTCCCACAAGGGGAGAGGTATACGGAAGAGCAAGGGGTAAGGGAGAGTTAGGAGTTAGGAAGCCTTTGTTTCTTTATTAATTTTACTTTCTTTCTCATTCTATTTGGAGAAGCATCGGAAACTAATAAGTCCGTGGGTGCGTTAACAGATGGAAGAAGATCTTTTACTAATGCGAAATCTATATTCACAAAGCAATTTATTTCATCTGCTAATGCTGTATAAGGTTCTGTTAAATCATCTCGATTCAATTCTTGAAGCCGACTTACAACTGAGGATGGATATTCATATTCAATTCCTGACCTCGTTAAAAGCAGGAGTCTAACTTCTAATTTATCTATTTCAGTCCCTACATCTTGAGGTAATTCGTTTATGCAGCTTTTAATTTCATCAGAAAAAATATCACTCGATCTAAATTCAGGAGGGGACGCACCCGTAGAAGAAGAAGTGCCATAATTAAGTTCTAACTTTGGCTTGTTTAGAACGCTTCCTTCCTTTATTTTATTGCTTACCTGGAAAAATAATTCTCTACAGGGATAGTTAAATGCAGCAGAAAACTGGGCACATAATGTAAAAGCCTTACTCATTTTTTGGGGAATAAAGGAAGGAGTTGTGCCAGTATTAAAGAAGGTAATTTGGTGCAAGGCTTTTCTTATATAATAAGAGACAGCTTTCTTTCTCTCATCATCTTTTTTATCTTTAATAAAGGTTAGACAAGTAAATGGGGTTTCTGGAAATTCGGGAGGCTTTACAGAAAATAAATTAGCATCTGCGTGGAAAATTTTTTTTACAAGAGCAAACTGTTCTTTGTTTAAAGCTTTCTCAGCACTCAAAACATTACAAGCCCCTATGCCCCATAAAAATGCAATTGAAAATACAGTCAACTTAAACAATATAGAATCTCCTTAGAGGTCAATTAATTTTTGTGAAGTGATTTTTTTCCATTAAGGAAGTGCTTTATTCTTGTCAATCTGGAGGTGTTTGGCTGTGTTAATTGTGACATGAGTGTTATAAAATTCCAAAGCTTTGGTCGAGGTTCTTTCCTGAGTTCTAACCACCAACAAATAGATTTCAAATGGTGAGTAGCAACCTCAGCTCTGCGTAATTTAATTAGTGCCAAAGAAATAGGTATAGCCAACTTGGCCTGTGTGTCTAATAATTCCATATAAAAAAGATTAAGCTCTAAGACATCAGCCGATGCTTTTAAAATCTGGGAGCCCATTCTTATCGTGAAAGGAGATAAAAAATTTACGACCCACTTTGTAAATTCGCCCTCTCCATAAAATGTACCCATTTGTAGCGAGCCAAGATTTTCGGTTGCATACGAAAACACATCTTTCAAAGGGTAATCCCATGCTATACAAAACTCTGTACTCAAGCGAAATATAGTGCGCAAATGGTCCAATTCTTTAGGAGAAAATTTTATAGATACAGTTGTCAAATATGAAATAAGATATGTTGAATCTCTAATAAAAAATGACAATATAGCAGCATCTTCATCACTCAGTTCGAGAACTCCCTGCTTTCTTTCTGTGGTTAGACAGGCTAAAGGAGTTCGAGGATGCATTTCTCCATCATAGTGAAAAAAGTTTTCTGGGTGTTCATGCAAATGACTTTGAATATCTTTTAAATTATTTTGCTGGAATGAATCCTTTGCTGCTTGCTCTGCTGCCAAAGAAGAAAAGCTGAGATAAATCATTTTCACTAAGATGAATACGGATAGGACTTTATACATTAGAAACTCTCCATTCCAGAATTGCATATACCCAAATTTCTTTATATGCCTTAATGAACATACTCAACTTCCTATCTTTCCAGAACGAGTTATTTTTACATTGTGCTTCCTGTGTTGAGAAGAAATTGATCTGAGAATTCTTTTAAGTTTTTTTGCCTGATCTTGCTCTCCTCGCTCTCCTAGATCTAGCCCAAGAATAATATGTTTCAAATAATGTCGTGCGATTTCAATTTTCTGAAGGTGAATTAACTTTTGAGATAAAGGTTCCGCTAAGCGAGCAAGAGGATCAAACAAAAATATATAAAAAAGGTTGATCTCTATCTGGTCCACGTCTTGCACCCAGAGCGCTTCGGAATCATTAAGCATAAGCGGTTGTAAATATCCTTTAACATGAACGAGATATTCCCCGCTTCCATCCAATTGTAGTTTCTGTAAACTTAAAAGATAATTTTTGGTATAGAGGAATAAATCTTGCAAAGGGTAGGTCCACAAAGAGCAAAACGTTGCCGCTTCATTAAACGCATCAGCCAAATGAACTATTTGAGGAAGAGAGGTGAAGGTATTCTGTCCCGTCGTAAATCTAATAATTAAAAGAGAACATCTTCTCATAAAATGAGATATTTTTTGAGGGTCCTCATTCCTGAGTACAAAATCTCTTTCTATGTTGGATGACGTTAGGCATTCAAGCGGTGTAGTTGGAAAAGAATTATCCTTAAAGTCAAAAAAGTGACCATGGTGCGTTTCCAAATGGCCAAGAATATTATTGCGATTATCCTTTAAGAGATCATCATCAGAAGCATGGAGTTGATTATGGAAAGAAGAGAAAACTATAAAAATAATCGAAAACAAAAACTTCTGAGTCATTTCTTTTTCCTTCTCAAAAAATGATCGTTTTAATATAAATATTTACCCCTTTTCAATAACGCTCTACAAGGTAATAATTAGTTTTCTCTTATTTGCAAAATGGAATTAAAAAAGAACGATTAATTTTTTCCTGAATAAGGATTTTTACCTTTACGAACATACATACGTAGAGGCACTCCTGGTAAGTCAAAATCTTGACGCATTTGATTGATCAAATAACGAATATAAGAGGTGGGGAGGTCTCCAACTTGATTTGCAAACAAAGCAAAAGTTGGAGGTCGCGTCTTTACCTGTGTCATGTATTTCAGACGAATACGCCGACCCGCAACAGCAGGAAGAGGATGGTGAGCTGTGACATATTGTAACCATTGGTTAAGCTTAGCAGTGGGCAGCCGCTGATTCCAATATTCATAAATCTGAAAAACAGCTCCTAACAGTCGGTCCAAATTTTTTCCATGAATAGCTGAAATTGGAATACATGGTATTCCACGAGCTTGTGTCAGTTGAATGTCTAGGATTCTCTGAATCTCCTTCATGGTTTTATCTTTTTCTTTGACTTTGTCCCATTTGTTTAAGGCTAAAACTAAAGCTCGTCCCTCTTCTATAACATCACTGGCTATGTTTAAATCTTGCTTCTCAAATGGCATAGTTGCGTCAATTATAAGGACCACAACTTCAGCAAATTGAATTGTTCTTTGAGTATCCATAACTGCGAGACGTTCTGCTGAAGCAGTAACACGACTGGTTTTGCGCATGCCTGCCGTATCCATTAACCGAATAGAATGTCCTTGATAGTTCCAATCAATTGAAATTGCGTCCCGTGTGACACCTGGCATATCCGCTGTGAGGAGGCGATCTTCTCCAATCAATTGATTAATGAGTGTAGATTTTCCTACATTAGGACGGCCAACAATGGCAAGGAGAAGAGGCTTTTGTGATTCTTTTTGCTCCGAAACTGGGTCATCTGAAACAGAAATATAAGGCTGCAAAGCCTCATACAACTCTGTAAGACCTTCTCCATGTTCGGCTGAAAGAGGAATAACATCCCCTAGTCCTAAAGAAAGAGCCTCAGATACGCCTGAGTGGTTTTGAGACCCTTCACATTTATTAGCTAAAACGATGATAGGCTTTTTTTGCTTTCTTAAAAGATTTGCTAACTCTTGATCATAAGGCGTACATCCTTCACGCCCATCCACGACAAATAAAAGAAGATCTGCTTCCTTAATAGCCAGAAGCGTTTGCTCTCTCATTGCATCCGTAAGCTGAGAGACATTCGGATCAGCCAAACCTGCAGTGTCAACAATTGTAAAGCTTAAATCGTAAAGATGCCCCTGCCCTTTACGTCGATCCCGCGTCATGCCCGGCTGATCATGAACAAGAGCCAGTCGTTTGCCAACTAGGCGATTAAATAATGTCGATTTTCCAACATTTGGGCGACCGATAATCGCAATAGTAAAGGAGCCCATTTTTTGAGACATCTGTCCAATCGCTATTTCTTTTCTTCGCTTGAATATTTTACTAAATAAGCATCGTCAGTTAAAACATAGAGAGCACCATTTGCAACAATCGGAGATATGCTCGAACCACTTGGCATATCAAGAACTTTCATTGTTTTACCGTTTTTGGCAGATGCAAAAAGTAATTGGCCGTTTGATCCTGTCAATACCAAGGAATCATCGGCAACAATTGGCCCAGCCCACAGAACAGCTTTTTTATCATTATCGGTCTTTGGTAAGGGAACTGCCCAATGGATTTGTCCTGTTGATTTTTTCATACAAACTAATTCGGAGTCATTTGAGACAACAAATATTGAATCTCCTATTACAGCAGGACTTCTGATTCCACCAACTTCACGCTGCCATAAACGACTTCCTGTTTTAAGGTCAAAGGCAACCATTTGGCCTCCATGACTCACAATGTAAACTGTATTGCCACTAATGACTGGACGTGCGCGGATATGGGCAATACTTGCAACTGAATCTATTCGTAAAGCAGGATTTAAAAGATCATTCCAGAGTATTTGACCTGTATTGCTTTGAAGGGCAAATACTTCTCCTGAAGAATAAGCAGCAATCACGATACCGTCTGCTATCGCAGGGCTTGCTCCTCCCAAAATTCCTGCTGCCTCTGAAATGCCTGCATGATTCCACACCTTATCACCCGTTTTCGTTGTGTAAACCTGCACTTCATTATTGATGGTTAAAGCATATACTTTTCCGTCTCGAATCGTTGGAGACACACGGGAGGGGGCGCCTAAAGATTTACGCCAGATAACTTTTCCATCTTTAGCATTGAGGGCGAGGAGTTCACCAAACGCTGAGGCGCAGAAAACAGTTCCGTTATCAAAGGCAACTCCGCTTCCCATGGCTTCAGATGTGTTTTCCTCGGGAGAAGTATTAACAGTCCATGCAATTGATCCGTCTTTAATGTTGACTGCAGTAACATTGCCCATAGCATCACTTGCATAAACATAACCATCCCCTACAATAGGTCCAGACGTTAAGCGATGATCTTCGCTGGCTCCGGATCCAGCGCTTGTGCGCCATGTTTCCTGTAGCGGTTTATCGAGCGCTAAATTTGGCATTAAATGATAGGGATTGCCACCAGCTTGTGGCCAATCTCTATTTTTTTCATTTGGAGGAAGCACAATGGGTAATTTTTCGACTTCTGGGTCCGGCAGTATCGTGGTATCGATGGACAAAATATTTTCACGCTTGCCACTCAAAATAACTTTTTCTTTAAAGGTATCGCAGCCAGTTAGTAAAATAGCTGCACCAGTGACATATGCTAATAAATAAATGTTTTTCATTTTCTGAATCATACTTTCTCTCGTTTCTCACCTTAATTTAAAATATTTATTCATTCACACCAGAAGACACAATTTGTGCCATTAATCGAGCACGAATGGAGATACCTGCAGGTGTATGGCTATCTTGTACTAACTTAGCAAAGACTTCAGCTGCTTGAGCTTTTTCTCCCTTTTTATGGAGAAGAACACCCTTCATCTCCTGAGCAAGGTAGCGCCAGGGATTTTTTTCAGTTGTCAGTGTGCTTATTTGGGATAATAAATCTTCGGCTTTTGATTCTGGCTGATCAATACTCACCATGACGGACAATAAGGTTGCTAAATCACGCCACAAAGGATCTAATTTTTTATTGGCTGATAATTGACGATAAATGGTAATTGCATCAGTCTGATGTGTCTTTGGCCCGTCTTGCAACAGAAGACCTGCCTTTTGAAAAAGAGCAAGAGAAGGATAAGTATTGCCAGATTCTGATGATAAATTATTTAAGAGGACCAAAGCTTTGTCTGCTTCGCCTTGAGCAATATAGTTCTGGGCAGCTATAAGTTTTTCTGCCATCTGGATCCGCTTGTTCTGCTCATAATGTCCCCAAAAATTATAGCCAGCAATGAAAATGACGATGCCAACCACGCCCCCGATAATTTGCTTACCATATTGCTTCCAAAGATTAAGCAGTTTCTCTTGGCGAATGTCTTTTACAACTTCTTCTAAAAATTCATCAAATTTCTCTGACATTAGGGCGCCTTTCTTGTTAAAAAAACAATTTCTTTTATGCACTATAGCAATAGTTGTCATAATTCCGTACAAAAAAATGAAGTAACATCCTTCTTTAAATCTTATTTAGTCTGTCAAGGGGGGATATTTATATAAATTACCTTTTGAGAGCTGTTCTTACAGGAAATACCTGTTTTTTCAGAGTTTTTAATTTATAAAACATGAATAATTTTCAAATACCAAAAAAACTGCTAAAGTAATCTTAGATTAAAGAGGAGTCAGTAAATGGGGTCCGAACCAACCTATACTCAAACGACACACGCAGTCAGCGTATCTGTTTTGCCAATATATCTTAAAAACCAATCACGGCCAGTCGATAATGTTTTCGTATGGGCCTATAATATTTGCATCGAGAATAAGGGGAGCCACGCTTTTCAGCTTATATCCCGTTATTGGAAAATTACGGATGCTTTGGGACGTATCCAAGAAGTGCGCGGCGGAGGTGTTATCGGAGAGCAACCCATTCTTCGTCCGGGTGAGAACTTTGAATATACCAGCAGTGTCACTCTCACACTTCCTTCTGGAATCATGGTAGGGAGTTACAAAATGCAGATCGATGGGGGAGAAAGCTTTGACGTTGCAATTCCTCTCTTTTCATTGGATTCTCCCCATGAGGTGAGAACCATACATTAGCATTCTATTTGTAAATGCATATCCCCCTTTTAATTTTCTTGAATATGGGGGGTTTACCTTGTACCTATAGGATATTAGATACCTTATTTTAAGAGCCACAATTTATCATGAGTCGTGCTGCAATTGCTATCTTATCGACGGAAAATCTTCTTCATAACTTGAGTGTTATAAAGAAGCAAGCACCTCATTCAAAGATCATTGCTATGGTAAAGGCAAATGCTTACGGGCATGGACTACGCTCAGTTTCTGCTCGCCTTGAGAAAAACGTTGATATGCTGGGGGTTGCTTCCATTGATGAGGCACTCGCCCTCCGTAAGGTCGGGATTCAAATTCCAATTATCTTGGCAGAGGGAGTTTTTGAGCCCAATGAACTGCTCCTTGCCTCAACAGAAGGGTTTCATGTTGTATTTCATGAGGAAGTGCAACTCCAGTGGCTAGCCAACTTATCTTGCCCCTTGCCCATCCAAGCGTGGATAAAAGTAGATACGGGTATGGGAAGACTAGGGTTTGATCCAAACCAAGCGGAGAAGTTTTATCAACAGCTTTCTCAGAGTCGTCAAATTGCCAAACCCATTCGCATTATGTCACATTTTGCCTGTGCAGATGAGCCTGATAACTCCTTAAATCAAAAGCAAATTGATATTTTTAATGCTTTTATTAAAAAAATTCCAACCAATACAGAATATAGCCTCTGTAATTCGGCTGGTGTTTTTCAATATCCCAAGAGCCATTATAATTATATTCGCCCTGGCATTGCTCTTTACGGAGCTTCTCCCTTCTTAGGTAAAACCGCCCAAGACCTCAATTTAAAACCTGTTATGACCTTACAAACGAGCTTGATAGCTATAAAAAATCTCCCAAAAGGCTCCCCCATTGGATATGGAGCGCGCTACACATGCCCTGAGGATTTACGCGTTGGAATTATCGCTTTTGGCTATGGGGATGGCTATCCGCGCACCACGCGAGATGGAGCACCCATTTTAGTGAATAATTCAAAGTGTAAATTAATTGGTCGTGTCTCTATGGACATGACTGCGGTAGATTTAACCGCTTGTCCAGAAGCGAAAGTGGGAGACCCTGTGATTTTATGGGGGAACGACCTTCCTATTGAAGAAGTGGCTCAATTTACAGACAATTCAGCCTATGACCTTTTGACAGGTGTTCAAAATCGCGTCAAATTTCATTGGACACGCTATGTTAACACTCCCCTAAACAACGAGGCTTAAGCTATGATGGAACGGCAGCCCATTGGGGTTTTTGATAGTGGAATTGGTGGTTTGACAGTTTTAAAAAAGTTGCAGACTGTCTTACCGCACGAGAATTTTGTTTACTTTGCTGATACGGCTCATCTCCCCTATGGAGAAAAAACTCCTGAACAAATTATTGATTATGCTAGAAAAATCATCGGTTGGATGCAAAATGAAGTGGGGGTAAAACTCGTTGTTGCAGCCTGCCACACCAGCTCAGCAATCGCGCTGGATACTGTTGCAGAAGACGTTTCCATTCCGGTGATCGGGACCATTTACCCAATGATTGAAACAATTCTTAATAATCATTTAAATAAACGCATAGGCCTTATTGCAACGCCAGCCTCTGTCAGAAGCAAAATGCATGAAAATATTATAGTAAAAGCTGGCTTTAAAGGCGAATTTCACAGTATTAGCTGTCCAAATTTTGTTCCATTAATAGAAAATGGGCATATTTTTGGACCAGAATTAATTAGAAATACTACTGAATACTTGAGAATATTTAGTGAACGCGAATTAAATACTTTGATTTATGGATGCACACATTATCCCCTTATTGCAGAAACGATTGAGCAAGTCCTGCCAGAAAGTACAGAATTCATAGATCCTGCAGAACATATGGCTAAAAAAGTCTCCCAGGAATTATATAATAAAAAAATCATTAATATTTCAAACGAAGCTGGAAAAGTCGATTTCTACAGTAGTAGTGACCCTGAGAAGCTCTCTGCTCAGGTTAATTTGCTGTTATCCATTCCCAAGCCAAGCGTTACGTTGAAATACTTAAGTGAATCCACAGAAACTCCACAAAAACTTGTTGTGAATCAGTAGCTTGCCTGTTTTCCTCTGAAAACCTTCAGGCCCTATATATCAGTCTCCGTATTATTCATAACTTCAACAAATAAATCTTCAGGCCAATCATCATCGCCTCTATCTTTTTCATTTTTTAAATAGAGATCAATAACCAGGAAAGGGTCTAGATTCTCTAATACGGATTCTAATGGCAACGATAGCATTTCTAAAAATCTAGGAATATTCAACCGTCTTCCCTGTACTTCCTGTCCTAAGGTCGTACACCACCTTTGATAATGTGTTTGGCAGGGTTCCTTTTCCCCTAAATGGTAATATAAAATGGCTAAACTTATTTCATCTAGCATATTTACACCAAGATTCTGCATCAATTTATAAAGTTTATCGCCTTGCTGCTTAAGATACGCGACATCCCCTCCTCTTTCTTTTTCAATTGATGCGAGCTTAAAGAGAACTTCCATGAAAGGGTAATTAATATCATTTCGTGAAATGCTTGGCATACTTGTTACTAATTCTATTGCTTCTTTTAAACCGGCAATCAAAGCAACTCTATGAATATTTAGAGCGTACAACCGATCTATTAATTCTCTAAAAAAGGTAGTTGATTTAGGCTCAGCAACAAATTGACGAGTAAGTTGTCTCAAAGCATTCTCGTCATTTTTATGCTCCCAAAAATACAACGCATCCTCGAGAGACATAGCATAGACAGCTGCTCTCGAATGTTCGGGATCTTCTAACACGCTATACCACGCCATCAAGGCTGCATCAGCCTGTTCGGGAAAGCCCGTTGCAGTGAACAGGCGAGCGGCATCACCATAAAGGTTGGTGGGAAGGTTTTGCCATCCGCCGCTCAATTCGCGAGCGAATCGGTGAATTTTAAAGCGCACACGTTTGTCATCTACATAGCGTGGAAAAATTCTACATTTAGAGAATTGATACTGTTCAGTATTTGGTAAATCGATGAGCTTATTAACAATTTGAAAAGCCAAATCAGGCCGTCCCAATGCTTCAGCATCCATCACTAATCGATGAGCGTTCTCAAAATCAAAGAGATGATCACAACACCACTGAATGATTTTAAGTGCTATCTCTTTACTTTGCGCATCTGGTCTTACTCCTAAAGCTGCACGTACATTTAAGCGATGATTAACATCTGCAACGTGAAACCCACGAGAAAGAAGATTGATACCTAAATCTATCTTATGATGACTCTTTACGAAAGTAGTAGACACATCATCTAACCAACCTAAAACCCGATACAATATATTGATACCTACTATAGGAAAAACATCATTAATAAGAAGCACTCTCGTAAAAGTTAAAGGCTTTATCTGATCAACATTTTCAGACATTGCAATTAAGTTAATACGAGCTGCAGGAGCTGTTAATGCCATGTTTAGCCTAATTAGAGGATAAAGCTCAGCAAGCTCTTCTTCTGTCTTATCTTCAAGTTGGTCAGGAAGCGTACCCAATCGATTGCGAACAACTTGCAAATAGGGTTCACCAAACCATGCTAACACCTGATCGAGAGAAACGCTTGTGTTACTTAGAAGCCTAAGGATACCATCTTTTGAATTTTTAGTTTTACGTACAAGAACATCGAGTGGCATGGCAAACGGTCTAAGGCCCTGTAAACAATAGTCATTTAAGATAAGACCTTCAGCTCGAATTAAAGAATGAAAAGTTTTACATGTAGTTCCAAACCGATGGAGCGGCAAGACATCAACAAATTGGAGAAGGTAAAGTACAAGGTCTACGGGAAGTTGTAAAAATTTGTTCGGACTCAATGCATCGTTACTGAGACTCCTCGCGCTAAAATGAGAAGAAATGCTATCTGAATATTTTACTAAGTCCCCTTTCTCATCATAGGGCGGCACACCTGGTAATACAGGAGCCATTATATGCCTAAGTTCTTCTGTGGATGCTTCGGGACGGTAGTCATCGTTTGCATTTAATTTTAAGGAACAAACAATTAAGAAAAACAGAAAATAAAGTAAATGCTTCATACGATTTAATAACCTCCTGTAACTTTCTTCTGTAAATAATTAAATTTTTTTATTTAAATAAGACTGCTAGCATTATTAAGGAGTCTTTAGCAAGTATATTTTTTCTCTAAAGTTCATAGATATACAAAAATACTTTTAACGGCTACCAATATGTTTTTGATTGCGCCCTTTAGCAATAAGTATTTGACGATGACGTTCAGAGGCGCGGCGTATTTTTTTTCCGGATGCTTCTTTAAAACATTGAGGACACGTAACACCTTCCACATAGTAGGGCGATTTTTTATCTTCTTGAGAGATCGGATTCCGGCACCCGTGGCACAACTCAAAATCGCCTTCTTCAAGGCCATGCTTAACCGTTACGCGGTTATCAAAGACAAAACATTCCCCTTCCCAAAGGCTATTTTCTTCTTTAATGTTTTCTAAGTATTTCAAAATTCCACCATTTAAGTGGTAAACTTCTTCGAAACCTTGCTCAAGCATATATGAAGATGCTTTTTCACACCGGATACCGCCTGTGCAAAACATTGCTACCTTTTTAGCACGCGAAGGGTCCAAATTTTGTTTTACAAATTCAGGAAATTGTCTAAACGTGTCTGTTTTTGGATTTAGGGCACCCCGAAATGTTCCAACCTTATATTCATAATCATTTCGCGTATCTATCACAACGACATTGGGATCTGAAATCAGTTCATTCCATTTTTCAGCTGACACATATGTTCCTACTTTTTTAGTGGGGCTAATTTCGGGCAGTCCCAATGTGACAATTTCCTTTTTAGGACGCACTTTCATGCGGTAGAAAGGCTGCTCAGTTGCAAAGGATTCCTTATACTCTAAATCCTTAAATCGTACATCGGAACGAATGAAGTCTAAAACAGCAGCTATACCTTCACGAGAACCAGCAATAGTTCCATTAATGCCTTCAGCAGCAAGCAACAAAGTTCCTTTGACCTTATGCTTTGTGCACAAGATTTTTAATGGTATAATCTTATCTTGAAAGTCAGGCAAATCAGCAAACTTATAAAGTGCTGCAACTGTATAATGTGTCATTGGGCAATAATTCTTATAATTTGCTTTGTTTTCCTACCTATTTTGTACTATAAGTGATCAGAAAGTTGCAAGAACAAACCGATGTTTTAATTTAAAGCATTTGGAATGTGATAAATTTAAGAAAAAATCCCAAATTACCTCTTGTTTTCTTCATTCAAAATATGACATTGTGCAACATTAATATTTACAATGAAAGAAACCATATATGACTCAAACAATTACCACATCATCAGGACTTCAATATGTTGACGTTCAAGTTGGCGACGGGACAACCCCACAAAAAGGACAAACAGTGAGTGTTCATTATAAGGGAAGTCTCGAGAATGGAACACAATTCGACAGTTCTTATGATCGAGGGACACCACTTCAGTTTATGGTTGGGGTCGGCCAAGTTATTCCTGGCTTTGATGAAGGTCTTTTGACGATGGCCGTCGGCGGCAAGCGTCGTTTGCATATACCTGCTTCTTTAGGGTACGGAGAACGCGGGGCTGGACAGTCCATTCCTCCCAATTCAAATTTGATTTTTGAAGTTGAGCTTGTTTCCATAGATTAGTGAACCTTTCTTGACAACAGAAGACTTTTTATGGCTCTTAATGATTAAGAGGAAGACAGATATTTTTTCTGCATGCCCCTAATAAAACTGCTAAATTGAGGTTTATATGCATCCATATAGAACACATACTTGCGGCGATTTACGCCCATTACATGTAGGCCAACAAGTTCGTTTATCTGGTTGGGTTCATAGGAAACGAGACCACGGTAATTTACTCTTCATTGATTTGCGAGATCATTATGGGTTGACCCAATGTGTTATTAATGTGGATAGTCCAGATTTTCCAAAGGCAGAGTCAGTACGCAACGAAAGCGTTATTACATTAACAGGCACAGTTGTTCAACGCACACCCGATACCATCAATGATAAAATGCCAACTGGGCATATAGAAATTCAAATTGAAAATGTTCTTCTTCAATCTCAAGCTGAGATGCTTCCTCTTCAAGTCAACAGCAATGCAGAATTTCCTGAAGAAACACGTCTTACATACAGATTTCTTGATTTACGTAGAGAAAAGCTTCATGGGAATATTGTCTTGCGCTCAGCTATCATTTCTTCAATACGCCGCCTTATGATTGAGCAGGGTTTTATGGAATTTCAAACCCCCATTCTCACCTCTTCCTCACCTGAAGGTGCGCGTGACTTTCTCGTTCCCAGTCGGTTAAATCCAGGGCATTTCTATGCCCTTCCTCAAGCACCTCAGATGTTTAAACAACTTTTGATGGTGGCTGGATTTGATCGCTATTTTCAAATCGCCCCTTGTTTTCGTGATGAAGATGCTCGGGCTGATCGTTCTCCCGGAGAATTCTATCAATTGGACCTTGAAATGTCCTTTGTAACACAAGAAGATGTATTTACCGCAACAGAGCCCGTCCTTTATGGTGTATTCCAAGAGTTTGCTGCCGGACGTATCGTAACCCCTCCTCCCTTTCCACGGATTCCTTTTGAAGAGTCTATGCTAAAGTACGGTTCTGACAAGCCGGATTTACGCAATCCTCTTATCATTAGTGATGTGACAAATGTCTTTCAGGGATCTGGGTTTTCTGTCTTTCAAAAAGCTATAGATGACGGAGCAATAGTGCGCGCAATTCCTGCACCACAAGCAGCGGCACAGCCCCGCAGCTTCTTTGATAAGCTCAATGACTGGGCACGCGACTTAGGAGCCCCTGGCTTAGGATATATAACATTCTCAGAAGGCGGTGCAAAAGGCCCAATCGCAAAGTTTCTTGACGATGAAAGAGTGGCACAGCTAAAGTCTGTGGCCAATGTCGGCGAAGGAGATGCAGTTTTCTTTGTCTGTGATAAGCCGACAGGTGCAGCCAAGTTAGCAGGCCTTGCACGCACAAAAATTGCTCAAGACTTAAATATTGTTGAAAAGGACGCATTTCGTTTTTGTTGGATTGTGGATTATCCTATGTATGAAAAGGATGAAGAGTCAGGGAAAATTGACTTTAGTCATAACCCATTTTCTATGCCACAAGGAGGCCTCGAGGCTTTAATGACGCAGGATCCGCTTACCATTAAAGCTTACCAGTATGACATTGTCTGCAATGGTGTAGAGCTGTGCAGCGGAGCTATTCGAAACCATTTGCCTGATGTTATGTTTAAAGCCTTTGAAATTGTTGGTTACCCGCAAAGTGAGGTGGAAGAGCGCTTTGGTGGTCTTCTGAGCGCGTTTCGTTTCGGAGCACCTCCTCACGGTGGATGTGCACCTGGGATTGATCGTATTGTGATGTTGCTTGCAGATGAACCAAACTTACGAGAAGTTATTGCATTTCCTATGAACCAGCAAGCTCAAGATTTATTGATGAAGGCTCCTTCACCCATTCCACCAGAACGCTTAAAAGAGCTGTACATAGAAGTAAAATTGCCGCCGAAAAAACCTGATACCGTTGAAAAAAAGGTAACCCAAACCGGATAGGTGAACATGGTTCAAACTGATGAGAATAAACTTGCCTGGTTGCGACTTATTCGCAGCAAAAAAGTTGGTCCCATCACTTTTTGGCAATTGCTCAACAGATATGGATCTGCTCAAGAAGCCCTTGTTGCCTTATCAAATTTTACAAAGCAGGGTCTTCATAAATACAGCATCGCTTCTGAAAATGAAGTGGAGAAAGAATTCCTAAGCCACCAGAAAAAGAAGCTGTTCCTTTTAGCCGCCAATGAACCAGACTTTCCGCAGTTATTACGCCCCCTCCCTGATTGCCCGCCATTACTCAGTGTTTATGGACAAGTGTCTATTCTTAATAACTCAACGCTTGGGATTGTGGGCGCCAGAAATTCCTCCTTAAATGGCCGCCAATTTGCTGAACGTTTGGCTGTAGATTTAGGGAAAAGTGGGTGGAAAATCGCATCAGGACTTGCTCGTGGTATTGATCGCTACGCTCATCAAGGTGCCTTATCAACTGGCACCATTGCGGTTATTGCTGGGGGTGTCGATGTTGTTTTTCCCCCAGAACATGAAAAGTTGTACCATGAGATTACCCATGCGGGTGCCATTATTTCTGAAATGCCTCTCAGTCTTTTTCCAGACGCCAGTCACTTTCCCCGCCGGAATCGCTTAATATCTGGATTGAGCAGAGGACTCATTGTCATTGAGGCGGCTTTGAAATCAGGCTCTTTGATCACCGCTCGTATGGCTCTTGAGCAAGGGAGAGAATTGTTTGCCGTGCCCGGCTCACCGCTTGATCCACGCTGCAGAGGGACTAACAATCTCATCAGAGAAGGCGCAGCGTTGGTTGAAACAGCCCAAGATGTCTTGAATGTACTAGGAGAGCTCAATATATCTGACTCACGTGCTTTGAGTTCTTTGCCTTATGAAACTCGGGTGTTTACAGATTGGAATAGTCTCGAGACGGATTTACTAGAAGATTTAAGCCCAACCCCTATTTTACTTGACTCTCTTATTCAACGTCATGCTGTACCACCGCAGACAATTCTAACCCTTATGCTTGAATGGGAATTGCAAAATCGTATCCAACGCCACCCAGGGAATAGAGTATCTTTGGTTACATCTTAATGAATTTTTTCAAGAAAAGCGGCGTGTTTAATATTTGGGATTTCTAAATGATCTCCATAGGCAACATGCACCGAGTGAAGCCTTCCATCCAACGACCGACTCCAAAAATCAAGAAAATGCAACAATTTGGGAAAATGGGGGGGCAGATCATAGTCCTGCCACACAAAGGACTGCAACACGGAAGGATGATCCGGAAGATGGTATATGATTTCTACGGTTGTGAGCCTAAAGTCTTCCAGTAAGCTTTTTATATGGCGCATAGAAGTTCTCTCTATAAATCCAGCATACTACCTTTTATAATATAGTATAATTTTAGAAAAAATAAATATGCAAAACTGTTTTTTTATAAAAAGATCAATATTACATGTTTGTTAATCTTTTAAATGTAAAATGATATATAGTTAATATTTTTTAGCAATTATCTTATTACTTATGTGGAGAAAGAAAATGAGAGATAAGAACCATTATAAGCAATCAACAAACTTAAGAAAATTTACACTCTCTCTCTTGCTTTTCAATAGCTTATTGCTGACTCAAGCAAATTGTGTTGACTCTCATAACAAAGCCCTTCTTTCAAAAACCCAGAAAATGATAAATGATGTGAATGGAATCTTAAAACAATATTATAATGAAATTGAAAAATCGAGTACGTCCACTGAACAAGGACCAACACCGGTTATTGCCCCTGAACCGCAAATGGGTCCTCCTGCGCAAGAATCACCGGCGGATCATCCCCCTGTTGCAAGTTCAGAACCCCAAAGTGATCATTCTAATGTCACAATGACTCATGAAGAACATATGGATATGTATCATAGTCTTAACCAAAGATTGGAAGGGCTACATAAGAAAAAAGAAGAAGTCGAAGAACTTACAAGGAAATTAAAAGAGAGTAAGCATGATAAAACTATTTTTGAACAATATAAAAGTGTGCGTGCAGAGTACTTGAGAATGCTAAATGAATACAATCAAGATTTGGCTCGGCATACTGAAGCCGGAAGAAAGCTCACTGAGGCCAAGAAGGGATAAAAAGGAAACTTTAAACTTATTGTATAGCTGCTCTATTGCTTGACTTAGCCTCTTTTATCCACTATTTTAATTTTCAAAATACGGCAAGAGATCCTTGTCTCACACCCTAAGAATAAAACGCACATAAAGTGAGCCTATCTCATTTTATCCTATCTAAAATGCGTATATAAATTCTTGTACATCTATTTATTTTACCTAGTGCCATGCCTTATCCCATGCTAATGTTATCTTGTATGTTAGAGCCATAAAGGATATGAAAATAAAAAAATGAATGAATCTCAAATTTCTTATTTAGAAAACTACATTCCAATCCTTATTTTCTTTTCCCTTGCCATTGCCTTATCCATTTTTTTATTAATTCTCAATTATTTACGCGCAAAGAAACACCCTGACCCAGAGAAGCTTTCGTCCTATGAATGTGGTTTTGATGTTTTTGATGATGCGCGCCGTCCCTTTGATGTGCGGTTTTATCTTATCGCCATCCTCTTTATTATTTTTGATTTAGAAATTGCTTTTCTTTTCCCTTGGGCTATTTCATTAAAGAAAATTGGGTTATTTGGCTTCTGGTCAATGCTGACCTTCTTAAGCATATTAACCGTTGGATTCATTTATGAATGGAAAAAAGGGGCTTTAGAATGGGAGTAACAATCACGCCGTCAAAACTTTCAACTTTTCAAAATTCTCTGCCCGCTGACATGCGAGATGAAAAGCAGCTGTTCGGGACAGTTTCTAATGCTCTCCAAAATAAAGGGTATATCATTACTAAATTGGACAATTTAGCTTCATGGGCGCAAAGCGGCTCCTTATGGCCCATGACATTTGGCCTTGCTTGTTGTGCAGTTGAGATGATGCATACGGCTGCCAGCAGGTACGATATGGATCAATTTGGATTTCTTTTTCGTCCAAGCCCACGCCAATCTGATGTGATGATTGTGGCGGGAACATTGACCAACAAAATGGCCGCCCCCTTAAGAAAAGTTTATGACCAAATGCCTGAGCCACGATGGGTTATTTCCATGGGAAGTTGTGCAAATGGGGGTGGATATTATCATTATTCCTATTCTGTCGTCCGAGGATGCGATCGAATTGTTCCCGTTGATGTTTATGTGCCGGGATGTCCTCCAACTGCCGAGGCACTTTTGTATGGCATTACCCTTTTGCAAGACAAGATTAAACGTGGTTCACAAATACCTCGTTAAGACCTATAAATATACGTAAGGATACTAATTTTAATGGAGGCTATGTGGCTGTTACGTTAGAAGCCTTGACCACTACAATTGAAAGCTTATTAGGGCCTGATCTTATTCATAAAGAGCAGGCATATGGTGAGCTTACTTTGACAGTCTATGCGGGCTCAATTTTGCGCGTCTTGACCATCTTGCGTGACAATGAAGAATGCCAATTTAAACAGCTCATTGATATTTGCGCTACTGATTATCCAGAACGCACCCAACGTTTTGAGGTTGTATACCACCTCTTAAGTATTTTTCATAATCAACGGTTACGCATTAAAGTTACGACCGACGCTACCATTCCAATTTCATCTGTAACAGGAGTCTATGCTTGTGCAAATTGGTATGAGCGTGAGGCGTGGGACATGATGGGAATTCCATTTACTGATCACCCAGATTTACGGCGCCTTTTAACAGACTATAATTTTGAAGGGCATCCTTTACGTAAAGATTTTCCCTTAACTGGTTTTTATGAAGTCCGCTATGATGAAGAAGCAAAGCGCGTCGTTTATGATTCCGTCAGTTTACCGCAAGATTATAGAACTTTTGACTTCCTCAGCCCATGGGAAGGAATGTTAAAAGGAGAGCCTACAACTTCTTCTCATACACCGAATTCCTCTTCAAAGGATGGAACTATGATATCTGATCGTGGGTCACAAAATGACAACTAAACAAACTCTCAACTTTGGTCCACAGCACCCAGCTGCTCATGGGGTATTAAGGCTTGTCCTGGATTTAGACGGCGAAATTGTTGATAGGGCTGATCCGCATATTGGTTTTTTACATCGTGGTACAGAAAAACTTATTGAACATAAAACATACCTGCAAGCCATTCCATACTTTGATCGGCTAGACTACGTTTCCCCCATGAATCAAGAACATGCATTTGTTCTTGGTATCGAACGTCTTTTGGATATTACTGTTCCCATAAGAGCTCAATATATTCGTGTTTTGTATTCAGAGCTGACACGCATTATGAATCATCTTTTAAATATCGCAACGTTTGCAATGGACGTGGGAGCAATTACACCATTCTTATGGGCATTTGAAGAACGCGAAACAATAATGGAATTTTATGAGCGTGTGTGTGGTGCGCGCCTTCATGCTGCATATGTTCGTCCGGGAGGAGTTCATCAAGACCTACCAGATGGACTTTTAGAAGACATAAAAATTTTTGCTGACAAATTTCCAAAACTGATAGATGACATTGAATCTCTATTAACTGAAAACCGAATTTTTAAGCTTAGGACTGTTGATATTGGTAAAATTTCTCCAGATGATGCTCTTAATTGGGGATTTACTGGTCCTATGCTCCGCGCTAGTGGAATTCCTTGGGATTTAAGGAAATCTCAGCCTTATGAAGTTTATGATCAAATGGATTTCGATATCCCTATTGGAAAACATGGTGATTGCTATGACCGTTATTTGGTTAGAATGGCAGAAATGCGTGAATCTATAAAAATAATACACCAATGTCTTGATAAAATGCCCGCGGGTCCTGTGATGACTGATAATCGCAAAGTAGCCCCTCCCCCGCGTGCTGAGATGAAGCAATCTATGGAAGCGCTCATCCATCATTTTAAACTTTATACTGAAGGGTTTCATGTTCCGCCGGGAGAAGTTTATGCTGCAGTTGAAGCGCCTAAAGGCGAATTCGCTGTTTATCTTATTTCTGACGGCACAAATCGTCCCTATAGATGCAAAATACGGGCTCCTTCATTTGCTTTTCTCCAAGCAATTGATTTTCTATCCAGAGGTCATATGCTCTCCGACATCGTTGCAATCATCGGTTCCTTAGATATCGTTTTTGGAGAAATTGATCGATGACACAAGACAAAGAAATGAATGTTTCTTCGGAAGCAAATAAAGGACTAAAGGTATTTGTATTTAGTCCTGAAAATCAAAAAGAAGTTGCGCTAATTTTGAAAAAATATCCAGAGAATCATCAAGCCAGTGCCGTTGTTCCATTATTAGATCTTGCGCAACGGCAATGTGGTGGTTGGTTGCCTCAAGCAGCCATCGAGGCAGTCGCTCATCTTTTAAAAATGCCTGCTATTCGCGCCTATGAGATTGCAACGTTTTATTCGATGTTTAATTTAAGTCCTGTCGGGAAATATCATATTCAGACCTGTCGAACAATCTCTTGCTGGCTACGTGGAAGTTCTGAACTTCAATCTGTCTGTGAAACACATCTCAGAATTAAACCAGGTGAAGTCACACCTGATACTAAATTCAGTTTAGTAGAAGTAGAATGTCTTGGAGCTTGCGTAAACGCACCTGTTGTACAAATTAATGATGATTATTATGAAAATTTGACTCCCGTCGCATTGAAAGAAATTTTACAAAATCTTGCCATTGGAAAAACTCCCTTACGTGAAGAAAAATCTTCTTCACTAAAAACACTTGAGAACCAAGTTGAGGGGGAATGAGGGAGATGTTTAATGCTGCGTGATAAAGATCGCATCTTTACAAATTTATCTGGAACATCCTCTCCCTTCTTAAAGGAAGCCAAAGATAGAGGGGATTGGGATAATACAAAGAAGATTATTGCCAAAGGACGTGAATGGATCGTTCAGGAGGTGACAAATTCTTGCCTTAGGGGACGCGGAGGCGCTGGTTTTCCCACAGGGAAAAAATGGTCTTTTATGCCAAAAGAAAGTGATGGACGCCCCTCCTATCTAATTATTAATGCGGACGAAAGCGAACCAGGAACCTGCAAAGATAGAGACATTATTCGTTATGAAGCCCATAAGCTTATTGAAGGAGCTTTGCTGAGTGCATTCGCTATCGGGGCGCATACAGCCTATATTTATATTCGGGGAGAATTTGTTCGTGAAGCACGTATCCTCCAACAAGCAATAGATGAGGCATATAATGAAGGTTTATTAGGAAAAGATGCGGCAAAATCTGGATGGGATTTTGATTTATATCTTCATCGTGGAGCAGGCGCCTATATTTGTGGTGAAGAAACGGCACTCCTTGAAAGCCTAGAGGGTCGAAAAGGTATGCCACGTCTTAAACCACCCTATCCTGCACTCGTTGGATTGTATGGATGCCCCACCATCATAAACAACGTGGAAACAATCGCTGTCATTCCAACTATATTGCGTAGAGGAGCCGCGTGGTTTGCTGGACTTGGCAATCAGAACAATACAGGCACAAAAATATTTTGTATCTCCGGTCACGTCAATCACCCCTGCAATGTCGAAGAAGAAATGGGCATTCCTCTTAAGGAGCTCATTGAAAAACATGCAAAAGGCGTTTCGGGGGGATGGAATAAACTGAAAGCAGTGATACCTGGCGGCTCTTCAGTATCCTTACTGCCAAAAGATATATGTGATACTGTACTTATGGATTTTGATAGTTTAGCTGAAGTACAGAGCGGTTTAGGAACAGCCGGTGTTATTGTCATGGATAAATCTACTGATATTATTAAAGCCATTGCTAATCTATCACGATTTTATATGCATGAAAGTTGTGGACAATGCACGCCGTGCCGCGAAGGAACCGGGTGGATGTGGCGCACGTTAGAAAGAATCGCTGCTGGAAAAGCACACTATCAGGATATTGATCTTTTAAATGCAGTTACCCACCAAGTTGAGAACCACACCATTTGCGCTCTTGGGGATGCTGCTGCCTGGCCAGTTCAAGGACTCATACGACATTTTCGCAAAGACCTCGAAGAGCGGCTTAACATATTGGATGCAACCCAACTGGCGGCAGGAGGCTAAAGGAAGACCGAATGCAGAAACTAACCATTAATGGAATTGACGTTACAGTTGAAGACGGGACTACCGTCTTGCAAGCGTGTGAAACTTTAGGTATTGAAATCCCTATTTTCTGTTATCATCCTAAGCTCTCTATCGCTGGAAATTGTCGTATGTGCTTAGTGGAAGTAGAATCCTCATCAAAACCAGTCGCAAGCTGCTCAATGCCTGCCACCAATGGAATGGTCGTCAAAACTAACACTCCCCTTATCACCCACGCACGAGAAGGCGTTCTTGAATTATTACTCATAAATCATCCCTTAGATTGTCCAATTTGTGACCAAGGGGGAGAATGTGATTTACAAGATATTACACTTAAATATGGTCGTGGGCAGAGTCGGTTTTCTTTAAATAAAAGAGCTGTTAAAGACAAGACAATGGGCCCCCTTATTAAACCTATTATGACGCGCTGTATTCACTGTACGCGCTGCATTCGTTTTGCCAATGAGATTGCGGGAGTCCCGGAAATGGCAGCTTTGGGTCGAGGTGAGAATATGGAGATCACAACGTACTTGGGTAAGGCTCTCACGTCTGAATTGTCCGGAAACATGATTGATATATGCCCTGTGGGAGCATTAACCAATAAGCCTTACGCTTTTCATGGTCGCCCTTGGGAGCTGACAAAAACAGAAACGATCGATGTCTTTGATGCTGTAGGAAGCAATATCCGCGTAGATAGCGTGGGTCGAGAAATTATGCGAATTTTGCCGCGCCTCAATGAAGAAATTAACGAAGAGTGGATTTCAGATAAAACGCGTTTCGCATATGATGGTCTCAAACAACAACGACTCGACCAACCCTATATTAGACAGAATGGTAAATTAATTCCGACCACATGGGAAAATGCATTTACATTCATTAAGAAAAATCTCGACTCTTTATCAGGAAAGGAAATAGCTGCTCTGGCAGGAGATCAAGCAGATTGTGAGTCCATGATGGCTTTAAAAGATCTAATGATAAGTCTTGAGAGTCCTCACTTAGATTGTCGTCAAGATGGAACACACTGGGATAACCGGAACAGAAGCGCATATATATTTAATACGACCATAGCTGGAATAGAAAAAGCAGACCTGATTCTCTTAATCGTAACCAACCCGCGCTATGAAGCTCCCCTCATCAACGCACGTATTCGGAAAAGATATTTAAAAAGTGGACTCACTCATAAACTCGAAATTGGAATGATTGGTCCGAAAAGTGACTTAACATATCCTTATGAACACTTAGGAGAGTATGCCAAAACAATTAGAGAAATTATTGATGGCAAGCATCCATTTTGTAAGAAATTAAAGGCTGCAAAAAAGCCCGTCCTCATCTTAGGTCAAGGTGCAATGAATAGACGCGACAGTCTTGAAATTTTATATTTATGCCAAAAGATTTCTGAAGAATATAACTTTATCCAAAAGGATTGGAATGGTTTTAATGTTCTCCATACTGCCGCTGCGCGTGTGGGAGGGTTGGATCTAGGATTCCTCCCTCAGAAAGGTGGCCTTGATACTGCTGGTATCTTGGGTGCTGCACATAATGGGAAAATAAAGGCACTGTATCTTCTTGGGGCCGATGAAATTCCTATGAATGAATTGGGAAATACATTTGTCATCTATCAGGGACATCATGGCGATAAAGGCGCCCATCGTGCAGATGTTATTCTTCCAGGAGCCGCTTATACAGAAAAAAGCGCAACGTATGTAAACACAGAGGGGCGCCCTCAGCGCACCACACAGGCTATACTGCCTCCTGGGCAAGCAAAAGAAGATTGGCGTATTATTCGAGCGTTATCAGAAGTACTCGGACACTCCCTTCCCTACGCAACAGGAGAGGATATTCAGAGGCGCTTAATCGAGGTCAATATTCATTTTAAAAATATTGATAAGATTACCCCTTCACCTTGGGAAATCATTCCATTAGGAACACCTGAGACTTTAAGTCAACTTGCGTTTCAATTGCCCATCACTAATTTTTATTGCACTGATCCGATCAGTCGTCATTCAACTACAATGGCGCATTGTACAGCACTACTCCCTAAGCAAGAACAAAAGGAACAGTATGAATAATATTCTTAATACTCTTTGGGAATACGCTCTAACAGCACTTTACATAAGTGGAAAAATCTTACTCTTGGTTATTCCCTTAATTTTGGCGATTGCTTACCTAACACTCGCAGAAAGAAGAATTATTGCTTATATGCAGCTGCGCCGTGGTCCCAATAAAGTAGGTCCTTTTGGACTTCTTCAACCGATTGCTGACGGTCTCAAATTGCTTCACAAAGAAACAATCATTCCAACAAATGCAAATCCGATTCTTTTTATTTTAGCACCCGTGCTCACCTTTAGTTTGAGCCTAGCTGCTTGGGCCGTCATTCCTCTTAATGTTGGGGTTGTGCTCGCGGACATAAATGTTGGTATTTTGTACTTGTTTGCAATTTCTTCTTTAAGTGTCTATGGCATTATCATTGCTGGATGGTCTAGCAATTCTAAATACGCCTTTTTGGGCGCTCTTCGTTCAGCCGCCCAAATGATATCTTATGAAGTTTCTATGGGCCTGGTGATTATTTCTGTCCTCTTGTGTGCAGGCTCATTGAACTTAAGTAAGATCATCCAAGCCCAAGAAAAGTTGTGGTTTTGTGTTCCTTTGTTCCCAATGTTTGTGGTGTTTTTTATTTCGATTCTTGCGGAAACAAATAGAACACCCTTTGATTTACCTGAAGCTGAAGCTGAACTTGTTGCGGGATATCATGTGGAATATTCCTCCCTCGCTTTTGCCCTCTTCTTTTTAGGAGAATACGCAAACATGATCCTCCTCAGTGCCATGACAACCATTTTGTTTTTTGGGGGCTGGTTACCTCCTCTTGACATTGTACCTTTTACGTGGATCCCTGGGTACATTTGGTTTATCCTTAAAATCTGCTTCTTTTTGTTCGTATTCATATGGGTTCGTGCAACACTTCCACGCTACAGGTATGATCAATTAATGCACATAGGGTGGAAAGTATTTTTGCCGTTCTCTCTTGTTTGGGTCGTATTAACTGCAGGTGTCTTATTATTTACAGGATGGGGGCCTCATGGGTCATAAAAATCAAAGATCGTCCTCTTTTTTCCATTTTATTCGCTCATGGACTCTCCTGGAAATTATAGTGGGAATGGGAAAGAGTTTAAGATACTTTTTTAAACAGAAAGTAACGCTTAATTATCCCTTTGAAAAAGGACGACTAAGCCCCCGCTTTCGAGGAGAACATGCATTGCGACGTTATCCAAATGGCGAAGAACGGTGCATTGCCTGTAAGCTTTGTGAAGCAGTTTGCCCTGCTCAAGCCATAACCATTGAAGCTGAGGAACGGCCAGATGGAAGCCGAAGGACAACACGGTATGACATAGATATGGTTAAATGTATTTACTGTGGTTTATGCCAAGAGTCTTGTCCTGTTGACGCAATCGTAGAAGGCCCCAATTTTGAGTTTTCAACATTCACGCGTGAAGAGTTATACTACGACAAGGAAAAACTTCTCGCCAATGGAGATAAATGGGAGCGAGAAATTGCAGAAAATCTTGCAGCAGATGCAAAATATAAATAGGCTAATGATATGATTCAAAGTGCTTTCTTTTACTTGTTTTCAGGCACCCTTGTAGGATCTGCATTTATGGTTATTGCAGCTCGTAACCCCGTACATTCTGTTTTATTTCTCATCCTGGCTTTTTTAAATGCCTCTGGTTTGTTTTTAATGGCAGGTGCAGAGCTCTTGGCCATGATCATGGTTATTGTTTATGTCGGTGCTGTTGCCGTTCTTTTTCTCTTCGTTGTGATGATGCTTGATATTAACTTTCGCGAGCTTTCTCAAGGGATTGCAAAATATGGTCTCGTTGCGTCCCTCGTAGGCCTTATCTTTGCAGGCGAATTAATCACGGCAGGTATTGTATGGGCGTCCCATCCCAAAGCACAACAGAGCATTTCTCTGCCCATCCCCACATCGACAACAAATGCACATGCCATTGGCGAAATTTTGTATACTGATTATTTTTACCCCTTTCAACTTGCAGGCGTCATTTTATTGGTGGCTATGATCGGAGCCATTGTACTGACATTGCGCAAACGCTCCAGTGCTCGTTATCAATTCAAAAAAGAACAGCTCAACCGTTCCCCTGCAAATTCACTTAAAATGGTTAAGGTAGGCCTACGAGAAGGTGTTTCTTATGAGAATATTAGTTACAATGAAAAATAAGATTGTTTAAGGAAAAAACTTATGAACACAATCACACTTACTCATTATCTTGTTGTATCCGCGATTGTTTTTACGATGGGGGTCCTTGGGGTATTTTTAAACCGGAAGAACATCATCATTGTATTGATGTCCATTGAGATTATGCTCCTAGCTGTCAATATTAACATGATTGCTTTTTCATGGTTCTTAGAAGATTTAAATGGACAAGTTTTCTCTCTTTTTATTCTTACCGTTGCTGCAGCTGAGGCATCCATCGGACTTGCCATTCTTGTGGTGTATTTCCGGAATAGAGCATCCATCAGAATTGATGATGCAAGTCAAATGCGGGGATAGAATAAGTGAATTTTTATTTTTCTAGAAGATTGAGATATACTGCACCTTGGTGAGTCACCCACTTTTCCAATTGTGTTAAAAAAGAATGTTTCAGTTCTGTTGTAAAGCATTCATTTTTTATCGTCAACATTTCTAACGATGCTTGTAAATTATCTTCTAATTTTATATGGGCATATCCAATAATATCGATACCTTTCATCAAAACGATATGATAGTTGCAATTTCCTTCCTCAATCTCATCAAGATTTGACATCTGGCGAAAATTTTTAACAGCAGCCCATTCCCGAGGGGTAAGCGCTTGAACCATCACCAGGCCGTCAAATCCTGCCTTCTTCACCATTTCATTAATGAGGTCAGATTTAGACATGGTATAAGAATTGCGATCTTCTTTATATTTAAAAGCCAATTCCATTTTAAGGGATTCATACCTTCTGGCTTCTGATGGGTTTTGTCTTAAATAGTCTCTGAACCTGAGGTGCTTATCTATTTCTGGATTAACTTCTTCCCAAATGTGGAGATGATGTGTGCGCACCTCTTCTCCCTTGTAGAAGAAACGTCGAAAAAGCATTCCCAATTCTCCACGCGCCGTGTAGCCTAATTTTTCCAAAGCTTTTGAATTAACTTTAAGAATATTCTTTACGACGGGAATCATATCAATGACAGGTTTTGCAGCAAGTCCTGGTACTGAAGTTGAACCAATGTGATGAATGATTAAACAATTCTCACCCAATGCTTGGCGAATAAGAGCAGCTTCCTGCTCAAATAATTCCGGCCAGCGTTCGTTGTAGGGAACAACTTCAATAGAGGGTTTTGAAGACGGAGCTTGAAAATTGGATTTCATCGTTTGTAAATTCATAGCGCATTAACTTACAAGAAATCAAACTTTCTAAATTACCATTTTAAGAGCTTGCTCCAGAGGCACTTCGCTTCGCTCACCTGAGCGGCGATTTTTAACTTCCACAGTGCCAGCTTCAATGGTCTTTGTCCCAACAATCAGTTGCCAGGGCAAACCAATTAAATCCATATCCGCAAACTTCGTTCCTGCTCGTTCGTCTCGATCATCATAGAGAACTTCTATGCCACGCTCATTCAAGGAATGGTAAATGGATTCAGCAATAGTTTCTGTCCGCTTGTCTCCCATTTTGAGATTGAGCAATCCCACTTTGAAGGGTGCAACTGATTCAGGCCATTTAATTCCTTGTTCGTCATGATTTGCCTCTATGATAGCGGCAACTAGGCGAGACACCCCAATGCCATAGGAGCCCATTTCAAGGGTTATTATTTGACCATCAGGTCCAACGACTTTTGCACCCAGGGGCTCTGAATATTTGGTTCCGAAATAAAAGATATGACCAATTTCAATTCCTCGCGCTGATTTCAATTTATCTTGAGAAATAGGACATGCTGCTGGGTCGTGTTTTTCATCCGCAGCTGCATAAAGTTTTCCAACATTTTCTAAAGTCATTTGATCAAGAGTTAAATTATCAAAAGCTGCGTCATAATAAATGCCGCTTTCGCCGGTTGGAGCTACAATCTGAAATTCGTGACTCATATCTCCGCCGATAGCTCCACTATCAGCTCGAACAGGTATCGCCGTTAAGTCCATACGTGCAAATGTTCTCAAATAAGATTCAAAGATACGTTCGTATGTCTTTTTAGCACTCTCAAAATCAATATCAAAGGAATAACCATCTTTCATTAAAAATTCACGGCCCCGCATGACACCAAAACGCGGGCGGACTTCGTCTCGAAACTTCCATTGAATTTGATAGAGGATCTGGGGGACCTGGCGGTAACTCTTGACATATTGGCGAATAATGTCAGTAATCACCTCTTCGTTTGTTGGCCCATATAACATCTCCCGCTCGTGACGGTCTTTAAAGCGGAGCATTTCTTTACCATAATCTTCATAGCGACCGCTTTGGCGCCACAGTTCTGCAGGCTGGAGAGTTGGCATGAGGACCTTGTGACATCCGATTCGATCCTGTTCTTCACAAATAATTTTTTCAATTTTTTCCATCACCCTCAAACCCAAGGGTAACCATGTGTAAATACCCGCGGTCGTTTGATTAATCATCCCTGCGCGCAACATCAGACGATGAGAAGCAATCTGAGCTTCTGCAGGTGTTTCTTTCAACGTTGGTAGGAAATAGTGTGTTAATCGCATAAGCGCATTCCTTTCTTTTTAACCCTTTTCTTTTAGTTTTCCATCTGCTAAGCGAACAGTGCGGTCCATTTTAGCTGCTAAATCTAAGTTGTGAGTCGCAACGAGGGCCGACAATCCTGTTTCCCGGACAAGGCTTAGCATTTCATTAAATACGGCGTCAGCTGTTGACGTATCCAAATTTCCCGTGGGTTCATCTGCCAAAAGTATTTTTGGTTCATTTGCAATGGCGCGCGCAATTGCAACGCGTTGTTGTTCTCCACCAGATAATTTCTTAGGCCGATGGTGGAGGCGGTGCTTTAGACCCATACGTTTCAATAAATCTTCTGCCCGAGCTTTTGCTTTTGGCCGGGACTGACCGGCTATCAGGCAAGGGAGCATCACATTCTCAAGGGCTGAAAACTCCTGGAGTAAATAATGAAATTGATAAACAAATCCAGCAAATTGACACCGTAAGGCTGTCCGTTCTGTGTCTGTTAATTGATTGCAATTTTGACCATTCATCTGGACGGTGCCCTTACTTGGCAATTCGAGTAATCCGGCAATTTGTAAAAGAGTGGTTTTACCAGCACCACTTGGACCAACCAAAGCAACTATCTGTCCGGGAGCAATTTTAAGGTTTATCTCTTTCAGTACATGAATGATTTCATCCGCCTGATGAAAATTTCGCACTATATTCTTTAATTCAAGCACAACTGTCATTGACGCAATGCCTCCACAGGATCAAGACGCGCAGCTCTCCATGCAGGGTATAATGTCGCCAAAAAAGAAAGTCCTAAAGCCATTCCTACTGTTGCAAACACATCATGAAGATCAACTTTGCAAGGCATCTGGGTTAGAAAGTATATCTCTGCGTTGAATAATTCCATATCAAGGAGTCGTTCAAGCCACCGTCGGATGGTTTCAATGTTATAAGCAAAAGCCAATCCACCCCCTACGCCGGTAAGCGTACCAAGAACACCAATAGTTGACCCTGTTAAAAAGAAAATACGTAATATTGTTCCGCGCGTCGCTCCCATTGTTCTCATAATTGCGATATCACGCATCTTGTCTTTAACCAACATGATGAGGCCCGAAATGATGTTAAAGGCGGCAATTAGGATAATGAGAGTGAGTATGATAAACATTACGTTCCGCTCAACTTGTATAACTTGAAAGAAACTCGTGCTTATGTGTTGCCAATCTGAGAGAATGACCCTGTCTCCCAATGTATGCTGGAGGATAAAACCGTATTCAGCGACTCTATCAGGATCATCTACGAATATTTCCAGAACAGAAGCTCCTTGCCCAATTTTAAAAAAACCTTGAGCAGTCTCCAGGGGCATAAAAATAACTGTTTTGTCGTATTCATGGAATCCAACCTCAAAGACCCCAGTCAATTTTACGCTTTTCTGCCGTGGCATTGTCCCAAAAGCTGTCATGTTTCCTTCAGGACTAATTAAATTAAATCTATCTCCCACCCGAATGCCTAAACTTTCCGCTAAACGACGTCCCATAATAACTGTATCGCTTGGATGTAATTTGTCCGCCGTTTTACCAAAATTATCCAGGCTACCAGCTTTGATGTTCTTTGAAATAATTTCCCTTTTTTGCAAATCTTCAGGACGAATCCCGTGCACATACGCACCACGGGCTTGAGAACGATAAGTAACCATGGCTTGCTGCGCCACGACTGGGAAAGCAAGCTTCACGCCCTGAACCGCCTTCGCCTTTGCAGTAAGATCATCATAGTCTCTTATGGCACCACTTACAGGTTGGACTGCAATATGACCATTCATGCCAATAATGCGCGTGAGAAGTTCTTGGCGAAAACCATTCATAACAGACATAACAATGATTAATGTTGCAACGCCAAGAGCTATGCCAACAAAAGAAAACCCAGCTATGACAGAAATGAACCCTTCTTGTCTTGGTGAGCGCAGATATCGATAGGCTACCAGTCGTTCAAATAAAGAGAACATGAAATACGATTCATAAAAGAAAATTGATTCAAGTAATATACAATACCTAGCATAAATTATACCGTTATCCTATACCCATTCTTTGTCATAAAGGGGGTTTTAGGATAAAGATAGATCAGTGACAACATTTATGCTATGAAGGTAAAAAATATTCAAAGGTTGACAATGATTATTGCCATAGATGGCCCAGCGGGTGCAGGAAAAGGAACTATTGCCGGTTACTTGGCTTTGAAGTTTAATTTTCAATATTTAGATACCGGAATGCTTTATAGAGCCCTGGCTAAAGCTGTTATTCAAGCAAACGTTGATCCAGCTCTCGCCCCTGAGGAAGTAATTCAAATTGCCCAATCTATCACAATTGAAGCAGCTCAAGACCCTGATTTGAGGGGAGAAAAGGTTGCTGCAATGGCTTCTCAGGTGGCCGTGATCCCTGAGGCACGCTTGCTCTTAAATGACCTTCAACGAAAGTTTAGCCATTCAATTGCTGCCCCCTACCAGGGTGCCATTCTTGATGGCCGTGATATTGGTACAGTCATTTGCCCTGAGGCTGAATGTAAGCTCTTTATAACGGCTCGACCTGAGGTTCGAACACAACGTCGCCTTTTGGAAACCCAGGAAAGTTCTGATCTTCTTGCAACAATGTCCCAACAGATTGCTGAACGCGATAAACGCGATTCTACTAGGCAAATTGCGCCTTTGACTCCTGCAGTTGATGCTATTATAATTGACACGTCAGACTTAACAATTGACGAAGCATGCTCAAAAGCGGCAATGTATGTAACCAAGTGCTTGAGCGAATTGAAAAAATCGCAAAAGCAAAGTATTAACCACTAACCGTGTTTTTTAAGGATTAACCATAAACATGACAACAACATCAACAACTGATAGATCAACTGAAACAACCCACACCTCAACTGAAGACTTTGCCTCCTTACTGGACAACTCGCTTGCCGGTAAAAAAAGTTTTGAAGGTAGTGTCGTTAAAGGCCTCATTGTCGGCATCCAAAACGATATTGCTGTGATTGATGTCGGATTAAAATCAGAAGGACGCGTTCCATTAAAAGAGTTTTCTGGACATGGTCGTACAGCAGAGCTGCGCGTGGGCGATACCGTTGATGTTTATGTTGAACGTATGGAAGATAAAAATGGTGAGGCCCTCCTCAGTGTTGAAAAGGCGCGCCGTGAAGCTGTCTGGGGCGAATTAGAGAAGTCCTATCAAGAAGGCATCCTCGTGAATGGCGTCATTTTTGGAAAAGTTAAAGGCGGATTTGCAGTCGACCTCGATGGTGCTGTTGCTTTCTTACCCGGAAGCCAAGTTGATATCCGACCCATTAGAGATATTTCTCCTCTCATGAATATTGTGCAGCCATTCAAGCTTTTAAAGATGGACAAAGCCCGCAGTAATATCGTTGTGTCTCGCCGCTCTGTACTTGAAGAAACACGTGCAGAAGCGCGAACAGAACTTGTTTCTAACCTCTCTGAAGGTCAGATTTTAACAGGTATTGTTAAAAACATTACTGATTATGGTGCCTTTATTGATTTGGGAGGCGTTGACGGTCTTCTTCACGTAACAGATATTTCCTGGCGCAGAATCAATCACCCAAGTGATATTTTAAAAGTTGGTGAGAACATCCAAGTTCAAGTAATCCGTTTTAACAAAGAAAACCAACGCATTTCTTTGGGAATGAAACAACTTGAAGAAGATCCTTGGAAGGGTGTTGAAGAGCGTTACTTGGTCGGCACAAGACGCCGGGGGACAGTTACAAATGTTACTGACTATGGAGCTTTTGTTGAATTAGAACCAGCTGTTGAAGGACTTATTTATGTTACAGAAATGAGCTGGACCAAGAAAAATATTCATCCTGGCAAAATTCTTTCATCAAGCCAAGAAGTTGAAGTTCAAGTGCTTGACGTTGATATGAACAAACGTCGTATCAGCTTAGGATTAAAGCAATGCCAAGAGAATCCATGGCAAAAATTCAAAGACAGTCACCCCACTGGAAGCATTTTGGAAGGTGAAGTTAAAAATATTACAGAATTTGGTTTATTTGTTGGTGTTTCAGAAGATTTGGATGGCATGGTTCACCTTACTGATCTTTCTTGGTCAAAGCCAGGCGAAGAAGCCTTATCAGAATATAAAAAGGGCCAGGTTATCAAAGTTAAGGTTCTTGATATTGATGCAGAAAAAGAACGGATCAGTCTTGGTGTAAAGCAATTAGAAACTGATTCTTTCTCTGCTGGTTTAGAAAATATTAAGAAGGGTGACGTGGTAACAGGAACAATCACTGCAGTATTAGACAAAGGGATTGAAGTGGAGCTTGATGGTGGTCTTGTTGGATCTATCCGCAAGGCAGACTTGTCCCGTGACCGCGATTGGCAAAGGCCTGATCGTTTTGCAATGGGAGAAAAAGTTGATGCAAAAGTAACCTCCATAGACAAACCAGGTAGAAAGGTTATTTTATCTATCAAAGCACGGGAAATTGATGAAGATAAACAAGTCATGTCTGAATTTGGTTCTTCAGATAGTGGTGCTAGCCTTGGAGACATCTTAGGTGCCGCTATGAATAAAGCAAAAGCCAGAGCTTCTGAAAAGCAAGACGAAGCTCCTGCCAAAAAGGCAGCATCTAAAGCTACTAAAAGCACTGAGGAAGAAGAACCTGCTAAAGAAAAGGCGGCTTCTGCTAAGAAAGAAAAAGCCCCTGCCAAAAAAGCAGCTTCTAAAAAGAAATAATATAATTGGGAATTAGGGACTTAATATATAAGCACCCTAATTCCCATTTATGGATGTAATTTAGTTCCATATTTTCTACTGGAACACGTAGCATTGCAAAAGTTCCGAACATCTGCGTTGGTTTCATAATCATGGTCGTTGCATCCATAAAAACAGAAAGCACGAAAGCATTTCTTTTCTTTTCTTCGTGCTTCTTTTGTTTTCAAGCAAGACTTTGCTATTTGTAAATTTGACGAGCAATTAAGACGATTACATTTACTCTTGTCATTTTTAAGAAGTTCATCAATATTTTTAGCAGAATAACCCTTCTTTTTTCCTCTTCTCTTTTTATGTTTTTTCTTATGTTTTGATTTTTTCTTTTTCTTCTTTTGTGCGTTAATTACGTAAATGGAGCCTGATTGTTCCTGGTGACTTAAGAAAACTAAAGGAGTGAAGCTTCCCTGAAGCTCAAAACTCCCAAGCATAACCCCCAAGACCGCTAAGCTGAACATTACTCATTCCTAAACCATATTTATTGACCTATATTACTATAGTAAAAGTTAATATTGTCCTGAATGGGTACTTTAATAGCCAGGAATAAAGGAAATTTATATGCGCTTAGGAATTTATGAACATTATAAGGGATTCCGTTATGAAGTCATGGGCATTTGCCGTCATACTGAAACTTTAGAAGAACTGGTTGTCTATCGCGCTCTTTATGGCGCCTTTGAACTCTGGGTTCGCCCTAAGGAAATGTTCCTTGAAACTGTTCTAATCAACGGAACAACTGTTCCAAGATTCAAGTTTTTAAGCGAACTTGAGCCAATGACTCCCTAGAAAAAATAGGTGCAGAAAACTCTTTTTTTTGTGAAAATTAAATCTAGTTTTAAATTACTTAAGTATTTTTTGCAAAAACCGACTGATTTTTTTCTAATTCCAAGAATCCATATTCCTTTTTGTAAGAATAATTTGGCAAACAATCTCTTTAAAACTCTAGTATTAAATCCCTGCGACAATTTTGTTCTTTTTTTATGCTTGCAAGTATCAAAATAACTTGTTATAAATAAGATATCTCATGCATTTGAGAAAATTTTTCGATAATTTTAGGTTTTTAACTTGTAAGAACAATTGAGAATTACCATATCTAAGTTAAACCTGAATGAACCAAAAATGAACACATAACAAAACGGTTTATTTGAGATTTTTTGCGGAACTGCGTTAAGTAATGACCTGGCTTTATCAATAAGCCATAGGTAACGGCTGTAAAAATTCTCTTAAGTAATAATGTGAACACATTTGTAAGGTCTATAAAGGCAATTCAAATTTTCAATGGTTAGGAGACCCGAATGAAGACTCAGCGTAAAAAAGGTGCCCCCGCAGTTCAACCTCACGACAGTTTAGCCTATGATTTGCGTTTAGCTCTTATGACACAACAATTGCAGTTGGTATTCCAACCAAAGGTTTGTATACAAACTCAACAAATCGTAGGAGCAGAAGTTTTATTGCGCTGGCAACATCCTGTTGAGGGATTGATCTCTGCAGATCGATGGGTGTCTTTAGCTGAAACTCATAACCTCATGCGCCCTTTAACCTTATGGCTCCTCGACAAAGTTGTTCAATATCTTGAAAATGCCAATGACTCTGCTATACCTCTTGCAATAAACGTATCACCCAATATCCTCGATGGTGCCTTTGCTATTCATATTTTAAAAACACTCTCTGCAGCTGGCATTGCGCCCCACTTATTGGAAATTGAAATTACAGAATCAACACCTGTAAGTAATATGACAAATTTGGCTAATGCGCTCCACCTCTTGCAATCTAGGGGCGTAAAAATTTATTTAGATGACTTTGGAACAGGGTACTCAACGATGCAATATTTAGTTGATGTACCAGCTGACGGAATTAAAATAGATAAGAGGTTTGTTCAACAAGCCCCCCTCTTACCAGCTGCACGCCTCATTTTACGCTCGCTCATTGAGCTTGCTAATGAAATTGGGGTTACAGTTGTTTGTGAAGGCGTTGAAACAATTGAGCAACTCACGCTTGTAAAGCGCCTGGGAGCTCAGATCATTCAAGGATATATTTCTGGCAAACCAATGTCCTCTGATGCATTTACTAACATGATTGAAGCTCCGAGTGTTTCAGCACTTCCTGATACCCAACTTTCACTTTATAAAGTTCAAGCATCGTAATAAAAGTATAAATGAGAATTTGTTCTTTCTAAAACTCAAGCAGTTTAAAAGGCTGCTCTGCACCTAGCAAGAATAAATACCGCTTCGGATACTTATAATTTATTGCAAGGGTGATAGTTTTGCCCATTCCGAATAGTAATTACGAAATGCTGTATTACGACTTCGAACATGCTGCCATGGATAACTAGGCAGCCGTGTGAATAATTCTGCTATCTTAATTAAAGAAGGATCTTGCAGTTTATTATCTGGATTGAGCTTATCATAGAGTTCGGCAGCATTCTTAAAAGTTTCATAATGTGCATAAAATGAATCAGTAGCCTCTTGAAGAGGACCTGAAAGTACTTTTACTAATTTGGTGGATATGTTATTTGCTTGTTCTCCAAAATTCACATATGTACAACCATAAGCTTGTACAATACTAAGTGAATGAGTTATAGGTAGCATCGTTAACCGATATGGATTTAAGCAAGTTAAAAGGAGACCGACAGGCTCCTCAATCGGGTTTAAACTATCACCATATATATTTGTTAAACTAATTACAAACTGCAAAACCCTTGCTATCTCCCCGTTTACAGTTCGCACATCACTTATTATTTGTTTGGCTACATTTTGTTCTTCAACAGTTAGACTCGCTAATGAAGGTATCGTAAAACGTGAATCACTTAATCAATAAAGCTTATGTAAATCCTCATGTACCAGATTTACTAAGGTATAAGTTCTATTCCATGAACTCTCTAGAGCCTCTCCCGTGCCCAAATACAAGTTCCGAGCAGGCAATAACGGCAAAAAATACCGATGCATAATTTCATTAGCTGATTTAAAAGTTTTTAAAATGCTGTTCTTGTCATCTTCACCATAATTACTTTCTATCTGCTTTAAATCCATAATCAAAGGAGTGCCGTATTCAACAATAATGCTAACTCGTTGTAATTCTTCTGTATTAATTACCTGCATATGTAATAATGTTTCTAGTCTAATACGAGAACCTAGATTAACAATTATAGAAGCATTACCGCTTTTAAGGCTTTGACGATAGTATTCTACGCCTCTATTCCTATCTGTTATTAACTGTCCTGAGCTATCATGAAATCCCGAGATGTATAGATCACCCAAAAAACCTAATGCCTTTCCATAACATTTTTTAATATTTCTTTGCTCAGCAGCTGGGTAATCTGTTCCAAAATGGGCTGAGTTGAATATGCCGGCTGCCTTATCAATAACAAAGGAACATAGATGGAATGCTTTTAGTTGATTTTTGGGAACATCCTTTGTCCCACTTAAATATGATTGAGCCCAAAACATTAGATAAGAAAGTGATAAACCCCAACCACTTTCAACGCTTTGGCGATAGTATTCTATACCTCTATCAATTTCATTTATCGACTGTTCTAAACTATCATGAGGTCCTGCGGTGCAAGTATCACCTAATAAATTTAAAACATGTCCAAAGCTTCTTTTAATCATGCGTTGCGCAGTTGCTGAGTAATCTGTTCCAAAACGGGCTGAGTTGAATATGCCGGGTGCCTTTTCAATAACAAAGGAACATAGATCTAATCCTTTTAGATCATTTTTGGGAACATTCTTATTCCCTGTAAAGTATGATTGAGCAAGGAACTCGAGAACTGGAACTGATTGAGCATAACCATTTACAAGGGATAGCTTTGCATATCTGATGACTTCCTCAAAAACAGCCTCTAAATTGGTTTCTAATGGTTCGCTTGTTATACCTAAACTGTATATATGATGAGCAAGTTGCACGCATGCTATGCCATCGCCCTGATCTGCTCTTTCTTTTATTGTTTTGATGAGATCTGGAAACAAATGTATTTGCTTTTTTATTGACAGCGCAGCAACATAGGACGGATGATTAATCGCTTTTGCAGCTATGGGGGGTCCAATCAGAGACTTTAAGATCGTCCCACCTTTTTTTACCACAGTAGCAATCCTCGATAGATTGGTGAATATCTTGTGAAACTTGATGAGGTGCTGTAATATCTTGATCATCATCTCGCATAGGTTCTCGTTGTTTATCATCGGATTGTGGGATTTCAGGTACAATCTTAGGGGTTTCCTGGTTCTCTTGATCCTCAACGCGTGCAAATTTGGGTGGATTATCGTCCCGCTCTAATTGTCCAGGAGACAATACCTCCTGTAATGGGCGTTTAACGACTCTTTTGATTGCAGTTCTCATGGAGTCAGGTTCGATTTGGGAGCCATCATTCTCAGCAGCATAAGAGATGGCTGCATAGGATAAACATCCAACAGTAAAGAATAAAATTCTATACATATTATCCCATTTCATAACTAAAAAAATCACGTGGTTGATACATAGGTATTATAATTATTAATTTCAACCTGTATTTTTTCTCAATACATGATAAGCATTAATTGGCTAAAACTAAATCAAGCATTAAATGAAATTATAATCCTTTCTCTATTTTAGACAATGGACTTTTCTATCATTCGTAAAAGAAGCCCAGATTAAATACAAATGGCTAGCTGACAAACGAAAAAAAATCTGCAATATTCTTTTAAAAGAATATCCTGTAAGCATGGAAAGCCATTGTATGTCCTCTTCTTCCCCTATGCCAACAATATTATGTATTTTAGACGGATGGGGCCTCGCACCTGATTCACAAGTGAATGGCATTTCCAATGCATATACGCCCACCTGGGATCATTTTATGCAAGACTATCCCCATGCTCAATTACAAGCATCTGAATTATATGTAGGATTACCTGCCGGCCAAATGGGAAATTCTGAAGTGGGTCATATGACTATTGGCGCGGGTCGTGTAATCTTGCAAGACCTTCCACGTATTGATTTAAGTCTCGAGGGAGAAAAAAATGAGATCACTCAAGATGAAAAACTTACTTCAAATCCTAAATTTATTAATTTTATTGAAAAACTAAAAAATACCGGTGGAGCCTGTCACCTCATTGGACTCATGTCGCCTGGTGGTGTCCATTCTCATCAATCACACATTGAAGCTATTATTCGACTCTTGCAAAAAGAAAATATCCACCTTCATGTGCACGCGGTACTTGATGGCCGTGACACTCCTCCCCAAAGTGCTTATTCGTATCTTCAAAAATTTTTAGAAAACACAAATCAACCTTTAGCATCCATTGGCGGACGCTATTATATGATGGATCGTGATAAACGCTGGGATCGAATAGAAAAAGCCTACCAAATGGTTGTTCATGCCCAAGCACCGCGCATTGACGACCCTTTAATTTTTTTAAAAGAACAATATAAGCACGGAATTGGAGATGAGTTTATGATTCCACATTGTGTAGGAAATTACTCTGGTATCAAAGAAGGCGATGGTCTTTTTATTGCTAATTTTCGAGCTGACCGCGTCCGACAAATTCTAAGTGCTCTTCTTATTCCTTCTTTTAATGATTTTGACCGAGGCCCTCTTATTCCCTTTGCAGCAACACTTGGTCTTGGTGAGTATGCAGCTGACCTCACGCCCTTCATTCCTGCGCTATTTCCTAAAGAACAATCTACAAATCCTTTAGGGGCAATAGTATCAGCGGCAAGATTAAAGCAACTGCGCATTGCTGAAACTGAAAAATATGCCCATGTTACATTTTTTCTAAATGGAGGCAGAGAAGAAGTATTCCCCGGAGAAGATCGTATACTCGTTCCCTCACCTGACGTTGCAACATATGATTTAAAACCTGAAATGTCTGCAGTTGAAGTAACAGACAAGGTGGTAGAAACTTTGTTATCTTCACCCTGTCCCTATTCGCTCATTGTTATAAACTATGCAAATACGGATATGGTAGGGCACACTGGAATACAAGAAGCCATTTTAAAAGCTGTAGAAACAATTGACCATTGCCTGGGAAGGTTAGAAAAAGCCGCTACAGAGGCAGGGTTTGCGCTTGTTATCACGGCCGATCATGGAAATGTTGAACAAATGATTGATGAAACAACAGGCCTAGTTCATACAGCTCACACATGCAATCCTGTACCAATTGTCTTGGTAAATGGGCCAAAATATGTAACAGGACTTAACAATGGACAACTCAGTGATGTTACACCCACAATTTTAGAACTTATGGGACTTTCTAAGCCTTTGGATATGACAGGAAAATCCTTATTGAAAAGGACCGTTGCTCATGCAGTGGCTTAAGCGCGTTATTTTCCTTTCTCTTTTACTCACACAGGCGCCTGCAGCGCAGCCTTCTAAAGCATCTTCGAAACGTACAGTACAAGAGCAACTTGTGAATATTGCAACAAACATGCAAAATTTTGAAACACAACTCTCCACAGTTGAACAAGACTTGAATCGTGCCCGAGAAGACGAGGATGCAATTTTAAATGGAATAAATCACTATAACCAACGGCTCCTTGAAACAATCCATTATTTGCGCCACGCGACGCACTATTCTCCCCTCCTCGCTATGCTCTCAGCGTCAAAGCCGCAAGATGTTATTCATAGTTCCATGCTCTTAAGAGCTATCACACCTGAATTACATGCGCGCAACCAACAACTTTTACAAAATGTAAAAACTCTGTCACAAATTCGCTCTGAATTGGAAGAAAAGCAGGCACAACTCCATAATATCACGTTTCAATATCATCAAGAGCGTGAGAAGCTAGATTTATTGATTAAGGAACGGCCAAAAAATAATGCTTCGTTCAATGTTGGCAGTGAAAATAACAATATCTTATCTTTAATTCCTCCCGTTGCTGGTAAACTTATCCCAACATATAAAAATCTAGAACCTGAGTGGGCTTCTTATACACAAGGTGTTTTATTTTCAACGCGAAGTGGTGCGCAAGTTGTCTCCCCCCTTTCAGGCACGATTGCTTTTGCGGGAGAATATGCCAAAAACCAAGGAAATATGATTATTATTGATACACCTCATGCCCACATTGTCATGTCTGGTCTTGGAACATTAAACTGCTCAACAGGTCAAAATGTTATGGCTGGTGAGCCAATTGGTCGTATGCCAATCGTTCATCAAAAGAAAGATAAAGGTAAATCTCTAAGTCTCCCAAAGCTTTATCTTGAAACCTGGTGCCAGGAACAAACAGTTGATCCACAAACAATTCTTAGAATGTAAGGAAAGATATTTAGAATGTTTCGGATTTATCTTTTTATTGTTATAGCAGCTATTCTCTTCACCAGTTGTCGAGATTCCAAAAAGGATACACCCTCTACAACTCAATTTTCTGAACCACTCATTGTGAAAATACTGGAAGTTGTTCGACAAGAATATGTTGACAAACCAAATGAACTGAAAATGCTCGAGGGCGCTCTTAATGGCATGTTAAGAGCTTTAGATCCCTATTCCTGCTTTCTAAATACAGAATCCTATAAAGTCTATACTCAATCAGCTAGGGGAGAGTTTGGCGGATTAGGCATGGAAGTAGTTTATGGTCAGGAAATGATTAAAGTTATTTCACCCATGGATGACATGCCAGCTCAAAAAGCAGGAATTAAGGCAGGAGATCTTATCACTCATATTGACGACATTCACATTTCCAAAATGACGTTGGAAGATGTGCTGAAATATTTGCATGGAAAGCCTGGTTCCGCAGTATCTTTAAAAATTCATCGAGGGATGGCAGCTCCATTTACAATTAAAATTACGAGAGAATTTATAGTTGTAAACCCAATAAAATATAGGATTGATGGAAATATAGCATATGTGAGAATTAGTAGTTTTAATGACCAAACAACCGAAAAATTAACTGCAGCCCTTAAAGCAATTAGCAAGAGCGTCGGAAAAGATCTTCATGGACTTATTTTGGATTTGAGAAATAATCCAGGTGGAATGGCTGAACAAGCGTTTTCCGTCGCAAGCCTCTTTTTGGACTCTGGAATGATCACGCATCATGTTAAACGACGCGATGCAGCCTATCACCAGACATTCAAAGCAAAAGGCAAGGATCTTCTTAGAGGCATTCCACTTGCTGTGCTTATAAATAAAGGATCTGCCTCTGCTTCTGAAATCGTAGCAGCAGCGCTGAGAGATAATCATCGTGCTGTTCTTATAGGAGAAAAAACTTTTGGTAAAGGGTCCATTCAAGCAAGCTATCCATTAGAAAATTATGGGGGAATCAAAATTACAATTGCTCGCTTCTACACCCCCAAGGGTGAAGAAATCCAGGGGCACGGAATACAACCAGATATCTTCTTATCCCCTCCCCCTGTCGCTGCTCCCCAGATTGAACATACCAAAGATGCAGGCTCTGAAGATAAAGAATACCAACGCGCCATTGACCTTTTGCAAGGTTTATGGGCCATAAAGACACGCACATGAGTAGAATTTTAAGATTTTTAAAAAGGCTCTATTCTTTAAATACGCTCTTTATTTTGGTGTTAATGACTGTACTTGGTGGAGGTGGATATTACTGGCACAAAAAAACGGCCATTGAGTATTCTCATTATAAAATAGATTCTTTACCAACTGCAGTAGAGAAAGAAGATGCTAATACGCACGAACAATCTGAAGAAAAAGATGAAGAGAGTGATGATCAAGATGAAGAAGAAGTGGCCCAAGCAGAAAGTCCTTGGTCACTTCTTAAAACCGCAGTCTCAGAGAAATATTCACAACCTTCATTTAAAAACAATAGCCCCAAAGTAACCATTATTTTATTTAGCTTAGGTCTTAATAGAATTTGGACCAATCAAGTTATGTCTCTTTTAAAAGGAAAAATCACACTCGCTTTCAGTCCCTATAGTCCTAACCTTGATGAATTTTTACAGCAAGCTGTAAATAGGGGTTATCAGGCACTTATTTCACTTCCTATGGAGCCCTATGCTTATCCAAATCTTGATCCTGGACCGTACACTGTTTTAGCAGGTGTGAAGCCAGAGGAAAATATTAAGAAAGTTAAAGCTATTCTAAGAAAAATCCCAAAAGGAATGGGTGTGCTCGGAGAATATGGCACAAGATTTACTATATCTTCTGCCGACTTAGAACCAGTTTTAAAAGAAGTGAAGGAGCATCAGAGTATTTTTATTGACTCCAGCAGTCATCTTTATTCTCAAGTAGGACAAACTTGCAAACTTCTGGAAACTCCTTGCTACCAAATTGATATGAAACTCTCTTCATCTATTAATTATGAGGAAGCTGATGATTTTTTCAAAAAAGTAATTCAAAATGCAAAAGAAAATGATAAGATCATAATAAGTGTCCCAGCCATTCCAGCATTTGTAAATCATTTGCTAGAATGGATAGATATGATGGAAAAAAATGGCATCACTCTGACGAGTGTTGCTGATCATAAAACCTCAGAAACTCCCTTGGTTACTCCCAAGGAAAACCTA
>VGEY01000008.1 GCA_016869075.1 Alphaproteobacteria bacterium
GTTTATCACTGGCAAAAACATTGACTCTCAGAAGATGTTTGAGTACATAATAGTGCATGAAATTTTTTTTTACTCAACTATTCTCAATTGATTTTTTTACACCTGTTGTACAAACGCATCAATTCGCAACGAAATTAAAATTAAAAATAAAAAAAGGATTATTTTTTTTCTTGACTGGATAAAGATTTATCTTTTACGTTTTTATTTACCAAAAATTAAGAGTTAGGTGCGATGTCAAAAATTATTACAAATTTGGAAAGCATCGTAGAACAGTATGATGCATTTGTTATTGACCTTTGGGGTGTCATACACGATGGACGCAAACCATATCAGTGGGCATTAGAAGTTTTGGGTAAATTAAAAGAGCTTAATAAGACAACTCTTCTATTATCTAATTCTCCGCGACGTGTTACAGCTTCCGTTGCCCACTTGGAAAATATGGGACTGTCGCGTAAACTCTACACACATATATATACATCAGGTGAAGATACACATCAGGGTCTCAAGAATCGTCCAGATGAATGGCATCAAAAATTAGGAAGCCGTCTTTATCATATTGGACCTGATTTTCACAAACCCATCTATGCGGAATTGCCGTATGAAAAAGTTACCTCCCCCACAGAAGCAGATTTTCTTTTAGCAACAGGAGCAGAGTCTCCAACACTCCAAGAGTATGAAGAAATTCTCAATATAGGTATTGAGCATAATTTACCAATGCTATGTGCTAATCCTGATCGAGTTATTGTGCAAGATGGAAAAATTACACTCTGTTGTGGCTCCATTGCGGAGAGATATGAACAATTGGGTGGAGATGTCTTTTATCATGGCAAGCCCTACCCAGCAATTTATCAACCTGTTCTTTCTCTATTAAAAGAAATAATCCCAAGCCGCATTCTCGCTATTGGGGATTCTCTGACAACAGATATTAAAGGTGCACAAACACAAAATATTGATGGAGCTCTTGTGATGAGTGGCATTCATCATGAAGCTCTACTTAAAGAAGGTGCCGTGGCAAGAGAGACAATCCAGCTTCTTCAAAATCTTACATCAAAAGTAGGCACCTCTCCCCGATATGCATTAAAAGATATGATCTGGACAGAAGCTGTTTAAGTACCTTTATAGTCATCTCACAAAATAGTTAATAGACTCTTAAAAATTGAACCTACATTTAATTTTTCTTCATTGCTGAATGCAGATGAATGCATGAAATGTTTTATGCCACACACTCCTGGCAATGAGAAAGCAAGTTGTTTGTAATAACAAAGGAGAGATGAGGCGGTAGATTTTTCCGTTGTATTCGTTTCCTCAATCATGAATAGTTAAGTTAAAATATTTTTTTGGAGAGTTCATATGTATAAAAAGATTCATCATCCCTCGCCAAATTTCGAGGATCGCCCAGAAGGTGTTCTTATTGATACGATCATCCTTCATTATACAGACATGCGTAATGCAGAAGAAGCTTTGGAGCGCTTATCTGACCCGCAAGCAAAAGTAAGTGCGCATTTTTTAATCCATAAGAATGGTAATGTTTATCAGTTGGTGGATCCATATTATAAAGCTTGGCATGCAGGAGAAAGTTATTGGCAAGGAGATAAAGATCTAAATAATCGCTCAATCGGAATTGAATTGGATAACGCAGGGCACGCATTTGGTTTAGAACCCTTTTCAGAAATTCAGATCACGACTCTTATTAACCTGCTGAAAGATCTTGTGGAAGTTTTTGAGGTTCCAGTGAATCGAATAATAGGTCATTCCGATGTTGCGCCTTTGCGCAAGCAAGATCCCGGAGAATTATTTCCTTGGTTTGATTTGGCGGAAAAGGGTTTCGGTCTTTGGCCTCAATCACTTGAACCTTTCCAAACATCCCCCCTACCACCCTTAAGTGTTTCGGATGCACAGCAAGCTTTTTTAAAAATTGGTTATGAGTGTCCTCAAACAGGTACTTGGGATGAAAATACTCAGAAAGTTTGTCGGGTTTTTCAACAACATTTTACGCCCCATGAAGTAACAGGGCAGATAACAAATTTGACCCATCAAACTCTTCTTGCTCTTTTGCAAAAATGAGAAGAGTACTTCTACCATCTTAGTGAGAGGGAAGTTTTTTAAGATAATTCTCCAAAGCCATCTTGGACAAGATTGATGACAGCTTCAAGAGCTTGCTCAGCTTGTTGGCCATTTGTTGTGACAAGGATTTCTTCTCCATATCCCGCAGTTAACATCATTAATTCCAAGATAGAATCAGCACTTGCTACTTGATCATCTTTTTCGAGGTGAATAGAGGCATCAAATTGTGTAGTTAGTTGAGCAAGTTTACCAGCCGCACGCGCATGCAATCCCAAAGGATTAACAAGAATGAGACGATGAGATTTTTGTGAAGAACTACTCATTATTGACTATTTTATTTCGTGAGCAATTTTGCTAGCTGTTGCAGGTTCCTGAATAGCTTGGTCTTCAAGCAAAGAAGAAGCAGCATGGATATATTTGCGTCCCGCCTCTTGTCCTTTTGCGACAGCTTCTTTGAGGGGAGTTCCCTTTGGAAGGCGTGCAAGTTTTACGAGAAGAGGTAAGTTAATTCCAGCAATGACCTCTACAGGCTTTAAACCCAAAGCTGAGATTGCCAAATTAGAAGGTGTTCCTCCAAACAAATCCGTCAACAAAATGACGCCTTCACCGTTATCTACTTCTTCAACAGCTTTTAAGATATTTGCGCGATGCTGCTCCATATCATCTTTAGGGTGAATACAAATGGCACGAATATTTTCCTCAAGTTCAGAGCCAACCACGTGTTTTAAAGCTTCCACAAATGAATTAGCAAGCTCGCCATGCGTAACAATTACAAGACCTATCATGTTATATCCCCCAATTAACTTAACACATTCGGTAAGTCCCGATGTTCAATAATAACGCGTTCACCTTCTTTGTGTAGCCACTTCGAAAGTTGTTCTGTTAGAAAAACAGAACGATGCTGTCCCCCCGTACACCCACAAGCTACGGTGAGGTAACTTCGCCCAGTGAGACGGAATCCTTTTAAAGAATTGCGAATGATGGCTTGTAAAGAATCATAAACTGCTTGCCAATTTGTATCTTTTGTTAAAAATTTTTCTACAGCAGCATCTTTTCCCGTCAGAGTTCGAAATGGTTTTTCATAATGTGGGTTTGATAAAAACCGTGCATCAAATATCATATCTGCTTCACGGGGTAACCCGTGGCGATAAGAAAAAGAGATCACTCTAATTAAGAGAGAAAGAGAATCTTCCAGACTAAAATTTTGTCTCATCATTTGCCCAAAATTTGGAATGGAAAGATGAGAAGTATCAATAACCAAGTCTGCTATTTCTCTCAGTGGTTCTATCATCTTTCGTTCTTGCGTAATTGCTTCAGGTAAGGAAGTTTGTCCTATTGGGTGGCGCCGTCGTGTCTCCGTAAAGCGTCTTAACAGAACTTCATCGTCGCATTCTAAATACAAAAGACGAACATCTACGCCCAAAGTGCTGGAGAGCGTTTGAAATAAACCCCAGAACCGGCTTAAGTCAAACCCGTAGGAGCGACTATCAATACCTATCGCGAGTGAGCTCTTGCGTTCCCATGTGGAAATTTGATCGCACAAATGAGGTAAAAGACTTAAAGGAAGATTGTCAATGGCTTCGTACCCTAAGTCCTCTAATACTTTGAGAGCAGTTGAGCGTCCGGCTCCAGACATTCCTGTAACAAGGATAATTTTTTCACCAAGATTTTTTGGTGCCATATTCATGCCTTCCACTTCCGTGAATTGTTATATTCAGACATGGCATATTGATACTTTTGAATTATATCGCTTTTATGGGTGAATTGCACGTTAAATTTTGGATATATAGGATTATTTCTTGGATATATGGAAAAGTGGAAGTCAAAATGTAGCATTTTCACTTTTTGACTTGAGAATGTAAGGAAATAGCATTAAAATCCAATATTTTTATACTTTTAATAGGTAATTTTTATACTAACTATGAGCAAAATGAGTTCACTTCATCCACACAAGAGATATTTATGGGGGCGGCGTCAATCACGTCCTTTAAAACCCAATCAAAAGGATATCTTGAATAAGGTCTGGCCAAACGTTTTATTGGAACTGCCGGAAGGGTTAATCACAGATCCTCTAAAAATGTTTTCACTCTCTTACACAGAATTATGGCTGGAAATCGGTTTTGGGGGTGGTGAACACCTCGTAGCGCAAGCTATAGCGCATGCAGATATTGGATTTATTGGATGTGAACCTTATATAAATGGCGTGGCATCCTTAGCATGCCAGATTCACGATCAACAATTGCATAACATACGTATTGTTAAAGATGATGCACGCCTCCTGGTTGCAAAGCTTCCATCCAATTCTGTTGGTCGGTTGTTTGTTTTGTTTCCAGATCCTTGGCCGAAGAAGAGGCATCATAAGAGGCGGATAATTCAAGAAGCGAGTGTGGCTGAATTTGCTCGTATTTTAAAGCCAGGAGGTCAATTTAACATTGCTACGGATGATCAAGATTATGCCAGCTGGATTCAAAATATTATGGAAGGTAACTCCAAATTTGAGCTCATTCTTGGAAATCGAATTAGGATGACAGATCGCCCCACCGACTGGCCTGTCACACGCTATGAACAAAAAGGGATTGTTCAAGGTCGCGTACCAGTCTATTTAACGTACACTTTAAAAAGTCTCTAAATTGCTTTATGCGCTTGTTCTTTGCTCTTTTCCAAAAGAGCCACTAACTGTGTTTGCAACAGAAATTGTGTCGTGGATAGGATGGGTATCAAAAGTGCTCTTACGATCAACAAGAACATAATCATGGGTCTCACAATATTCTTGGCACCAGTTTTTTCTTAACTCATTCACATTGACATCGGCAGTGACAGGAATTTGAATGGGACTTTCATAGTCCCCTTTGCAAATTTCAATTAAATCTAGCTCTTGCTCGAAGGCTTCTTTGCCTACTTTAGAAAATGACCGCTCAAGGGTTTTGTAATAAATATAGGAAAGCCTTTTGTTAGTGTATAATGCAAAACTCCAAATATTATGAGAAAGACAAACGTTTTCCTCTGATAATTTTGAATTCTCGAGGGCGGTTATATGTTTATATAGCTCCTCATAATCTTTAAAAAGATTGACGGTTTTATTATCAGGTCCATAAAGCTGTATCATTTTGAAGTCCTCCGAGCTTGTCTTAAAAAATTTCAGGCGCGTTCTTATTATTTTCTAGAGTCTTGAAACGCCTTAATTTTGGTAGTTTTTCTCGTACATAGGGGCCTCTTACAAAGGCTCATTAATTTTTCAACTTTTCATCTTAATTTTTTGCGGCTCAAAAGAGGTTTTTTATATTTTACTCTCACCTGCTAATGGATTGCATTAAGGCTCTGTGTCACTTCTTCTTCCTTACTGAGTATGAAGGAATGAAAAGGCAACCAATGTACCCATACTTCTGCAATCGAGGCAGGCGCAGAATCCTCTATTTTGGCTTTTCAGGCGTACTTAATTCGTCATTTTTATGTTTTAAGTATACCTGCAACCATTATTTTGTCTAATAAGTATATTAATGTCAACAAAAAAATAAAATTGCTTGATCTTCTATGAAAACAAGGGGTCTGTATGCATCTGGGCAATATAAATGCGTTAATGTGCCACATAATACGGGGTTTCAGTCAGTAAATTACTAGTTAAAGGAATATATTTACTTTTTGTTAAGAATTTTTATATTGCACAGAAAGACAAGACTTATGCAGGAAACAGGCTTTAAGAGTGACGCTTAAACACAATTGCATCAGAAATCGGACGCATAGTCACCTGGCCCAAACTTTCATCTTGATCTCCCACCATATGGTTCACAACACGATCCTGAATATAGAGGCTCGAAGAACCTCCCCCATCGAGATTAATGGCCGAAATGCATCCCAGCTCCTTCATAAGAGCAGCAAGTTCAGGCAGAGTCAGCCCTGTGGCTCCCTCTTTATTAATAAATTCTTGAGTAACAATGTCTTTCATATCCCCAAGAGTGAGATTGTTGAGCATATGAGCCTTATATTTCTTAAGAAGGTTCACTTTATTTTTTTCAAGGGTAGACCTGACGTCATCCAAAGTCACTTCTTTTAAAGGTTTTTGATAAATATGTTCTACAACAACAATAATGAGTTTTCCACTGGAATGAATGCCCAAAGCAGTACGCGCATGGGAAGATTTATAGAAATGCGTTTTGTTCTTCTCAATAGCAGGATTTATTTCCCCCTCTTGAACAAGGATTGGAATTCCCATAACAATGGATCTTTTCTGCGAAGTTGATATGGGAATTGTGTCTGTTTGAAGGGCAACTTCGTTTCCAATGGCGATGGGTTTTAATGGATAATTCTTTGGTAAAGAAATCACAAAACCATCTTGAGGTATCGCACAATTTCCTTGATCAGTTACTTCAATAACTTTGAGGCTTGAGTTAACAATAATTTCTTTGCGTTCTTTAAGAGGTGTTAAGGTGCGAGAACCCCACGCATGAGAATATAAAACAACATCATCATTACGGCTGGGTTTATTAACTCTTTGAGGGTCAAAAATATTTTTGTCAATTTTAATTTTAAGAGAAGGGGTCATATTTTGAATTCTAAATTTATTTTGATCGAATATAAGACAATCCTGTTTTTTAAAAGCTAATCCTAAAATTTGATTGTTGATGATCAGGGTGCCACTTGGCATGCCATCTCGTCCGTTCCCAATTTCAAAAAAGCCTGAGTTGACAGCAATCTCTGCTCCTGTTCTCTTGGCAATTTCTTCAATCGTTTCTCGACCAAAAACTTGATTGCGCGCCTTAACAAAAGAAATGGCATAAGCTTGGGGAGTGAGTGTTACGATATGGATTACATGACCATTTTCTCTACGACACTGATAATCGTAATTTTGCCCCAAAAGTGGTGTGGCAAAGAAATATAAAAGCAGACTGATGAGAGTAAAAATTCTCATATTAAACCTTTATGAAAAAAGGGCATTAGGCCTTAACAACTTTTTCCTTTAGCCCTTCGACGCGCTGCGTTGCATTACGTGTATCAATAACAAGCTTACTATGAGTTAGAAGAAATTCATAATCGATATTATCATGATCGGTACAAATTAAAACCGCGTCATAGGAATCGAGAGATTCTTTGGTCCAGGAAATAGAAGTTTTTCCATTGATGACGGGATGCTCACGTGATTTGTGAACCATGGGAACAAAAGGGTCATAATAATCCACATGTGCTCGCTTGGTGTGAAGGGCTTCAAAAATGGCTAAAGAGGGACTTTCACGAATGTCGTCCACATTTTTTTTATACGCCATTCCCACAAGAAGGATGCGAGAACCACTCAAAGCCTTTCCAAATTTCATATCGAGCGCTTCGCGTAATTGATTAATGACATAATCAGGCATTGCCGTATTGATCTCACCCGCCAATTCTATAAACCGCGTGGATACTCCATACTCTCGTGCTTTCCATGTTAAATAAAACGGGTCAATGGGAATGCAGTGACCACCTAAGCCGGGGCCTGGGTAGAAAGGCATAAAACCAAATGGTTTTGTTTTTGCCGCATCAATAACTTCCCAGATATCTATTCCCATTTCTGAATAAATAACTTTCAGTTCATTTACCATCGCGATGTTGATGCATCGAAAAATATTTTCTGTAAGCTTTACAGCTTCTGCGGTGGATGCGGATGAAACTTCTATAACCTTCGGGACAATTTGCTTATAAAGCGATATGGCAAGAGTGCGAGAAATTGGATCATCGGCACCCACAACTTTTGGAATGGTAGAGGTGGCATATTGTGGGTTACCTGGGTCCTCGCGCTCAGGAGAATAAGCTACAAAAAAATCTTTTCCTGCTTTGAGGTCCCCTCGCTCTAAAATAGGGATGACAAGCTCTTGAGTTGTGCCAGGATAGGTGGTTGATTCAAGCACAATGAGTTGTCCCGACCGTAAATGAGGTAGGATAGTTTCTGCCGTGGCAATGACATAACTCATATCCGGCTCTCTGTTGCGTGTTAATGGCGTTGGAACACAAATCAGAATGGCATCCATACGGGCTAAATCTTTAGGATTATGAGTTGCTTCAAACCGTCTTTCATTGAGGAGATGTTGAAGGGTTTCTTGGGGAAAACTCTTAATATAAGATGTTCCCTCTTTTAAAGCAGCGACACGCATCTGATCTACGTCAAATCCAATGACTGTAAAACCCTTGTCTCCCAATGCCTTGACCAGGGGTAAACCGACGTAACCAAGGCCCATGACGCCTACAGTTGCTTTATGTGTAAGGAATGCTTCATTTAAAGACTCAAAAGAAAAATTTGTCACAAAAAACCTCATATATAAGATGCTGATTGTTTTTAGCGGATTTTGCACAGAATTACAAGGTAAGGGAAGGATATTTTATTCCACAGAAATCCCCTTTCTTTAAAAGAAAAAATATAAAAAACAGGAAAACTTATAGGTTTAACCATTATTTAGCACTTAAATGTTAAAGTTTAAGTCTGAGAATAAATTTTTTAAGAAGCAAAGGAGTAGGCAATGAAGAAAATAAATTTATTCATGGGAGCAACCATTGTGGCTCTTATGGTTCTTGGGAACATAGAGATTGCCCAAGGATCACAATATGGGAATTATGGTCAAGGGATGTCTTCCGATAGACATGCCATGAAACAGCAAAGAAAAATGGAAAAACAACAAAGAAAAGATCAAAAAAGAGCTATGAGACAACAAAGAAAAGCTGATAAAAGAGCTTTCAAGCAGCAACAGCGGATGGGTTATTAATTTCCCATCTCAATGCTGACGTTGAGCATTGCGTGTATATGAAGGAAGCCTTAGGAGCTCTTAAGGTAAAGGCTCAAATAAGGCTTCCAAATCTTCTGGGGTGAGCCCACCACTGCTTGTTGTTGTGCCATCAAACACGCCGGCAAAAAGAGCAGCTTTATGATTTTGCATTTCCAATATCTTCTCTTCGACAGTCCCTACAGTCACAAGCTTATAAACAAAAACAGGTTTATCTTGACCAATGCGATATGCGCGATCTGTGGCTTGATTTTCAACGGCCGGATTCCACCATGGATCATAATGGATAACGGTGTCTGCGGCTGTTAAGTTGAGACCTGTACCTCCTGCTTTTAAGCTGATTAAAAAGAGGGGCACTTTCCCTGACTGAAAGTCATTTATAGGCGTTTGGCGATCCTTTGTTTGGCCTGTGAGAAGGGCATAAGGAATTTTCAGTTTATGAAGTTCTTGTTCAATAAGAGCCAACATACTTGTGAATTGAGAGAAAAGGAGAATTTTTCTATTCTCCTCGATCATTTCTGGAAGTGTATCGATCAAAAATTGCAATTTTGCTGACTCATGAATATTTTGAGCAGACTGGATTTTAAGAAGACGGGGGTCGCAACACACTTGGCGCATTTTGAGCAGTGCATCTAAGATGACAATTTGGCTACGCTTAAAACCATGTTCTTCAATTTCCAGTTGAATTTTTGAATGCATGGCAAGACGAACGGATTCATATAAGTCACGCTGTGTAGGAAGAAGCTCTATATGTTGGATGATTTCGGTTTTAGCGGGTAATTCTAAGACAACCTCTTCTTTCGTGCGACGCAACATAAAAGGACGTACACGCTTGGTCAAAGACTTTTGTCGCTCTCCATCTTGTCCTTTTTCTATGGGCTTTCGAAATGTTTGAGTGAACTTCTTGTGGTCCCCTAAGAATCCAGGCATGAGAAAATGAAATAAGGACCAGAGTTCTCCCAAATGATTTTCCATGGGCGTACCTGTCAGGCATAAACGGTGCTTGGCCTGGAGTTGTTGTACAATGCGGTGCGCCATGGTGTTTGGGTTCTTAATCACTTGAGCTTCATCTAAAATAAGCAGGTGATATTTATGGGTTATAAGGGCGTCTTTATCTCGAGACAAAAGAGGGTATGTTGTTAAGATAAGGTCATGATCTTTAATACGGTCAAAGTTATTTTTGCGCTCGTTCCCTTGTAGTATAAGAACTTTTAAAGAGGGAGCAAAACGACCTGCTTCAGATTTCCAATTGGCCATCAAACTTGTAGGAGCTACGACCAATACAGGGCCTTTCATGCGCCCACTTTCCTTTTCAATCACAATATGAGCGAGGGCTTGAATGGTTTTTCCCAAACCCATATCATCTGCCAAAATGCCGTTTAACCTATGGTCTCTTAAAAACTGAAGCCAGCTCACCCCTTCTTCTTGATAGGGACGTAAAGTATCACAAAAGCTGGCGGGAAGCTCAGCTTTTTCAATAGTTTTAAAATCTCGTAATTTATTGCCAAGTTCTCGGAGTTGCTGGGACCCAAACCAGCGCAGCTGGCTAGCTGCCATGGCGTGTTCAAGTTCTGCCAATTGCGCAGATTGCCATGAGGATAAACGTAATCGTCCGTCTTGTGTCAAAGCATTAAAATCATAGAGTTCAATAAGGGTTCGGGCAATAAACTGGATTTTTTTAGCAGGAATGGGAAGATAGCGGCCATCATCCAATTGTGTGTAAAAAACTTCCTTATCACTTAAGTTTTCATTATCCATGGAAGTTCGGATATTTGGATTACGCAGCAAGCGAACAATATGGGGAAGGATGTTAAGACGCTTTCCATCAATTTCAACACCCATTTCTAAATCAAACCAATCAATGCCTGATCCGGTATCATTTTCTATATTGGCATACCACTCCCCAATATTTGTGATGGGTTGGAAGGGAAAGCTTGGATCGGTTTCAATTTGCCATCCCAATTTTTCAAGTTGAGGGAAAACTTCATTTGTGAGCATCATGGCTGTTTGAATAAGCTTTTCATCTGTCCAGGCGCCTGGAAGCGCTTGTGTTTTGGTGTCAAAAATCAGGTTGCTCATCTCGAGGGTAAATGGATCAATTTGATGAGCAAAATCCCCCAATTTTTTCCATTGGTTTAAAAGAGGATTGGCTAAAATTTCTTCTTCTGCTTTCAAGTTTCTAACCATGGTGTTTTCTTCACTAGAAGAACCATATGAGACTTTCCCTTTTTTATAAGCAAACGTGAGAAGGCCTAAAAATTTCTTTTCTTCTTGTGCCATTGACCAGGGGCGTGTTTTAAAGCGCACATTGTTAGTCATTACACGTAAGTGCGGGATAGGGATTTCTTCTGTTTTGGAAGAAAGTTGACTCTCTTTAGGGGTGGTTTGTTGTGCAATGACATGGGCGAGGGTGGCTGCTACGTGCTTACAGTTATGATCCATGGGGCAAGAGCAATATCCATCAACAAGAAAAGCCCGCTCTTTAAACGTTATGATGATGTCAGTGTGATAAATGTTTTTGCGTGATCCCTGGATGGTCGACTTCAATTTCCACTGACCGTTCTTATCTTGATCCTTATTGATGGAGAGATGGACGACACGATTTTCCTTTTGGTAGTTGAGACCATGGGCAAAGCATGCAGAAGAAAAGTCTTTTTTAATATCATTTAAAGTGAAAAAAGGGCCTGACGTCATGAATATTACGATACATCTCTTTTTAGGAACACAAAACAAGAGGAACTATAATAGATAACAGAATTTTTCAAATTTAATCAAGAAAAAAGTGAAATTTAATAGTTACAAGGGCAAAAGAAGAAACAGCTTATGTTTTATTGCTTTAAGATATTCCTATTGAGAAATTAAGATATAGTTAGAATTAAAATTTTTGGGAGCTCCTGTTCCTTCAGAACACTCAAGTTTTTTACCTGTGTCTGTCAAATAGCAGTGAATTATTCAACAGATACACGCGTGCCAGTCTTTTAATTTTTTCAAAAGCTTCTCTCATACCTGGCATTTCGAGCGTGTAGGGATCAAAGCCTAAAGCATCAATATCTTTTGCTAGTTTCAGGCCTTTTTGAATGCTGAGCTTGGTAAGAGTCTCTTCTAAATATATAGTAGCATCGAGCATAGCTTGAACATTGCTATTTACTATCGTTCTTTTACAATTTGCTACAATATGATACGCAACGTGGGCTCCATGCTCATGGGGTAAGTCTTCAAGAAAGTTACAGAGGTTCGATCCCACATATCTCGCAAAAATAAGTGCCCAATACGACTCATTAAAATGAAGGACTTCGAAATTATTCTTACTGGCAAGTTCAATGGCTGCAAGATGGTTTCCAGATGCGAGAATTTGCAAGAAAAGATCACTTCTGACTTTTAAGTTCCCTAACTCTGCTGCGCGCTTCTCAAGAACCGCTTTAACATCTTCTTTTTGTTGCTTCTCAGGCCAAGTTTCCCAAAGAAGACGTGGTTGTATTAAAAACCGTACAAATATATCAGCATTCTCTTTCTTGATTCTCTGAAAAAAATCAATTGGGAATAAAGAAAAAAAGTGACGCATGCTTCTTAAAGTGAGGGTATTTTCCCCAAAACAGGCGCTCAACAAAGCAAGAGGAGCTAGACCACATATGAAGTCTGCTCGAGCTTCATGGAGTCGGTCTTGGTCCAAGATTCGTTTTCGGAACTCTTGAGACACGCAAGTTAAAGATAAAACGGTTCTAAAATGATATAAAGAGGCTATAAAAATCCCATGGCAAGCAGCATTGGGATCATTCCTAGGGTCCGCAAAAGACAAAGTGGGAACGCTTCGGTAGTGATTGACGAGAGTTTTATAGCTTGTATAGAGAGTCCTTCCAGCTTCAGCGGGATGGTAATATAGGGGTGTAAGGTTGGTGGTGTTTTGTGAGGTTGTCATTGTGGAGAGCGTATCTGTATCAACGATATCTCCTGTTCGGGAGAATTCAAAGATGAGGCCCAAGAGAGGATCTTCCAACAAGGAAAAGTACCCACCATCAGGTACTGTGGATGTACCACTGCTTTTCTCAATTTCTTGTTTACCTTCTTCTTTATTTAAAGAACCTTTTGTATCCAGCTCAGCTGTGGTGAATGTTTCGGTATGTTCTTGAGAAGTCGGTGTGGTTTGAGTTGATTGACTCTTTTCCCAATCTTGAACCTCTTTCAAGTCACGCTCCATAGCAATGATATGTGTAGGTAAAAGAACGGTAAAAGTTGTAAAATACACTAGCTTAAGTAATTTCTTCAGGAGGTCCTTCATTATATTAAATTCCTATCTATGACATGTGAGCAGAAATAGGAAAATCTGCCTTACTTTTTACATAAGAATCGCAATGGTTTTTTACAATGTTTTTTAGGAAGCAAGAGCTTATTTTGTATCCCAGCTTTTCAAAGCGAAATAATACGCGTTACTGATTAACTGCCATGCTGCTACGCAATAGGTTCTTTGACAAATATTCTTCCACATGGACACGAAGCTCGGGGAGCTGGCCTGCAAAGAAGTGGTCTGCAAGGGGGACCATTCTATAGTCTATGTGGATGCCCCGTTGAAGTTGAAGCTTGTTCACCAAATTAGAAACTGATACATGAGGAACAATGTCGTCTTTTTCGCCTTGAAGGATGAGACCTGGCACAGGACAGGGGGCCAAGAAGCCGAAATCGTACCGGTCTGCGGGTGGGCTTATGGACACGAAGCCTTCGAGTTCAGGGCGTCGCATCAAAAGCTGCATGCCAATCCAGGCGCCAAATGAAAAGCCTGCTACCCAACAAGCAGAGGCATTGGTGTTGTTAGCTTGAAGCCAATCAAGAGCTGAGGCAGCATCATTTAATTCGCCCTCACCATTGTCATAAGTTCCTTCTGAACGACCTACGCCTCTAAAATTAAAGCGTAACGTATTAAAGCCACGGTCAGCAAAGCTGCGATAAAGGGCATAAACAACTTTGTTGTTCATGGTCCCTCCAAATTGGGGGTGGGGGTGCAAAATAATGGCAATAGGGGCGCCATCTTTATGGCTTTGATGGTAACGTCCTTCAATGCGTCCGGCGGGGCCATTAAAAATTATTTCTGACACGTCTTTTTCCTCCTTCCTCAACTTTTAGCACCTACCTTAGCAATGTCCCAAAAAAAATGACACAAAAAACAATACTTGACCAATTTAGTCGGAATAGGTATTCCTATTCTCATAAACGATTCAAATACCCTTAAGGGGTGGTTTAAAGGGCCTATCTTAAGGAGTCTAGCATGGTAACTGCAAAAAACGGAAGGGTCATATGCGCTTAAGCACAAAAGCACGATACGCGGTTACAGCAATGGTTGATGTTGCCATGGAAGAGTTGGCAGGACCTGTCCCTTTGGCGGCAATATCAGGTCGTCAAGAACTGCCGCTTCCTTATCTGGAACAATTATTTGGAAAGCTCCGTAAGGCTGGGTTGGTTAAAAGTTGCCGTGGGGCTATGGGGGGCTACACATTAGCGCATAAGGCTGAAAACATTCCTATTTTGGATATTATTGCAGCTGTGGATACGCCCTTGAAAGCAACACGCTGTGAAAAAGATTCTCCCACAGGCTGCCGATTAACTGGTCAACGCTGTTTAACCCATGATTTATGGGATGAGTTAGGTGCTGTAGTTCACTTGTTTTTAACGCGCGTAACTCTTGGAGATGTTTGCGAAGGGCGCATTGCAGGAATGGGACGATTTGGTATTTTTATGGATCCGACATTTTTTAAAAACAGTGATAAAAGCCAAGTAATCGCATGAATCTTTATTTCGACTATAATGCAACAGCGCCGCTGTGCGAGGAATCAAAGCAGGCCATGCTTGAAGGAATGGACGTCACAGGAAATGCGTCTTCAATCCATCAGAATGGAAGACGCGTGCGCCAAAAGATTGAGCAAGCCCGTGAAGAAATAGCTGATTTTTTTAAGGCAAGTCCAGCTGGCGTTATTTTTACCAGCGGGGCAACAGAAGCAAATCATCTAGCTTTATGCGGTTTTGAGGGTCGCATCATTGTTTCTGCCATAGAACATGACTCTGTGGATCAGGCGCGCACGGATCGGGTGGTGTGCCCAGTCAATGCGAAGGGTGTCCTTGATTTGGAAGTTTTGGAAGATCTTTTAAAAGAGATTGAAGACCCGACGATGGTATGTGTCATGGCCGCCAATAATGAAACAGGGATTGTGCAGCCGATTGAAGAGGTAAGTGCGCTTGCAAAAAAATATGAAGCGGTGGTGCACTGTGATGCTGTCCAGGCCATTGGACGCGTATCACTCTCGTGGGAATGCATGGACCTCATTTCTGTATCGGCTCATAAGCTTGGGGGTCCTCAAGGTGTTGGGGCGCTGATTATGAGAAAGGAAGTTCCTTTAAAAGCACAATTGAGGGGAGGAGGACAAGAACGCTCTTTTCGATCAGGAACAGAAAACTTTTTAGGGATTCTTGGATTTGCTGCTGCCATAAAAAAGGCAAGAAACCAAAATTGGAAAGGAATTAAAGATTTGCGCGACAGGCTCGAGGAGCGATTGGCAAAACAGTGTTCAGAGGCTTCTTTTTTAACAAGACTAGAGCCACGGTTGCCTAATACATCTGTCATTGCCATGAAGGGAGTTAAGAGCGCAACACAAGTGATGAGCTTTGATCTTGCTGGCATTGCAATTTCTGCAGGGGCGGCATGTTCATCGGGACGTGTGAAATCTTCGAGGGTTTTGCGCGCAATGGGAGTGCCAGAAGACCTTTCGGAATGTGCAATTCGTGTGAGTATGGGGTTGGATTGTGAGGAAAGAATGGTGGGTCAATTTCTTGAAACGTGGATGAAAATTTACACTCAAACTCAATCACAACTCAGGAGGTAAGTGTGTTTAGTTTTTATAAGGATAAAAAATAATGATAACGTCCCAACAGATTTATCTGGATTATCAAGCAACAACGCCGTGTGATTCACGTGTGGTTGAAAAAATGTTGCCTTATTTCACACATGTTTTTGGCAACCCCCATTCACGCAACCATCCCCATGGTTGGTCAGCAGAAGAGGCGGTTGAGAAGGCTCGTGTTCAAGTGGCATCCATTATTGGGGCTGAAGCGAAAGAAATAATATTTACGAGTGGTGCAACGGAATCAAATAACTTGGCTCTAAAAGGGGTAGCTGGGTTTTATAAAGAAAAGAAAAATCACATTATTACGTGTGTGACAGAACATAAATGTGTATTGGATACATGCCGTCATTTGGAGCAAGAGGGGTTTCTCATCACCTACTTATCCGTTCAAAAAAATGGCTTGATTGATTTAAATGAACTTCAAAAAGCTATTAGGCCTGAGACGGTGCTTGTTTCAATTATGGCGGTCAATAATGAAATAGGGGTTATTCAACCTCTGACTGAGATTGGGAAAATGTGTCGTGACGCAGGTGTGTTTTTTCATACAGATGCAGCACAGGCTGTTGGAAAAATTCCTATTAATGTTGATGCGATGAATATTGATCTCTTAAGCATTTCTGGACATAAAATTTATGGTCCTAAAGGTATTGGGGCATTATATGTCCGTCGGAAACCACGCGTACGCCTACAAGCCCTCATTAATGGAGGGGGGCAAGAACGTGGAATGCGCTCTGGTACATTACCAACTCCTTTATGTGTTGGATTAGGAGAAGCTTGTGCACTTGCTCAAAAAGAGATGAGTGAGGAGAGCGTGCGCATAAAGGCATTGAGTGATCGACTTTATACAGGTATTACACGCCAATTAACAGATGTACATTTAAATGGTGCTGATGCTCCCCGCATTCCCGGAAACTTAAATTTAAGCTTTGCTTATGTGGAAGGTGAAGGCTTGATGATGGGGATTAAAGAGCTTTCTGTTTCATCTGGATCAGCGTGTACGTCCTCTTCTCTTGAACCCTCTTATGTTCTGCGTGCGTTAGGGGTTGAGGAAGAGTTAGCGCATACATCCATTCGTTTTGGATTGGGACGGTTTAGTACACGTGAGGATGTTGATAAAGCAATTGAGGAAGTTGTGAAGGCTGTTACAAAGTTGCGTGCCATGAGTCCATTATGGGAAATGGTTCAAGAAGGAATCGACTTGAAAAATATTAAATGGGCAGAGCATTAATTATTAAGGGAGAGAAAGATGGCTTACAGCAGTAAGGTTATTGATCACTATGAAAACCCTCGGAATGTTGGGGCTTTTGATAAAAATGATTTAACAGTGGGAACAGGTTTAGTAGGAGCACCAGCTTGTGGAGATGTTATGAAACTTCAAATCAAGGTTAATAAAGAAGGCATTATTGAAGATGCAAAATTTAAAACCTTTGGATGTGGTTCAGCGATCGCTTCAAGTTCACTCATCACTGAATGGGTTAAAGGTAAAACTTTAGAAGAAGCGCAAGCTATACGTAATACAGAGGTTGCTCAGCATTTGGCTTTGCCGCCTGTCAAAATTCATTGCTCCATTTTAGCAGAAGATGCCGTTAAGGCAGCCATTGCTGATTATCAAGCGAAAGCAGCTGGCTCTATCGACAAAGTAAAGTGAGGCGAGTATTGTGCAAAAAGTCCCAATAACATTGACAGATGCAGCATTTGAACGCGTAAAATTCCTTTTGGAGAAACGTGGAAAACCTTCCGCTGGAATTCGCATCAGCTTAAAAACGAAAGGCTGTTCAGGATTATCATATGCATTAGAATATGCTGATGACAAAAATCCCTTAGATGAGATAATGGAAATTGAAGGTATAACCATTATGATTGATCCAAAAGCAGTTCTTTTTATTTTGGGCACAGAAATGGATTATATCGAAGAAAAAATGCAGTCAGGGTTTATTTTTAAAAATCCTAATGAGAAGGGGCGCTGTGGTTGTGGTAAATCATTCCATGTCTGAAAATCCGAAAGATCCATTTCAAATTTTAGGGCTTGAACCAACATTTGATTTAGATATGACGGTTCTTGATGAAGCCTATTATGCGCGACAAGAATTAACACATCCTGATCGATTTGTGTATCACTCTGATCCAGAACGCCAAGCAGCATCCAGTCAAGCAGCGCTATTGAACCAGGCATATGAAACATTGAAGATGCCAACTTTGCGGGCCAAAGTGCTTTTAAAATTGCGCGGAATTGATGTTAAAGATGATGATACAACAGCAAAAGATCCTGTAGTTTTAGAAGAAATGTTGGATCTACAGGAAGCTCTTGCACAAGCAACGACTTCTCCGGATTTAAGTGAGATAAAAGACAAAATACAGGATCAATTACAAAGCGTTATGAATTCATTTTCTTCAGCAATAAATCTAAATCATGATCATGCGTTACCTCAATTGTTTTTGCGCTTATCTTATTTGTCAAAATTATCAGCAGATATCAAAACCCGACAACGTCAATCTTCGTTGAAGCGATTGTAAGAGGAAACACCAACCCATGCTCTTACAAATTACAGAACCTTCAACGAGTCTTGTTCAGGAAAAACTGTCCCAAGGTATCGCGATTGGTATAGATTTGGGAACAACAAATTCCGTTGTTGCTTTTTCTGAAAATCATAAACCAAGAGCTTTGGCGTTGGAAAAGGGTGTAAGTCTCTTGCCTTCAGTTGTAGCTTATCCTGAAGGATCAGAGCCTATTGTGGGAGAAGAGGCATATAATCTCATCGATGAAATTCCTGATCGTGTTGTGATGTCGTCAAAGCGACTGATGGGACGTTCAGGCCGAGAAGCTCAAGATATTTCCGGGCAAATTCTTTCAATAATTTCTGATCAACACTCTTTGGAGACAGCCGTTAAATTAAAAGTAGGTCATGAAAGCAAGACTCCTGTGGAAGTGGCTGCAGATATTTTACGTACTCTTAAGAACCAAGCAGAAATATCTTTGGGACACTCAGTTGAAAGAGCGGTCATTACAGTTCCGGCATACTTTGATGAGGCAGCTCGGCAAGCAACAAAAGATGCTGCCACTCTTGCGGGATTAAAAGTCTTGCGCCTTATTAATGAGCCAACTGCTGCTGTATTAGCCTATGGGCTTGATCAAGGAATTGAAGGAACCTATGCAGTTTATGATTTTGGCGGAGGAACATTTGACATTTCAATTTTACGTCTTCAAAGAGGGGTTTTCCAGGTTTTAGCAACAGGTGGAGACGTTGCTTTAGGAGGGGACGATATTGATCGATTAATTGTGGAGTATTACCATCACCTTTCTCCAGAAATTGAATTGACTCCCACCCTTTATAAACAAAGCTTAAAGATGGCTCGTTCCGCAAAGGAGTATCTGACGTTCCATGAGCAAGGAATGTGGAGCTTACCTGGAGGTAAATCATACCCCTTGGATCGTTTCACATTGGAGCAGCTATCAACTCCGCTGATAGAAAAAACAATCGATATTTGTCGGCAGGTCATCATTGATGCAGATATTACATTAAAAGATATAAAAGGTGTTGTTCTTGTGGGAGGTGCAACGCGCATGCCATTAGTGCAAGGGCGTGTTGCTGAGTTTTTTAACCAGAAGCTCCATACTAACCTAGATCCAGATAAAGTTGTTGCACTTGGAGCTTCTATACAAGCTGAAACGCTTACGCATGGACGAGGAGCGTTGTTGTTAGATGTTGCTCCTTTATCTCTTGGATTAGAAACTATGGGAGGGTTGGTTGAAAAAATAATTCCACGCAACACACCCATTCCAGCAACAGTTACTCAGGAATTTACAACATACCAAGATGGACAATCAGCTATGAAAATTCACATCCTTCAAGGAGAACGTGAACTAGCTGAACATTGTCGGTCCTTGGCTGAATTTACTCTTAAGGGCATACCACCCATGGGAGCAGGTACTGCTCGCATTGTTGTGACATTTATGGTCGATCCAGATGGGCTGCTCACGGTGACTGCTGAGGAAAAAACGACAAATACACGGCAGGAAGTTATCGTTAAGCCATCTTATGGCTTGACTGAAGAAGATTATCGCCGCATTTTAATTGAAAATGCAGAACAAGGCGAAAAGGATTTAAAGGAGCGCCTCCTTATCGAGGTAAAAATAAAGGCCCAACAGCTTCTTCATCAATTAGATAAAGCCATCAAGCTTGATGGCGATTTATTAACGATTGTGGAGAAAGAAAATTTACGCCACGCAATGGATGCGTTGGAGCATCGCTTGACAGAAGCAGATCAAAACGCCATTGTGGAGAAACATAAAATGTTGGAGTCTTTAAGCGTTCCATTTGCGACACGTCGCGTGCAACGTTTAGTGGGTGAAGTAGATCAAGTTATTAGACCAGATCAATAGAAAGGAGTGAAGTTAGAAACTATGCCAAAGATGACGTTTATTACTCCGTCAGGAAATCGTGTAGAAGTGGATGCTCCCGTTGGTTTGTCTGTTCTAGAAATTGCTCACCGTAACAAAATAGATTTGGAAGGAGCATGTGAGGGTTCTTTGGCATGCTCAACCTGCCATGTGATTGTTGAATCAGAGTGGTATGAGATGCTTTCTACAGCAACTGAAGATGAAGAAGATATGCTGGATTTGGCTTTTGGATTAACTCCAACTTCGCGTCTGGGGTGCCAGATTATCATTACCGAGGAATTGGATGGACTTGTGGTGCGCTTACCAGCTGCAACACGTAACATGATGCTCTAAAAAATTTAATATTCCTTCTGAACAATATCAATAAAAATAAGTTAAGGATGTGGTCTTGACATGAAATTGAAAATAATTTTCTTTCAATCTTTTTTATACATTTTTTTAATAACGGCAGCGATGGGTGCAGAGAGTGCTCGTACTCAGCCTTATATTCCTTTTCCAAATGAAGCAACCCTTTTTGTACCCCATCTTCTTCATGTGCAGCCAACACAATTTGAGGAGGACCGTTCATTCAGAGATGATATTGCGTCCAATATGAAAGGAGTCGAGTGGAAAAAATTAAAAGAACAGTATCAACGAAAGGTCAATACGATTGCTCAGGTATGTCGTTTTTCCTCTCATCCAGTTGTACCCGTAACTCTTATGAATTTGACATCAGGTCCTTTACCCGTTTTGAATAATTATCTTGCTCCCTGGAAAGTGGCAACCTATGGAGTATGCTATGAATGGTACAGGACAGAAGCAGAATTTCATTTATATGCCACAAATAATGCGTCCTATATTCAAGTAAGTTATGATACTTCCGTTCATGGTCAAGAATCTTATGTACTCAGGTCAAGTGCACGCTTACAGTTTTCTGAACAGGCACATAACATAATTATATTAAAAGAATATACACCTGAACATGCACAACAAGCAAAATACGGTGTTCTGAATAGATTTGACGCAGACAAAAGACGTCGGATGGTTTATGGCATTCCCGATAGAGGGGCCTTAAGTAATCATCGTCTCGAAGAAGAAATAGAATTGAAACGTTTTGCACTTGACCGTCCTGCCATATTTTTTTATGTAGCATGGCGCTTGCCCACTTATAACTGAAGGGAGCAAAAGAAATTGTGCTTCCCATTTCCGTTCTAAACAAAATTCAAACTCTTTTAGCACAAGGCGATGAAAAATCCTCTGTTGTTTTAGCCCGTCACCATTTGACCGAGCGTTATCGGTCTTTGCAGGGCACAAAAAAGTCTGGGGGGTTTAAATCATCTTCTGAGATACATGCCTATATTGCCACGCGTTTACCAGCAACATTTGCAGCAGTTATGGCCGTTTTGCCAAATATACCACTCCACCATATTTTCAGTGTTTTGGATTTAGGGGCTGGGCCAGGCACAGCGACTCTGGCAGCTGCTCTTCATTGGCCAGAATGTCAAAAATTTCATCTTGTTGAGAAAGATGATTTTATGAGAGAAATCTCTCAACACCTTCTTAAAGACATGCCGGAACTTCATTCTAAATCTGTGTCATTTCAGCTTGCTGATCTTTTAAAAGTTACAGTGGAAGAATCCTATGATCTTGTTTTTCTTTCCTATGTCTTAAATGAATTTTACTCAGCTGGTATATGGCAAGAAATCTTAAAAAAAGCTTGGGAAAAAACCTTACAAGGCTTGGTTGTAGTTATGCCGGGGACACCAAGTGATTATCAGCACTTAATGAAAGTACGTGACCGGCTCATTGAATGGGGGGCATTTATTGCAGCACCTTGTCCACATCACAAAGTATGTCCTTTACAAGGAGAAGATTGGTGTCATTTTTCAACACGCCTCATGCGCTCTTCTCTTCATCAGGAAATTAAGGAGGCTTCATTGCCTTACGAGGATGAGAAGTATAGTTACCTTGTCGCTATGCGCAACCCAACAGAAAGGCCTCTTGGTCGCGTGGTTCGTTTTCCCTTACAAAGGTCAGGACATATGGTCCTTGATTTGTGTACATCAGAAGGACTGAAGAGACAGACCGTTTCAAAACGTACAAAAGATAAATATAAAGCGGCAAAGAAGATTTCTTGGGGCGATTCCTGGGAAGATTTTGAAGCTTAAAAAATGAGGGAATTACTTAGTTTAAGTGGAGAATTCTTGTATTAGTAAGGATGGTGTGATAGCTTATAAAGTGGTGCTGCTGAGTTTGATGGAGTTGCATCCCCGGACCCTATCTAACTTCTCGGAGACTGTCCCTACCAAAGCCGTGGTTTTGGCATATGGTTTCCACCTGCATGTCAGGTCGCGAGAGGATCTTCACTTTGTCGGCTTAAGTGGCACCAAAATAATCTTCTAAAATTATAATCACAAAACTTCCCCTCTTAAAAAATATGTGATTGCTTCGTCGCATACGATCCTTGCAATGGGGAAAGAGTGTTACTTAAATACCCCTCACCCATGGCTCCGCCATGACCTCTCCCACAAGGGGAGAGGTACAATAAAAGAGATCGTCACTGCGGGTGAAACGAAGCAGTCTATGAATTAAGGATAAGAATACACTGATTGCTTCGTCGCTTACGCTCCTCGCAAGGACGATCGGGGCACCTTTTCTCTTCTTCTTTCTTCTTTTGCTTTCTGTATCCCCATTTGTGTCCGCACCGGAAGGCTCCAAACTCGACTTGTTAGTCGGTAGGAGAGAGCGCTTCCTTAAGGTTATTAAGGATGCCAGTTAACAGCTATCCTTGCGGATAGATAGGCGTGATCTTGCTATAAAACTTGGGCTCTCAAGGTGAGCTTCAAATTTGAAGCAATGCACGCAGAGCCGATGCGGACGCAAATGGGGATACATTTGTTGAAGGACTTGTGGATCATAAAGTCGACATTCATGATCCTTCATTCTTCAGGAGAAGCGAGTGATACAACAAAAAATTATAAAGACATTTTTATCTTCCTTATTAAAAAAACTGAGGACATTAAACAACCTCATTAGGTGAGCTCTTTGACCACCATCACGTCATCACGAGCGACCGTAGGGAGTGTGGTGATCCATGTATTTAATTAACCGAAGGTATCTATGAATACATGGATTGCTTCGTCGCATACGCTCCTGGCAATGACAAAAAGAGAGGGCCTCGCAACGAGGAGCCTGTTCTAATTGTCCAAATGTTTACCTAAGTGTTTTTAAAAACGCGCTAGCAGGAAGAGTATTAATAGATGCCCATTTCAAAAGTCAAATTTTTAAATTGCCCATAAGAAAATAAAATTAATACATGGATTGCCGCGCCCCCTAAGATCGCTCGCAATGACGAAGAGAGAGGTAGATGCAAAATGGCTATCGTAAAATAAAAAGGAAGAATGGAAGGGCAGTTAAGTCTCAATATATTCTTTATTATATCATATTTCCCCTCATTTAACCCACTTCGCTCTATGCTAAGTTGGTAAATGAGAGGAAATTTGTAAAAACCTTTTCGCTCAATTATTTCCAGAGGTTGCAGCTTTTATTAATGAAGGCACTGGTGCAGTGATTGTCGTTTCAACTGGACCAGATTTATCATTTCCACTTAAAATAAGCTTCGTTGGCAAATAATCATGCGTTGCTAGGAATGTATCAACCAAGCCAATCATTGAACCTTCATTTGCCCCCCCATTGACAGTGGTAAGCACTTGATCTTTTAAATATTTAATACTCATGGGAACCTCCTTGTTTAAAAGTTATGTAAAATAACATTATTTTACATTAGATAAAATATAATTAAAATTATATATTTCAACTGTGCACGCCTATGAAAATAAGGAAAATTTATATATATAACGAATAATAGCTTATAAAAATTATAGACTTAATATTTCATTTTTTGTGAAACCAGCTTCCATATATTTTTTTGCAATCGTTGGGCCGTAGGCTTCTTTTAAAATGTCATAAAACATCTTTCCATCTATTCTCAACCCAAGTTTAAAAGCAGCTTGGATTAAGGAGAGGTCATTCTTATAGGCCAATTTAACAACTTCTGCGGTTTTGTCATATCCAAGAAGGCAATTAAAAGCAGTGGCAATCATCAAGTTTCTTTTGAGATAATTTTGTAACTGTTTTTCATTGGGAGTAATGCCCTTCAGGCAGTGATCAGTAAAGCTTGTCAAAGCATCTGAGAGAAGACGAATGGAGCGTAAAACATTTGCGATGATGACAGGTTTGAAGACGTTTAATTCGAAGTGTCCTTGGCTTCCTGCAATTGTAACAGCCGTGTGATTTCCCATAACCTGGCAAGCAACCATGGTAAGCGCTTCCGCCTGCGTCGGATTAACTTTACCAGGCATGATTGAGGAACCCGGTTCGTTTTCCGGGAGGGAAATTTCTCCCAATCCACAGCGAGGACCTGACCCCATCCAGCGTATATCATTGGCAATTTTCATCGCACTGACTGCAAGGACATTTAGAGTACCTGAAAGTTCAACCATGGCGTCATGAGAAGCAAGAGCTTCAAATTTATTAGGGGCAGAGCGAAAAGGAAGACCCGTTACTTTAGCCACATTTTTTGCAAAAAGGGGAGCAAACTTTGGGGGACAATTAAGCCCGGTTCCAATGGCAGTGCCACCTTGTGCAAGAGGATAAAGGCGCTTTAAACAATCTTGAATACGATTGATACCCAAGGATATTTGAGTGGCATAACCCGAAAACTCTTGGCCAAGAGTAAAAGGAACGGCATCTTGCAAGTGGGTTCTTCCGATTTTGACAATCTTAGAAAAGGAACGTTCTTTTTTCTTAAGGTGGCTTTGAAGGTGCTTTAAAGCAGGAATCAGTTGGCTATGCAGTTCTTGGACTGCAGCAATATGCATAGCTGTAGGGAACGAATCATTGGAAGATTGACCGAAATTCACATGATCGTTTGGGTGAACAGGCTTTTTAGTGCCCAGAGGTTTTCCCAACAATTCATTGGCACGATTGGCGATAACTTCATTTGCATTCATGTTTGTTTGAGTTCCGGAACCTGTTTGCCAGATAACAAGAGGAAAATGGTCATCCCATTTACCATCAATAACTTCTTTAGCTGCCGTCATAATGGCTTTTGCTATGGCGGGAGAAAGCTTTTTTAAAAGTAAATTTGTTTGAGCTGCACAGTACTTCTGAATGGCCAAAGCTCGAATGAGAGGTAAGGGCATTTGCTCATTACCAATACGAAAATTTTGGCGAGATCGTTCAGTTTGAGCTCCCCAGTAGACTTCACGGGGAATTTTAATCTCCCCCATTGAATCTCTTTCTGAACGATATTCTTGTGTCATCTTCTTCATCCATAGTACTTTATATTACTCTGTATACTACTCTGTAATAAGTTTATCTGGGAGAGTGTTAATGAGTTCTAAATGGATGGATCTTGCCCTGGAGCAGGCTAAAAATGCAGCAGAACGGGGAGAAGTTCCCGTAGGTGCCGTTCTTGTCCACAATGATCAAGCGATTGCAATGGCGGGTAATCGTGTGGAAGAACTTGCTGATCCAACCGCCCATGCAGAAATTTTGGTCATCCGAGAGGCTACGCGCGTTTTAAAAATGCCAAGGCTTGTTGGGGGGATTTTATATGTAACCTTGGAACCATGCCCTATGTGTGCAACAGCTCTCTCTTTTGCCCGCATTAAGCGTATTTATTATGGAGCCTTTGATCCAAAGGGAGGGGGAATCGATCATGGTCCACGCATCTTTGAACACTCAACTTGTCATCACCGTCCGGAAGTTGTGGGTGGAATCTTGGAACAAGAATGCGCAGCTCTTTTAAGAAATTTTTTTATGGAAAAGCGGTAAGGTTTTAAATGATGGGATGGCGAGTATAATGGCGAACTACGGCTTCCAGGGAGCCTAATTGCTCATACAATTCAATTAACCGTGTGGAAAGTGTACGGCCCGTTTGAGCAATTTCCAACACAGGGTCAAGATAAATGGACTCATCATTTTTTTGTAATATTTTTCCTCTACGCTGAAGGCCACGACGGCTGATTTCAAGAATCTCCATCACAAATGATTGAATAGGATGCTTATCCATAAGACTCAAGAGTCCTTTTTGCGGAACTTGAAGATGTAATTTTTGCATGCTTTCAACTGACCAAGTGCGGATAAATTGCAAAGCTTCATCTTGCGCTGTTGCATCATAAATAAGACCCGTCCAAAAGGCCGGTAGAGCCATGAGCATTTTAGGAGGCCCACAATCCGCACCGCGCATTTCAAGAAAGCGTTTGAGACGGACTTCAGGAAATACAATGGTTGTATGATCAACCCAATCAGTAAGGGTAGGGTATTCACCAGGCAAGGCGGGTAATTGTCCTTTAAGAAAATGGTGAAAAGACTGTCCAGTTGCGTTTATATAGCTTCCATGACGATGGACAAAATACATGGGAACATCAAGTAAATAGTCTACATATCTTTCAAAACCCATTTCTTCGTCAAAGACAAAGGGTAAAAATCCACATCTGTCGGGATCAGTATCTTTCCAAATGTGAGCGCGATAACTTTGGTAGCCAGTCAATTTACCCTCTAGAAAAGGAGAGCAAGCGAAAAGCGCCGTCGCAATAGGCTGCAGAGCCATTCCAATGCGCATTTTTTCAATCATGTCCTTTTCACTTGCAAAATCAAGATTGACTTGCACTGTGCAAGTCCGTGTCATCATATCCAATCCGAGCTTCCCTTTTTTTGGCATGTAAGTACGCATCACTTGATAACGTCCTTTAGGGACCCAGGGCATAACTTCTTGGGGCCAGAGGGAGTCTGTGCCCATGAAGACTGACATTCCACCTATGTTTTTCACAAGCTTTTCTGTGAGTTCGAGATGTTCATCAAGTTCTTCTTTGGTTTCATGGAGAGTGGTCAGTGGAGCCCCAGATAATTCGAATTGGCCACCGGGTTCAAGAGTAATACTTTTTTGGTGATGAGGAATTTTCAGGGCAATAATTTTTCTCTGTTCTAAAACAGAATTCCATCCGTAATTTTTTAAATCCTCTAAGAGTGTGCCTATACCATTCTTTCCTTCATAAGGTAATCGCTCTAAAGTTTTTGCGTTTAATAAAAACTTTTCATGCTCTGTTCCAATGCGCCAATTATGGGGAGGTTTACATCCAGCTACCAAATGATCAATAAGATCTGATTTGCGTAAGACAGGAGTAGAGGTCATGATAGGAACTTCGACTTTTGGGAGATACCTTTTCCTAAGGATAAAAGAGCAGAGCGTAGTTTTTCATCATGTACCGTATTAACTTGCTCTTCTAAAAAATCTGACTGGGCTTTATCCAAAGGGGGAAGGGGAGGTTGTTGAAGCGGCGCACTCTTTTTTGATATAGGGCCCTGGAACACCTTAATTTTATTAATGGCTTGGTAACCAAAATATTGATTAATTCGGTTTAAAATTTGGGGCTCTTGATAAGCAATCTCTGTCGCCATGCTACTGGTAGCCTTTACCAGCAGATAACCATTGTTTCTTTGATTAAAAGGAAAAGTCACCTTTAAGGGGATGCACCATTGTGCAAATTGTGGTGTTACTATGTAGTCCCATTCGAGTAATATGCGAGCTTGGATAAATCCATTTTGTTGGCAAATAGGAGTGATCGTCTCCGAGATTAAAGAGCCAATTCGAAGGGTCTTTGCGGATCGTTTATGAAAGTGTTGCTTTGGTTTTGAGGTGCGCACGAAAACGAACATCCCTTACTTTATGAATACTTCTTTAGATGAGTCTATCCTTTAGAGAATTAAATGAGAAGTCAACCATTTCGTACAGATAAGGGTTTATCCAGCTAGCTTACGCGGCTTTCGTTTTTGCTCTTGGTGTTTGAGGAGTTTTTTCTCTTCAAATTGAGCGAGCCTTATTAAAATATAGATAGCTGGGAGTGTTAAAATGCCTGTGGACAGGAACAAAGCTGTCCATTCAATATGATCTGCCAGCCAACCGGCAAAAACAGAAATAATAACCCGACAAAATGAGCCGAAAGAATAGAGTAATGTAAAATGACTTGCCGTGTAAGGTTGGCGGCAAAAGTTAGAGATGTAAGCAATGAATATGGCAGAGACCATCCCAGAACAGAGACTCTCAACACCCACAGTTATGACGAGGACGCTTAAATGATACCCAACCAAAGATTGAATAACAAACATCAAACAGGAAATACATTGTAAGCCCACGCACATAATGGTTGATTGGAGAATACCCAATCGATGGATCATGAGGCCCCCTATTAGGCCTCCGACAACCATTAAGGTAATTCCAAATACCTTTGTAACATTGGCAAATTCAATTTTGCTAAATCCCAGATCACATAAGAAGGGTGCACACATCGCATTAAGGACGGTGTCGCCCATTTTAAAACAAAAAATGAAAAGGAGGAGGTACCCAAGTTCCCGCTTAGCCGGCAATTTTATCCAGGGCATTATGAAAAGCGTGTTGAGCCAGTGTCTGATCTTCTTTGTTTTATGTAAAGCGGGTTGAAGGAAAACAATGCGAGATTGGGGAGGCTCAGCAATAAGGCAAAAGACAATCATGCCTACGAGAATTCCTGCAGCCATAATTAGATATGCCGTACGCCAGGAGAGTGTATGTGCTAGATAAAGGGCGCCTGCGCCAGATGCGAGCATGCCAAAGCGAAAGCCAATAGCTTCTAAGGCTGCACCGGCTCCATGTGCATCCGCTTTTAATATTTCTATGCGGTAAACATCAATAATAATATCTTGCGTTGCAGCAAAAAAGGCGACGAAAAACGAGGAGAGCGCTGTAAGGGCAATCGTTTGGGAAGGATCACAGTGGGCAAGTAAGACAAGAGAAATAAACAATCCAGTCTGACTTATAAGTGCCCAACTTCTTCGTCGACCAAAATGGGATGTAATATAGGGTAGAGTAAAATGATCTATAAAGGGGGCCCAAAGAAATTTTAAACTATAGGGTAAACTTACGAGCATAAATAAACCAATAGTTGTCTTGCTGACACCTGACTCAGCCATCCAGAAACTTAAGGTGGAAAGAGTCAATAAAAAGGGTAAGCCACTAATTATTCCGAGAAGAAAGATAATAAGCAGCTGTGGTTGAGTATATATTCGAGCGTGTCGTAACCAAGTGCGCATAGTTATATTTATCACTCATCTTTGGGTACATTCAATGATTATAGCAATAGATTGCTCTTTATACATAATTGAAATAAGCACTTTATATAATAATGTCTAACGATTATCATTTTTGGGCTCAAATTGATTCTTAATAAATGGTTAAGAGTTTTCCACGACATCTGTGGATAACTTTGGGGAAAACATGTTAAGGGCTTCTCATATGCCATGAAATGGTTGACTTAACCACCGCATGCACAGAAAATAGGCTCTCTCCTAAGATATTGTTTTTTAAGGTATTTTTTAAAAATAGGCCAAAATCAAGGGGTTTGCAAACAGTTATCTTCAAAAACGAGAAAGGATTGGGTTAAGGTGTGAATAAAATCCTAAAATTATCTTAATTATTGATGATTTTTTTCCCGATTTCTAGATAGATACCTGCTATGAGAGAGTCTGGTTCGGCAATTGTAATAGGTTTCCCCTCATCACTATGGGTTCGAATTGAGATATCAAGAGGCACTTCTCCTAAGAAAGGTATCCTCAAGTTTTTAGCTTCTTGTTGCGCACCTCCATGATTAAAAATCTCTGAAACGTGTCCACAGTTGGGGCAGGTAAAATGACTCATATTTTCGATAATTCCCAAGATAGGAACGCCAACACGTTGAAACATATTGAGACCTTTGCGTGCATCAATAAGGGCGATATCTTGGGGTGTCGATACAATAATGGCGCCAGCAAGCTTGACTTGTTGGCATAAAGTTAAATGGGCATCCCCTGTTCCGGGAGGCATATCTATAATAAGGTAATCAAGCTCAGGCCATACGACATCCTTTAACATTTGTTGAAGAGCGCCATGAACCATGGGACCTCTCCAGATGATGGGGGTTTCTTCTTGGACCATGAAGCCAATGGACATGCAGTAAATACCATAACGAAGGATCGGAATAAGTTTTTTTTCTGCTGTCGCATCGGGTTTTTGGGTTATGGAAAAAAGGCGCGGGAGAGAGGGGCCGTACACATCTGCATCTAGGAGTCCTACTTTTTTACCTAAGAGAGAAAGGGCAATGGCCACGTTTACGGCAGTTGTTGATTTGCCGACGCCTCCTTTACCCGATGCAATTGCAATAATATTTTTTACGTTCATAAGAGATTCTGGTTCTTTTTTTACGGGCTGTGCATGAGGGGATGGCCGTTGCGTTGTCAAAATACTTTGAACACTTTTGACAGAAGGGAGTTTTTTTATGTGTCCTTCTGCTGTTTGACGCAATTGCTCAAGTTCTTCTGTTTGAGTTGGAAGTGATTCAAAAATTAGTGTAACTTTTCCCTCATCATTTTTTAAAGATGTTAGCCAATTTAAAAGAGGGTGTCCTTCACGTGTGACTATTTTATTTAGAAGATCGCGAATTTGATCGTTTAGAAAAATTATTGACATTGACGACGTTCTCCTGATTGTCGGTTTCTTTTCTTTGTTATATAGTGTGTTTAAGGTTTCTTAATCAACTGAAAGAACAAAATATGACGCTTGGCAAGGACGATGATGGTGATAAGGGAGACGAAGGCCCTTTCAAAGGCCCATGGGAGGAAGCTGATTCCGAGAGAGGCCGCAGAACTCAAGATGATACATCAAAACAATCACGCGGAAGAAAGAGCGATGTTCCCCCCTCCAATCCCTGGGCGCGACGGGATGGCTCATCTTCTTCCAATAATGGCAACAATATAGATGACTTTATTGATGTCATGCAGGAGCGCATTCGGAAAATAATTTCAGGTGGCGGTTCGAGCGGACGAAATTTTAATGGAGGCTCTCCGCGCGGAAGTTGGTCAACGGCTGTTTTTCTTACAATTGGCGCTGTCATTCTTTGGTTGGGAACAGGGCTTTATCGCGTGCAAGAAGGTGAAGTCGGCGTTGTTTTAAGGTTTGGAGAGATGGTGCGAACTTCTTTGCCAGGTTTGCAATATCACTTACCCGCTCCCTTTGAAACGGTCATTGTTCAAAAATTAGATGCCGTTAATACCATTGAGAGTGCATTGCAAAATGAGCGGAGTGGAGATTCGGGTGATGCGACTCTCATTCTGACTGGTGACGAGAATATGGTTCATACGAACTATACAATTTTATGGAAGATTAAGGACGTAAGTGAATATCTCTTTACCACACGCAACCCTGAAGCCACCATTCGTGTGGCAGCAGAAAGTGTGGTGAGAGAAGTCATAGGTCAAACAACAGCGCGACTTGCTCTAACAGAAGGACGAGGACAAATCGAGACACGTTCCCAAGAAATTCTTCAAAAGCTTCTTGATCAATATAAAATGGGAATACAAATCATTAGCATTCAACTTCAAAATGTGGCACCGCCCCATCAAGTAGTGGATGCATTTAATGACTTGCAAGCTTCCTTAGTAAATGCTGATCAATCGCGTAATGAAGCAGAAGCTTATCGAAATGAGGTTATTCCACGTGCTGAAGGTCAAGCGGCACGCATTGTCAACGAGGCAGAAGCCTACAGTCAACGTATTATTGCTGAGGCTGAAGGTGAAGCAGCTCGCTTTATACAAGTTTTGTCAGCTTATGAGCAAAATGCACATATTACAGTGAAGCGTTATTATCTAGAAACCATGCGGGAAGTGTTGATGAATACAACCAAAATTATCCTTGATGAAAAGACAGGCAAAGGGATGTTGCCTTATCTTCCCTTGAATGAATTGCGTGGTCATCAGCGGAACGCTGCAGCGGAGAAAGGAGCTTCAAAATGAGTAAATCTGTTCACTTCATTATAGGAGCCCTTATCTTAAGTGTCGTTGTGATCGGTGGGGGGATGATTTTTACCGTCGATCAAACTAAGCAAGCAATTGTTTTGCAGTTTGGTGAATTACGCAAGGTCCATACAACCCCAGGATTGAAGGTAAAGTTACCCTTTATTCAAGACATTTTATTTTATGAAAAACGCGTGCTTGATTTTGACTTTCCAGAGGTGCGTATCACGACAGGTGACCAAAAGAGATTGTTGGTTGATACTTATACGCGCTATCGAATTGTAGATCCCATCCGTTTCTTTAAAACTGTTAAACCAGCCAATGAACAAGGTGCAGCAATTCGGTTGGAAGCTTTTGTGACAAGTACTGTTCGGAATGTTTTAGGTAAAATTCCCCTTCGTAATTTGTTGTCTGAAGAGCGTCCAAAAATAATGAAAACAATTGAAAAGGAAGTTGATGCATTGGCACAGCCTTTGGGAATTTCCATTGTTGATGTCCGTATCATTCGCACAGAACTTCCCATGGAAAATAGAGATGCAGTTTTTAACCGTATGATCTCTGCTCTTAATCAAATTGCTAAAGGAAATCGTGCTAATGGAGAAAAAACGGGGCAAGAAATTCGATCGGCTGCTGACCGAGATAAAAGCATTATCCTAGCAACTGCCAATAAAAAAGCCCAAGACATTCGCGGACAGGGGGAAGCCAAATCTATTCAAATTTTGGGCGCTTCCTTAGGTAAAAATCCAGAATTTTATGGTTTTTATAGAACCATGCAAACGTATCGAGAAACATTGACGGAAGGCACAACACTTGTGCTGACAACGGATAATGATTTATTTCGGTTTTTCAATAATCCTGAACGGGAAATGAGAAAATAGAGTATTAACTAACTACAAAAGGACCTGAGGTTAACAAAATGAAGGATATGAACAAATTACAGCGCTATTTTATGGTTTTGTCTTTAACAATAAGCTTTTCAAGTATCAGTATTGGGCAGATAATTGCAGCCCCTCAGGATTCAGCTCAACCTGCTCCGTCTGCAAAAGAAGGTGTAATAGCAAAAGATAAGGCGCTCAAGGAAGAGATAAAAGCTGCAGAAGCGAAAGCTGCGGAGGTGAAAGCTGTAGAGACAAAGGCATCAGATACAAAAGCTGCCCCAAAAGAAGAAGCAAAAGTAACCGAAGTTAAAACAGCTTCGAAGGAAGATGTGAAGGCTGCTGAACCAACCAAGTTTGATATCAGTAAAGGCTTTTCTTCCGTTGCTGAGAAAGCAATTACCGCAGTTGTTAACGTTTCAACAACACAAATTATTGAAGGGGGCCGTGGTGGAAGAGATGGGATGCCACAGTTTCCTCCTGGGTCTCCATTCGAAGATTTTTTTAAAGAATTTTTCGATCAGATGGAACGCCCGCGCAAAGTTCAGTCCCTTGGTTCTGGATTTATCATTCAATCTGATGAAACTTCAGCGCTCATTGTAACAAACTATCACGTTATTGCTGATGCTAAAAAAGTTACTGTCTTTTTGAATGATAATACAGAATTGGATGCAACTGTTCATGCATTCGATGTGAGAACAGATCTCGCTCTTTTGAAGGTAAAGACGGACAGCCTACCTGTTGGTAAGGGCAAACTACCAATCTTAGAATGGGGAGATTCTCACACTGTAAAAGTTGGTGATTGGATTTTAGCCATTGGAAATCCTTTTGGCTTGGGAAGTACAGTTACAAGTGGAATTATTTCCAACCGTGCGCGCGATATCATGTTGAGAAGTGGTGGACGTAATCGTATCAATGATTATGTCGATGATTTTATGCAACACGATGCTGCCATTAATATGGGCAATTCGGGTGGACCGTTATTAAATCTCCAAGGAAAAGTTGTTGGTATTAACACTGCAATTTTTTCACCAAGTGGTGGACATATAGGAATTGGATTTGCTATCCCTTCCGCTGTCGCTCAGGATACTGTCACCCAACTGCTTAAATTTGGTCGTACAAAAAGGGGATGGTTGGGTGTTCGCATTCAAGCCGTCACGGATGATATTGCAGAGAGTCTAGGCCTTGGTAAGGCAAGAGGAGCAATTGTCGGAAGCGTAACCCCTGGTGGTCCAGCTGCCAAAGCAAAACCTGTTCCGATTGAACCTGAAGATATTATCTTAGAACTGGATGGCAAACCGGTTAATGAAAAGTCACGCCTTGCTAGAATCGTTGGTGAAACGCCTGTAAATAAGGAAGTTAAAATCAAGATCTTGCGTCAAGGCAAAGAGCAGACTGTAAGCGTGGTTTTAGGTGAGTTTGAAACTGCTCCAGAACATGCTGCAGTAGCTACTACAACTAAAAAGGCAACTGTTGGTAAAGAGGTAAAATCTCTCGGCATGAGTCTATCCGAGTTAACACCTGAATTGAAAGATCGATTCAATAAGATGCTTCCTAAAGATGCCAAAGGAATCATGGTCATGAAAGTTGAGCCTAATAGCCCAGCTGATGAAATTGGTATTAAGGGAATTGAAAGAGGAGGCGACCGCCCTGGTGATATCATTGAAAAGGTAAACCAAAAAGAGTTGAGTAAACCTGAAGAATTTGTTAAGGCCGTAGAAGAAGCCAAGAAAGAAAATCGCAGGAATATACTCTTATTAGTAACCAGGAATGGTGAACCTCGCTTTGTACCATTGAAATTGGAAAGTGACGATATAAAGGAGCCAGCCAAACCCTAAACAATAAAAAACGAGGAACGATTGTTTTCTTTGTTTGATTAAATTTAATAAAGCCTCTCAACCTCAGCTGTATCATTTGTTGAGGTTGATGTTGGCTTGGGATAATTTTATGATCCGCATCCTTTTCTTTTTTATAATCTTCTTTAAGGCAACAGAAAGCATTGCTTCCAGCGCCCTCACATTGCCCGAACCCCCTATTTTAGAGTCTTCTCCAAAATCGAAAGAAATAAGAAAGACGATTAAATTATTGGAGAACTCTCAAGAACGCGACAAACTTCTCAAGACGTTAAAAGTTTTAGCCTCTGCCCAGGAAGAAGAAGAGAAGAAGAAGTCAGATTCTCTTGTTTCCTATATTACGCCTGTTACCCAGTTTATCGTGAATAGTGTGTTAGGTTTCTTTGCGAGTTTTAAAAAGATTCCGCAGATTACAGAGGGTCTTGTTGAATCAATGAAAGTAGAGAAAAACAGAGAGGACCTATGGTCTTCCCTCATGTATTTTCCCCTTCTAGTAATTATCGGAGCGCTCTTAGAAGGGGGGTTAACACTCTTTTTTAGGAGGCGATTAGAGAGGAGAAAACAAAACATAAGTAAGGGGGATTTTGCTGAAAAGAAAAGAACCTACGCTTATATGACGCTTTTCTATCCCTTTTTATATAGCTTGTTATTTCTTCCTTTTTTTGTAACCAGTTTACCTGTTAGAAATTGGCTCATCGGATTTTGGTTTCTGTTATTTGCCATCAGGGTCCTTCTTTTGCAAAGAAAGCTTTCCTCTCTCTTTATGCTATCAGATGACCAACCCGCACAGGAAGTGACCCCCAAAGGGTGGCCATTCCTGAAAGTATTAGGGGGTGTTGCGATTTGGATATTTTTATTTTCCGGTCTCAATGTTCTTCTCAACACAAAAAGCTATGGGGAAGAATTTGTTCTAAACCTTATTTTGTTAATGTCTTTTCCTCTCCTCATATTATATTTTCGTGAATGGCGTCATAAGGAGATGCCTAAGTATTTGGAGGATTCCACCTCTCTTTCCACAGTGCCTCCCACCATTGGATTCCTCGTTAATATTTTTATTCGCTATCTTCCTTGGTTATTTTTACTCGTAAGCATTCCCCTCGTCATAGATAAGGTTTTGCTTGAGGGCGGCTTCTGGGAAACTTTTGGTGTAGAGAGTTTTGGAAGCATTGTAGCTTTAATGATCTTTTTATCTGGACGCCGACGCATTGATGCTTTTGCAACGTACAAGATGCCAAAAATGCCCACAGCAAAAATTCAAGCCTTTACATCCTATATATCTCCTATGCGTCAACCCATTGCACGGATCGTGCAATCTGTTTGGTATGTTTCCTTTTTTGCTTTCATTATGGCAATTTGGAATAATTTTGTTTCCGATCTTTTTATAAACATTGTTTCCCACCCAATGACGAAAACAAGCATGACCATCATGGTTATATGGGGTGCCATTTATGTATTAAAGTTGGGGTTAGATTTCTTTGTTCAGTTACATGTTACTCCGCAGACAGTGCGAGGGAAAAGAAAAGAGCCAACAGCTTTTGCCAAAACTTTTGGACCAATGCTTCATAGTGTTGCGAAATGGATTATGGGTTTAGTGGGTATCTTTTTAACACTCGAGTCTTTAGGTTTTGACTTAAAAATTTTAGTGTATCTCATGAGTGCGATTGCTTTTGCAGTCAGCTTAGGTGCTCAAAGTCTTGTGAAAGACATTATCAATGGATTTTTTGCACTTATCGATGGAAGTTTTGCCGTAGGCGATGTTGTAACTGTTGGAACGCATACAGGTTCAGTCGAATCTTTATCCTTAAGAGCTCTTACACTTCGTCATAAAGATGGATCTTTGCAAACCATTCCTTTTTCTGAAGTAGGCAATATTATCAATCGCTCGCGGGATTACACACTTGTTCCCATTGATATTGCCACCTCTTACAAAACAAGCATTGGGAGTGTTTACGAGGCTCTTACAAAGACAATTGATGAAATGGCTCAAGATCCGATTTATGGCAAAATGATTTTAGAGCCCCTGAGCTTCTCTGGTATAGATCGGTTTGTGGAAAATGCTGTGCATGTGAGTGCGAGCATTAAAATTAAGCCTGACCCCTATAATTATTTTGGACGCGAACTCAACCGTCGTTTCAAAATTCATATGGATCTGTTGGGAATTGCTCCTCCGATTGCTTTCCAAGAAGTTTGGACAAACAATCAAACTTCATGATTGCTTTTTGCAAAGGCGATTTATTTCTTCAGTTTTATTTGGCAAGCTACATAAGGCAGCGGCTACTGAGTCTATTTGCCTATGAAGCTCTATCATGCCGTCTTTGCTAAACACTGTATTATAATCAAGACCCTTCTTTTGAATATAGTTAGCTTTCCCAATAGTCGTAAGAGGTTTGATATCTTCAATTTTACGGATAAGAATATCTCTATCATTTTTAAGAGAATCAGGGCTTTCATTAAAGCTTTTAAGGGTCGCTCTTTCACCCTCAAGTTCAGCAATATTCTTATTTATCGTGAACAACTGATCTTTTAATTGCTTTTCTGTGCCAGAAGAGGGGCGTTTGCTGTCCGCAGGGGCAATTTTACGTGTGATTTCTAATTTTTGTTCATTGAGAGAGGTTATGAATGCATTGATTTCGCTTATGCGTTCATCCTTTTTAAGGAGGACATCAATATAAGAAATACTATCTTGAAGAAGTTTGATTTGAAGTGTTCGAACATAATCTTCAGCAACACTTATGGCATGAATGATTTTTTCACGAAGAATTTTAAGCTTTTCCCATCTTTCGCCTTTTTTATCTGTTAAGTATAAAGCATCAGTTGTATCCCCCACTTTACGAATAAGTGTTGTTGGGGTAGACATAATGAATCCAACAGCTTTGCCTACTTTAGATTGCTCCTCAGAGGGCTGTTCAGTTTGATCAGGCGGTAAAAGTGCTTGTTCTTGTTTAACCAAATCTTCATAAGTGCGCAAGGCAGCGACTGTTTGATTAATGAGAATTTCATTGGTTGTCAGAAAAGCTTGAGATCTTTCTTTATAACGCCCTACAGCCAGTATTATGCGGCTGGCGGCTATTCCCATAACTTCTATAGTTACAAGGGTTGCCTTTAAGCCAATAGCCACTGCTTTAGCTTCGGGTTCATTAATTTTCATAACAATTTGTGGGATAATACCCGCAACTTTAGTCGCAGCTTTTACAGAAGTTTCAATTTTTGGAGCAATTTTCTGTAACATTTGACCTTGTTGGCGGGCTTTTTCTCTTTCTTCAAACCCAGCATTTTTTCTTGCTTCTGTGATCTTTGCTTGCCCCACAACAGTGTCTTTCGCTTTGAGAGCACCCCCAGGTATTGTTAGAGGAGAAGATGCAACTGGAGGCGGTGGTGCTGGACGTGTAGGCCGTGCAGGGGGTGTTGGTCTTTGAGGCAGCGTTTTTTCTGTTGAGCCAGGTGCCGCTGTAACAGGCGCTCTCTTATTCAAAATTTTGTCTCTCTGTTGCTGAATCTCCGTTTGTGGGGGAAGTTGAGCGTCTATAGCGAACATTTCTGTTGGAAGTGCGGTAAGAATAAAGTATCCAAAGTAAGTGTGTATGTTCATAAGAAATCCTAGCCATATCGCCATTTGAGTTATCCAAAGCACCTGCGATAATTATGACTTGAAAGTCCTAAAATTTATTTAATTTAAAGGATTAGAGCTTAAATTCCCCTGTTTAAAATTTACGAATTAAGCAATGTTTAATGAGATCAGACAAGAGATCTTTTAGGGGATGAGAAGGAAGGGGTTGAAGGGCTTCATAAGCCTTATCTCCAAAAGATTGCGCTAACTTATATGCCTTTGTAAAACTATGATGTTTTTGAAGTATTTCTAAGACAATCGAGAAATCATTGGGTTTTTGATTCATCTCGATAAAATTTCTCTTTAGAATTTCCTTTTCAGCAGCCGAACAGGAAGGATAAGCAAGAAGAACGGGAAGGGTGATTTTACCTTCTCTAAAATCATCGCCAACATCTTTCCCTAATTGAGCTGGATCAGCGCAGTAATCAAGAATATCATCAACGATTTGAAAAGCCATCCCTAGATTTTGGCCATAGTTTCCTAGAGGAGCTGCGTGAGTCTGCTGGTTAGCCATAAGGGTACCAACTTGACATGCAGCAGCAAAGAGAGTTGCGGTTTTTGCTTCAATAATACGTAACAAATATTCTATAGGGGCTTCTAAATTATGGCAGAGGGAAAGTTGAAGAACCTCGCCTTCAGAAATGCTAGCTGAAGCATTGGCTAAGATTCTTAAAACATCAAAATTGTTTGTTTCAATCATTAATTGAAAGGATTTTGCAAACAAGAAGTCTCCAACTAAAACGCTTGCTTGATTACCCCAGACTGCATTAGCTGTGGGGAGAGTGCGGCGCAGCTTAGATTCATCCACAACATCGTCATGAAGAAGGGTTGCCGTATGTATAAACTCAACGGCAGCAGCAAGTCCCGTGGTCGTGTCTGCGGTCTCTTTAAAGAGACGATGACATGCAAGCGTAAGAAGAGGTCTCAAGCGTTTGCCGCCTGCAAAAATAAGGTGTCGCCCTAATGTTGGGATCAAAAAGACGGGACTTTCCAAATTTTGCGCAATAACTTTATCAACAGCCTCCAATTCCCTTGATAAATAGGATTTAAGAGCTGTCAAAGGATCTATGTCGTTTATTTTCGGGGCCGTTATAGACATTGATCTAAAAAATCCATCTATGTTAATCTTTCCTTCAATCTATCTTGTAAAGAAGATACGATATAGAAAAATGACATGGAAAGCACGTATTTTATTTGAATCAAAAAATTTGAGGGCCTATTACAGATTGTGCACCAAGCGATTACACAAGATTATTTATTAGGAAAGCGCGTTCAACTTTGTCAACCAGAGCAAGGCTATCGTGTTGCCATCGATCCTGTCTTTCTTGCTGCTTCCATTCATCCTGAGTCTGGAGCAACCATTTTAGATATAGGAGCAGGCGTGGGTGCGGCCTCCCTTTGCTTGGCATTACGAGAGCCTGATTGCCGTATTACAGGGCTTGAAATGCAACGTGACCTGGTAAGATTGGCTGCTGATAATATTGTCTTAAATGGGTTGCGAGACCGTGTTGAAATACTTGCAGGAGATCTTTTGCGCCCCCCTCCACGTCTTGCAGCAGGGACTTTTTCACATGTGATAGCCAATCCGCCCTATTTGGAAGCTGCGGGGCATACACCCTCAAACAAAGTAAGTAAGGCTCAGGCAAATGGGGAAGGGGAAGCTACAATTGAGCATTGGGTGCGTTTTGCGCACCTCATGGTACGCCCCAAAGGAACAGTGACATTTATTTATCGCGTTGATCGCTTAGAAGTGCTCTTAAGCTCTTTTGTAGGGAGAATGGGTGATATTGTTGTTTACCCCCTTTGGCCTGGAAAAGATAAGCCAGCTAAGCGTGTATTGGTGAGGGGAAATAAAAATACCAATGGTCCATTGCGGCTTGCGCAAGGAATGGTTTTGCACGACGCACAAGGCCATTATACACCTGAAGCGGACGCTATTTTACGCCATGGGGCCAGATTGATAATGTAAAGAAGAAAAATGTTTGAAAAGTTTTCACATTGGTTTGAAGGACAATTTACAGGCAAAGGTTTAAATACTAAACCTGCGTGCCAAAGGCCTTGTGAGGTTGGAGGGTGCCCAGATGCAGGAATTTATAAGGCCCCTAAATCTCGTTACCATATTGAAGCGGGTGTGAATGAGTGGCACTGGTTCTGTCTTATCCATGTGCGGGATTATAATGCTCGGTGGAACTATTATGCCAACATGTCTGAGGCGGAAATAGAACGGGAGCGCCGCGCCGATACTACTTGGCAGCGTCCCTCGTGGCCCATGGGAACACAGTCACCTTCGCAATGGGCAAGTCAACAAACCACGACAGTAAAATTTCAGGATCCTTTCAATCTTTTCGCTGATTCTTATGGGCCTTCGCCCGCTTTTTCTAAGGGACTTTTCCCCCCTGGGTCACCTGAAGAAAAAGCCCTTTCTCTTTTTGAAGTGTCCATTCCGTTTACACCTGAAGTCATCCAAAGACGGTACAGAGAGCTGGTCAAAAAACATCATCCCGACGCCAATAAGGGGAGTCGGGAAGATGATGAAACAATTAAGCACATTAATGAAGCTTATAATGTTTTGAAACGTGTTGTTTCTTTATTGCAAGGGCTTTAATGTAGGGGACTTAAAAAAAGCAGCCAACCCGAATCGGATTGACTGCTGTATGAATCAGATAAGAAATGAGATCTATTGTGTTACTAGATCATCATTTTCTGCCAAGCTCTCGGCTTTATTTTTAAATGTGCTTTTATCATATGTGCATTTCGTAAGGTCAAGAGATGGTCCTTCCCAGGCAAGACCATTTTTTACAAATAAGTTTCCTAGGTGGCGCCAGCAGCCCTTAGCATCATAATCATATGTAAATTCGCCTTTTTTAGGTCTTTGCGCATACGGTCTTGAAATCAAGATTATTGCTTCAATGAGACGTTTTTCTCTTCCTTCAGAAAGCTCATCAAGATTTTTTCCGATTACATTTTTAACGGAGAAGATGTGAAGGGCCAATTTTTTATCAGAAATTTCTTTATCATGAATCATTTCGAGTATAATTGTGTAATGATCATGTGCTTTAACTGCGCTTTGCAGTAGGTCAACTCTTGCCTCAGTTTCATTTTTTTCTCTTTCTAATAAAGCGTTCTTTGCTGTAAGAGTAGCGATCTTTTCTCTATTATTAGCCATAACTTCTAAAATGCTTGCACGTAATCTTTCGATTGATTCATCGGGCTTGCTGGTTTCTGAACCTGAAGATTGTGGAGGAGGTAAGGAGGCTTCTCTATCCGCATTCTCCTGCACAAGGCGCTCAATCTCAGCGACATTTTTTTCATATTCACTAACGAGTGTTTTTAGGGCAGCTCTCTCTCTCGCTAACTCTTCAAGTCGTGCTTTATCTAGAGCAGAGTTAGCATCCTTTAATTTTGCCTCTGAAAGTAAAGCGGACTGTCTAGTTTTCATTAATTTTGTGAGTGCTTGTTCAGCTTGTAGTGCGTTTTGGGATTCTTTAAGTTGGGCGCGAGTTTCTTCTTCACGTTTTTGTGATTCAGCGAGAGCCCGCTGAACAGCGCCAACGTGTCTTAAAGATTCTTCAAGTGTACCGAGACGATCTATGAGCGCATTGTGATCACTCGTAACAGCTCTAAAAGCAACTTCTAAAGCTTGTGGAGTCAGAGTTGGGGTTCCAAAAAATCCAGTACCAAGTAAACCCCCAACTTTGTGAACATTTTGAGGATCCTGCATTCTATCTGCTAAAGCACGATCAGCATCAATACGTTGTGGGAGCTGACGAGAAGCTGGTACAGAAGAAGATGAAATGAGGTCGTCTCTATTGTGTTGATGGCCTGCTGCTATAAGGGAGGGAGCAGGTGTCGTAACGACCGCTGCCAAAGCAGGGGGCGTGTCTTTCTCTCCTTGAGAGCTATCTTTTTGATCTGCTGCCATGGCTGCTGGAATAGCAAAAAGAGCGAGCGCAATTAAGTACTTTTTCATGGAGCCTCCTGAGCATATTATTTGGGAACATGCCAATCATACGGAGGTGAAATTTCTTGTCAAGTGGACAAATAGTGATATTTGGTTTTTGTGTTTTAGATAGAAATAATGGGAATCAGACTTAATGGCGAAATACTTAGAAAAAAGCCTTCTCATATTATGAAAAATCATAAAAATAAGAAGGTTTGAAATAAGAGAAAACTCATTAAAATTTTAATGAGTTAAAATTAACTATTATCTTTTTCCAGCTTGCATACAGAAATTCATGCATTGTTGCTTCTTTTGCTGATGCCTTGGTTTATTAGGATTAGGGTATTTTATTTGACAACATTGAGAACAAGACATGTTACAGTGAGGGTTTGCACACCTGTTTGGGGATTGGCAAGCAGGCGGAAGGTTTTGTTTCCAGGCGTTGGAAGCAACGCTTGTGGAAAATACGACGGCTACAAGTGCCATAAACTTTAAGGTTGGTTTTACATAAGCGTGCATGGTTTTCTCCTAACATCTTATTTAAACTCATATGCATTTAGCTTAACGCTTAATGAGTAAAGATATGGTTAAGGAGCCTTGAGAAGGGAATGATCTTTTGGAGCAATAGGGCTTCATTATTTCAAGAGTAACTGAATATGAGCAGCGGATCCTGGAAAATAATCATCATTTCTGTATAAAATACTAAATCGGCTATCCCCAGGAAGTTGCAATTTTCGCCTTGATAATCCATCTAAACTAGCAACAGGTGTATTTTGAATTTTAACTTCGATGGTTGCTACTTTTTTACCGCTCTCCTCGTGGAGTTTCCAGATATCTCTGATAATAGGTTCTCTCAAGTCGCTTTTCGTACGCAATATTTCAAGGGTCGTATGAGTTATGTTACTACCACTTGCGTCTATCTTCGCCAAGCTTCGTAGTGTGCCATTTGTAAGGAGTTTGGCAAGAAAACCATCGGCATCATATGTGGTTGCATGCTCAGAAGAACAAGATAAATTAATTTCTCGAACAGTACTTAAATCTGCTTGACTTAAGAAATCTGCCAGAGTGGATGTTGATAATTTGAAGTTAGATAAGTCTAAATAATTACAGTTGTAAAGTTCTTCAGCAAAATTATCATGAGATTTTAGCTCTTCAATATGCTCTGGTCTCATTTTTACTGTTTGAGGAGTGAAATATCGAATGGCAGGATCACGTAACCTTGGTGATTCTGGAGCAGCTACAAGTATGGGTGTTCCTTGCGAGTCTGAGGTGCTTGTATGAACACCCAAGGGGACTGCGCGAACATATGCTCCAGTGGCTCCTCTAGAATCCTCATAGGGTATAAATTCTTCATTTCCAAGACGGTATACCCCTAATGTTCCTGCGGGTGCTTGCCTATAATAACCCCCTCCTAGGTTTCTTCCAAAATCATAGGGTCTTTCTTCTAGCTGTGCAGCAGTTATAGGGATACTGGACAATAATGTTGAAGTTATAAACAAGAGGTAGCTTTTTTTATTTATTTTCATGAACTTGCTCCCTTATTACATTTTGCTAAACTAATACAAAAGAGATTAAATTTTAACTCCGCAGATATTTTCATTTGATCTATTTTACCTTTTAACATCTCATCTTGCAAATAATTTACTACTCTTCTTTGTAACCAGGGCAAAGCTTGTTCTTTTTCAACCTTAGTTGATAAGTAACTCATTGTTCCTCGGCAAGGCGGACACATATCTAAGTACGATAAGAATTCAACATCCATTTGAGTAATAGTAATAGTAATAGGATGCTCTCTTGCGGGAGGTGGAGTTGTTTCGGCTGGTATTGTTTGATATTTGTCCAACCATTTTAAAAACGCTTGTTCACTATCCGTAAAATAATAGCTAAAAGCCGACTGGAAACAGCCATCTTGGCCATAACCATCAAAAGGGTTCCTACCAAATAAATTATAGCATAACTTCTCGAGATCTAAAAATTTAGCAACATGAAACTGAAATGCTGCAAATTCTCCAGATATGGGGGGTGCAGCTGTAAAAGGAGGCGTTGAGCGGTTACCTCTTCTGAGATTTACATCAAAAATCCGTTCAACAACAGTCATGTAGTGTTCTGTCATCCAGGGGTTTAAATTATAGAGAGTAGGCAATGAGTAGGGAAATTGATTTTGAAAAGATGGTACACAAAAGATCATGCCTGTTGGAGAAGTATATTCCCGTAAATCTTTGACAATCTGGGATTCTACCCTCTCTTTAATGGCTTTCTTTATGGTAGCTTCGAGTTCCTGAAACTCCTTCGTTCTTCTCATTTCTTCAACAACTTTATCTGCTTCTGTTGTAATTTTTTCACGAGCAGCGAGAGCCGGTTTTAAGCCTTTGGATGCATTTTTTCCATCAATAATGTCATTTCTGAGAAAACCAACCAATTTATAATCAAGTTTAAAGGATCCAGAACATAAAAAATCTTCTGTATTAATTGGTTCAATACCACCCTTTTTAACGAGTTGATAGTTATTCTCACCACTCACAAATAAGCCAAGAGTGAGGGTCTCTTGTTTGCCTTTATCGGTATGGATTTTTAACCGAACAACCATAGCATTCGGATTTCCTAAATGGGTTTTTCTATAGTCTCCTAGACCTTTGAGTAGGGTAAAAGCAGGGAATATTAATGCTGGTGCCGATGGTGAAACGGCAGGGCTTCTAATGTTACGAATGGCTTCTACATCATAAGAAAAGAACATTCCGATCCCAAACTCGTCAAGGCATCTTTCATCATTTGCGAACCCCACGTCATTTAGTCGAACTTGAGTAGAGGGATCCCACCTTTGGATGAGCTCTCTTTTCTGAGGAATGATTCTAATGACCATGGGATGTGATCGTTCTTTTTCATCACTTGCATCAATTGCAAGAGAAAAAAAGAACGCAAAGAAGAGAACAAGTGAAAATTTAGTATTTTTTATCATGCTTGAAACTCCATAGGAAAAACTAGAAAGAAGTTGGCAATGAAGTCCAACTTAATTATTTATTTTGGTTAAATGAAATAAATGAGAAAACAACTATACCTTTATACTGAAAATATGTCAAAACAATGCCCATCTCTTTGTGAATTCTTACTTGAATGATCAAGGTACTGATATAATTTAAGGTATAATAGGAGAAAGGAATAATTCTCTATAGTACGTAATACCTGCATTAACTTATTAATATTTTTTAAAAATTTTATTAATATTCTATTGAAATTCAAGCAAATAGTCCTATTTTTAATGCATGTATTCACTTGAAGAAGTGAAGGAACTTAATTATGGAGGCTATAATGGTAATATTAATAACTGATCAAGCAATGGAAGCCCTTTCTGGCGGGGTAAAAATGGATTTTTTAGGTAACGGAAATGCTGTGATATACGAATCTAAAAAAGGCGTCCTAACCCAAGATTTAAACGGAACAACAGATTCTATACATGCTCTAACCTGGAAAGGTGATTCTGATGGTAACTTTGATTTGAATACAAGTGCCAAACCGTCACCAAATGCTACATAATTGTTGAAGACATATGAACCCCGAGCAATTCGGGGTTCATTCAGAGGAAAAGAATTTAATTAAGGAATATGTCAAGGATCATTATCTAACGATCCTCATTACCAGCCTCATCCATCGGCTCACTGTGGGAAATTGGCTGTTGTTCTAATGAATCCAAGTCTGCACTTGGGTTAAGCTCGAGCTGGCGATGCCAATAACTAACCTTGTCCTTGTTAATTGCTGAGAAAATCTCTGAAAATTCACTCCCTAAGTTCATGAGAATCTCTGCGACTTCTAATTGCTTTTTCATATGAGATACAGCTTTGCTAGATTTAGCAGGCTCCCTCTCCGCAAATTCTACCGGTGGCATTTCATATTCGAAAATTCTCTCCATACGCATTTGTTTAAATCTATCATAAAGATCCGAGCTTAAGCCCATATCCCTGGCTAAGGCAGAAAATGGTGACTCAGTTCCAAAGAGGGCTTTGCCATTGTTCATAGCTATTTTTAAAGCTTCTCCAAGAAGTCTAAAGTGGCCTTGAGTTTTTTCTAACTCGCCAACAAAATTCCCATAAGATTCCTCACTTTTTATACCATTATATATAGATTTAGGAAGATCAGTAGCTATCCAATAATGATCGTCGATTCTTTTTTCAATCTGACGTTTAAATTTTCTAATTTCTTGTAGAGAAGATTCTTCCTTCTTAGGGGGTGGACAAATTAGATAACAGTGCAAATGAGTACCTTCTGCAAATATCAACAAATCATTTTCATGTTTCAATCTCTCTCTTTTAGAGGAAGCATCAACTTTTTCTATCAACTCATCAAAAAAACCGTAATCGCTATTCATTAGAAAATATAGACAAGTATTTTGTAATTCTGACAGTTGTTGTATCCAGAGATTGTACTTCTTGATCTCAGGCACTGGGCTATAAGCAGATTTAAGATGTTCTTTGCTATGAGCACTTGGATAAGACTCGGCTCTATCTGATATTAAGTCCTGAACATATCCACGAAGTGTGGTGAAACTTTGGGCAAGACCTTTGATTCTGTTCTGGTTTTCTTCTGAAAATTCTTTCAGCTCATTTACAGGTTTAAAGGGTGGTAATCCAGAAAAAACTCTCAAACCTTCACCCCTTGGGAATAACGTAGGCGCGGTCTGATCCTCACCCTTTTCATCAGAGGCATTAGATAATGAAGTAAATCCAAAAGTAATAAGTGCAGATAATAATATAATCTTTCTAAACATAAGAAATTCCTCCATTCAAATAACATTCTCTCTCTAATTATTGGAATTCATAAATAAGTCAACTTAAAATTTTTTCAGTTTTAAGCACCTATGACTCTGGGTAATTGACCTTAGATTTTAGGAAGACAGATTTAATGAGTTCCAGGATTATTGAAGCTCGAAAAGATCTCGAGTTAAATTTTTCTTTATCAATTTTTGATGAAATTCGATATTTGGTTTTAAGTAGATAGAAGGCTGGAGAAAGAGTCCTTATTTTTTTCATCCTCTTTTTTAATTACCGAGGAACCAGAAGAATCTGTTGAAGCAGGAACTGATAAGGTTTTTGCGGGGTTGGCTGCTGTTGGACTCACAGCAAGAGGAGGCAAGAAACTTGAGGAGGATGATTCTGCTGAAGCTCCTTTTGAAAGAGTTTCACCTGTTGGGGGCGGCATGTAAGTTTGTGTAAAAATGATTTGCTTCGGATTTGATATAGAACTAAATGTAGGGCTGGAGAAGCGATCCTTTGCGACTTTTCGAATGTTACTACAGGATGTTAATAAATGAGCTGACGGTTGCATTTTAACCTCTCCATTAAAGGCAATAATCCAGCTTTTAAATCGCATTAAAAATCCATCGTGTCTTTCCCATTCTCGTGCAAGTGTTGGGGCGCAATCCTCACAAATATCGTATAATGAATGAAGATGAAACACGAAATCAGTCACTCTTTCTGTAGGTTTTAGAGATCTTAACGCATGGACAAAATCAAACCTCCAATCTTCAATAGGAGGCTTACCTTGTGCTTGATAAGGTAAAATATCTTTTAATTCATCTAGATATTTAATGTCAGCTTCAAAATCATGCATATTTTTATAAGAAGCTCTATGCAATAATTCCACTAACCGTCTTGAAGCAGAAGTGATTTTGTCTCCGAAACCTAATGGATCGGAGACATCCAGCCTTAATGGATTCGTAAATTGTAGTTCATTAAATGCAGCAAGAGACTTCTTCAATTTAATCAAAGCCTCTTGGGCATCTTTTTTTGCTTCATCAGGATTTTTCTTCTTCTCTTGACCAAGTAATTCTTGAAAAGATGCAATTTTGTCTGTCATTTCAACGCGTAATGGTAGGGTCATAAGAGTGCTGTGATAACTTCTCAGTGTTGCATGCATAATGCTGGGTCGGAAGATATATCTTTAATGATTAATCCCAATCTTAAGAATATGGCATTCTTACCATCTTCTTTTTTTGGTGCTTTATCTAAACCCAAATAGCCTCTGATAGGTTTATATTTTTCCTTCTCTTTCTCTTTCTCCTTCTCCTTCTCCTTCTCCTTGTCTTTTTCCTTTTCCTTTTCTGGTTCAGAATACAAGATACCCTGCATTTCTCAATGAGTGACTTCAAATGCTGGATCACTAAAGGGAATTGGACTATGAGGTGATCGGACAACAAAATTTCTTGCCCACAACCAACCTTCATAATCTTTGAAATTCTCAGCGCAAATTATGGGTGTAACCCAAGAAAAAACGCATACAAAGACACTGAAAAGAAAAGATTTATTTTTTATGCATATTGTCGTATTAAAATTAGCTAATATTTAAATTCAATCTTACTGCTGTTAAGATTGAAAATATAACTCATGGTAAGCAATTTCTTCGGCAGGAACTGATTGCTTATAGTAATCAAGACACCTCTCTGGTATATAGATAATTTTTTGGCAAAAACGCTCTACGGCTTTTTCAATGTCTTCTCCATTCGAAAGTTGGCTAGGAGGCTTTGTAGAAATTGTGTCTTTCAATGCCTCTCGAATTGCTTCCCGGCCTTCTAAACTCCCTGCGTCTGTATTAATTAAAATTAGATATTCAAATGAAGGAGAAAGGAGCAGAGGCACAAATATAGAGCCAGCCTGAGCACTAAGAGGATTATAAGACAAATCAAGAGTTTTTAATGAAGGAATATGTTGTTGAATAAGGTCGACAATAATAGCAGCTCCTTTATCTTGGATTTTATTATCTCGTAAAATAATCCGCGAAACTGGGGATAAGTCTTCAGAGCTTCTCTCTTTCACCCATTGCTGAATTGTCATGGAACCATTTCTTGTGGGACAATCATGTTCTACGAGAGGGTGTCCTGCATGAAACATTTTATTATAACGTATATCAATGTCTGCAGCCAAAATGCTTTGCATAAAAGGAAAGATAGACAAGAAGAATAGAATATTTTTTTTATTGTAAGTCATAGGATTCTCCTATTTAAAGTAACATATTTTATCATAAGCTATGAAAGAAGTCAAAGAAGCTCACAAAAAATATAAACTCAATTTTTGTTGTGCAAGTCTGTTTGCTTTTAGAAATGAATGAAAAGAGAGTGATAAGGCGGATTTAGATGGCTCCCCGGGACGGACTCGAACCGCCGACCCAGTGGTTAACAGCCACTTGCTCTACCGACTGAGCTACCGGGGAACACCTTCATTTCGTAACATACCCTACTCATATTGACAAAGGTTTTTTTGAAAAAAAGAGGAGAAATGGGCGATTATTTATATAAAATTTAAGAGCATCAAACGATGCTCTTTTTCATGGTCCTCTGCAAACCATTAGGAAAAACGCATGGAATACTTACGCAGCTTCAATATGCTTGCTTTTTAGAAGCGCTTGGAGCTCACCACTTTGGTACATCTCCTTAACAATATCGCACCCTCCAACAAACTCTCCCTTAATATAAAGTTGAGGGATTGTTGGCCAGTTACTAAATTTTTTAATGGCTTCACGTACATTAGGATCAGCTAAAACATTCACAATTTTAAATGTTACTTCAAGATGCTGCAGGATGCTGACGACATGGGCAGAAAAACCACATTGAGGTGCCTCAACAGTACCCTTCATATATAAAATAATTGGGTTTTCAGCAATATCCTTTTCAATTTGATTAAGAGTCGCGGGATCAGTCATAATTAATTTTCACTTTCTATTGATAATTACACGGTAGATGGAGGGACAGACGTTCGCACAGAAAGAGCATGGAGTTGCCCTCCAACACGACCGCCCAAAGCCTCATAAACCAACTGATGTTGTTGTACACGGCTTTTAGAGGCAAATAAGGTAGAGGTTACATGAACGGCATAGTGATCTCCATCGCCTGCTAAATCAGTGATTTCTATAACCGCATCAGGAAGTGCGGCCTGTATAAGGTTCTGTATTTCAGAAGCTGCTATGGCCATGCGGTTTATTTCTTTTCTTAAAAGTACCTTTGAGAGGTGTGCTTACTTGAGCAGCATCTTGAGCGGGTGTGTGAGGCATCTTTCCTGAGGGATCGATGGTGAAGACGCCAAGCCGATGGGCAACTTCCTGATAAATGCTTTGAGCTTTTTCAGGAGTATTTCTTATTCCTTGAATATCAATGCGTTGTCCAGTGGTTAAATCTAAAAGCTTGAATGTTTCGGGACTTAACTCATCTGTGATCATAATTTGTGAGTCCATATAATCCGAAGCGTAGTGACGTCCATATTCAAGAGTAAAACTAATCAAGCGCATATTTAAAGCTAAAAATTGGCCAGTTAGAAAATCATTGACGCGTTGGCAAGCCACGAGAATCTCATCAATTTCCTCAAAACGGCACCAGCCAAGGGCTGTTAAGTGTTCCATGGCGACAACTGCATTATTGCGCAAGGAGAATTCTGGAACTGGTTTGGGTAATATCATCCCTTCTTCAAGTCCAAGTCGCTGTGCAAAAGCATCAGATGCACTATTATGAACTGTAACAACAAAGGGTAAGCTTGTGGTAGCACGCACCAGTTGTTCTCGCATATTAAGCGTGCGGATAAAATGAGTTTCAATTCCTTGGTCGTTGAGGCGGGACATTAACAACTCAGAAATGCGATTGTTGAGAATGCCCTTGCCATTACATGTTAAGGGTTCCACATTTAAGAGTGCATCATCCTTAAAATAGAGGACATGAGTTCCGGGCTCTGGGCCGTCATAAATAATCTTGCTTGTCCCCTCAGAAAGCTGGTGTCGCCGAGGCTGGACATGCTCGCCAAATAAGCATGTGCTGGTATGAGTATTCATTATAGCGCCTTTGGGTTAAAGATTGCTCTATCTATAACAGATCACTTACACAAAAACAATGAAAGGTTAGTATTTATTTAGGAGAAATATTTTTGAGGCATAATACATTAAATGAGGACAAATTGGAAGAAAAAAATTATTAATAAAAAGGAGAAGTGACAAAAGGAAGCGAATACCTATGCAAACTTATTCCATGATCTAAGTTTAATTGCCTTTAATAGCATTATCTGCGATTTCCAAAGAATCAAAATTAGCATCTATATAGAAGTCAGTAATGTCCTTGTCATTTGCCCCCTTATACTTAGCCTTAATGACCAGTGGATCTGAACGACAAGTATTTGTATAATCAATAAATTTTTGTATAACATACCCGTCATTAGTTCTGTAATAAAAACCATACCGCACCATGCCTTTATCATGGAGACATTGTGCTGTCTTACAATCCTTAACTTCAGAGAATTCTAAACCTTTTGTAAAAAGTGATTGGGCACATTGGTTCATATGATTTACTGTGCCTGCAACAAATAATGGCGAACATGAACTTAGAGATAAAGAAAACATTATTATAAGTTGGGAAATAGCCGCTTTTTTAAGAAGGTAAACCATTTTATAAAAAATTATGTCCTCTTAATGAATTTTTTTAATGCCTATCAAGCCTAAGAAGTTAGGTCAAGCTGTTTGCGAAGCTTCTGTATACGCCCATTCAATCCATGGGAAAAGGGCTTCTAGATTTGAGGTTTCTACAGTGGGGCCTGCCCAAATGCGCAAAGAGGGGAGAGAATGTTTATGATTGCGGATATCATAGGCAACCCCTTCTTTTGCCAGTTGCGTTTCAATAGAGTGAATGAGAGCGCGATGGGGAGCCTCGGGAAGAGGTTGACCTGTTGAAGTATCTAAAAATTCTAAACAGATAGAAGTTGGTGAAAGGGACTGCGGTTCTTTGGCGAGATAAGCAATCCATGGCGTTTGTTTAACCCAGCTGTCAATGGAGCGGCTGTTATTTTGACACCTCTGGATTAAAGCTGACAAACCACCAATGCTTTTTGCCCACTGAAGGGCACCCAGGCAATCTTCAACACTGAGCATGGAAGGGGTATTAATCATGCCCCCTTGAAAGATTTCTTCCAACACAGCTGAGTCTTTTGTAAGCCGAAAAAGGCGTGGAATAGGCCAGGGAGGCGTATAAGTTGCTAAGCGATCAATGGCCCGGGGACCTAATATCAGCATCCCATGGGCTCCCTCGCCGCCCAATCCTTTTTGCCAAGAGAATGAAACTACATCCAGTTTTTGCCAATCTAGAGGGACACAAAAAGCAGCAGAAGTCGCATCACAAATGGAGAGTCCTTCACGTTTATCGGAAATCCAATCTAAATTTGGGACACAAACGCCTGTGGTTGTTCCATTCCATGTAAAAACAACGTCTCTGTCTGGGGTATGAAGAGACAAATCTGGTAAATGTCCATAAGGAGCATTATAAACGCGTGTATCTGAAATTTTCAGTTGGTTGGTGATATCAGCAGACCAAAGGGAGCCAAATAAATCCCAGCTGAAGACATCTACACCTCGAGCTCCAAGAAAAGACCATAAGGCACTTTCTGTTGCGCCCGTGGCAGAGCCAGGCATAATCCCAACCCGGTAATCATCAGGAACTTTTAAAATTTCTTTTGTGAGAGCTATTACTTCCTTCAGTTTTTCTTGCCCAGCTATAGATCTATGTCCGCGTCCAACAAGAGCGTTACTTAACTTCTGTAAATTCCATCCAGGATGCTTACATGTTGGCCCAGAATTGAAGTAAGGAAGGGTGGGCTTATTTTTTGGCTTGTTCATAGGCAATGAGTTTTTCTTTAATGTCAGACCCCCAGTGATACTCACCGATTCTCCCACTTTTTAATACTATACGATGGCATGGAATCGCAATTGAAATTGGATTATCTCCTACAGCTGATGCAACGGCGCGCACAGCTTTAGGACTCCCTATACGCAATGCCAATTCTTCATAGGAGATTGTTTGCCCGTATGGAATTTTTGTAAGTTCTTTCCAAACAGCCTGCTGTAAATCTGTTCCTTCAAGAGCTTCAAAGATTTCATCGTTAAAAACGTAAGTTCCCTCAAGAGCACTCTTTATCATTTTCGAGATAAATTCATCATTTCGTAAGAGGGTAATAGTCAGCATATTTTCTTCGAAATCTTCAATAACTTCTTGCAATATGGCTTCAATATCTTCTGGCTTTTTAATTTCCTCTTCTCGAATAAAACCCGCAAGTAATAACTGGCCAAGGCCACCAATTCCATAGGCTAAACCAACAGGAGTAGGACATACTCCATAATAAATTTCTGATGTTAATAATCTCAAAGGAAAAGTAATTTGCTCGCCTTCTTCTTCCATTTCTGAAAGTATATTTCGAAACATAATGCGTGCTTCATCAGGGTCCATATTCTCTATTGCATCAATAAGTATTTTAAAATCTGAATCTTCAGAAGGGTGCTTTGAGGTCATTATTTGCTTTCCTTATCATTATTATGCTGCTGCACTCTTGTCAGCACTCTCAATTGTTTCAACAATATGTTGGACGAGGCGTTTCAAAGTTTCTTCATTGTCTCCTTGAGCCATAATTCGAATGAGAGGTTCTGTCCCTGATCTACGAATTAACAGCCTCCCACGATCAGTACTTAAGCAGTGCTCAGCTTCCTGTATCGCATTTTGGATATGTTTATCATGTAGTAGAGAAAAGCTCGATGTGCGAATACTTGTTAAAATTTGAGGGACGGGTTCAAAAATTTTCCCAATCTGACTAGTTTTTAGTTGCTTTTGTACCAACACATTTAAGGTTTGTAATGCTGCAATAATACCATCTCCTGTTGTGGTGTAATCGCGTAAAATAATATGGCCTGATTGTTCTCCACCTACATTACACCCATGAGTTCGCATTGCTTCTAGAACATAGCGATCACCTATTGCGGTACGGATAAGTTTTAAGTTCTTTGTCTCCAAATAACGTTCCAGCCCCAAATTGGACATATGGGTTGCAACGACACCCCCTCCATGAAGATCACCATCGTCTGACCAGGAGGTAGCAATAAGAGCTAAGAGTTGGTCACCATCAATAATGGAGCCTTTTTCGTCAACAACAATGAGCCGGTCTGCATCACCATCTAAAGCAATTCCCAAATCAGCTTTATGCGTTAAAACAGTTTCTTGTAAGGCCGTTAAAGACGTAGCGCCACAGGAAGCATTAATATTACTGCCGTCTGGTGAAACACCTATGGGGATAATATCTGCCCCAAGTTCCCACAAAATTTTTGGCGCAACCTTATAAGCCGCACCATGAGCACAATCGATTGCAATTTTTAGTCCATCAAGACGCATTCCTCTTGGAAATGTTGCTTTCGCAAACTCTATATATCGTCCAGTTGCATCGTCAAGCCGATGTGCCTTTCCGAGCATCGTTGAATGTGCAAGGGGTAAAGTTTTGGTACATTCTGATGATTTGTCATGTTGGAGGATAAGAGCTTCAATCTCTTGTTCTTCATGATCAGAAAGTTTAAATCCATCTGGACCAAAAAATTTAATTCCATTGTCCATATAGGGATTATGGGAAGCCGAAATCATAACTCCCAAATCTGCGCGTAAAGAGCGCGTTAACATTGCAACAGCTGGAGTTGGGAGAGGACCAAGTAAAATAACATCCATTCCCATAGATACAAATCCTGCTGTCAGTGCAGACTCAACCATGTACCCTGATTGTCGTGTGTCTTTCCCTATGACAACGCTATGGCGATGATCTCCACGAGTGAATTTTAAAGCAGTTGCCATGGCAAGTTTCATGATTAAGTCGGGTGTCATAGGCCAAATATTGGCCTGACCACGCACACCATCGGTTCCAAAAAATTGTCGGTTTTGACTCATTTAGTGCTCTCAATTACATCAATTAATGGTTTAATTCTGCTTATTTTCAACCTGTTGGAATATAGACACACTAAGCTGGTTCCGTAGCAGGAATTCTTGAGCCTGGTTTTTTCTTACGTACATTACCTGAAATGGAGTCTTGCTCAGGAGTTGCTCCTTTTTCGAGGAGAGATCTAATTTCATCTCCACTTAGGGTTTCAAATTCAAGCAATGTTTTAGCCAAAAGATGAAGCTTTGGAAGTTTTTTCTTTAAAAGAGTTGTGGCTTCATTATAACAATCATCCAAAATTTTACGAACCTCCTCATCAACTAATTGAGCCGTAGCTTCAGAGAGAGGCCTATTTTGTGCAACAGAATGGCCTAAGAAGACTTCTTGCTGGCGTTCACCATACATTTGAAATCCTAAACGATCACTCAGTCCATATTCAGTTACCATAGCGCGCGCAATTTTTGTAGCCATTCTAATATCTTGTGCAGCACCTGTTGTGACTTTATCGTAGCCAAAAATCAATTCTTCAGCAATCCGTCCTCCCATGCTCACTTTAATATGCGAAAGGAGTTGACTACGAGATTCAGATATTCGATCGCCTTCAGGTAAACGCATCACCATTCCTAAAGCTTGACCACGGGGAATAATGGTCGCTTTGTGAATGGGGTCTGTATTAGGAATATAAAAGGCAATAATGGCATGTCCACTCTCGTGGTAAGCAGTCATACGTTTCTCTTCTTCAGTCATGACCATTGAACGGCGTTCGGCTCCCATAAGTACTTTATCTTTTGCTTGCTCAAACTCATGCATGCTCACAGCCAGCTTACCACGACGAGCAGCAAGAAGAGCTGCTTCGTTAACGAGGTTGGCTAAATCGGCTCCAGAAAAACCAGGAGTTCCACGCGCAATGATCTTAATATCTACATCAGGAGAAAGGGGAACTTTGCGTATATGCACCTGTAAAATTTTCTCACGACCGGCAATATCAGGATTGGGAACAACGATCTGACGATCGAAACGACCAGGTCGTAAGAGAGCAGGATCTAAGACGTCAGGACGGTTGGTAGCAGCCACTAAAATGACACCCTCATTTTCTTCAAACCCGTCCATTTCAACAAGAAGTTGGTTGAGAGTTTGTTCACGCTCATCGTTTCCGCCTCCAAGGCCAGCCCCGCGATGACGTCCCACAGCATCAATTTCATCAATGAATATAATGCAAGGGGCATTTTTCTTAGCTTGTTCAAACATATCACGAACACGGCTTGCACCAACGCCGACAAACATTTCAACGAAATCTGACCCAGAAATGCTGAAGAAAGGAACATTCGCTTCCCCTGCAATCGCGCGCGCTAAGAGTGTCTTACCTGTACCCGGAGGACCCACAAGTAAAACTCCTTTTGGAATTTTGCCCCCTAACCTCTGAAATTTTTGAGGGTCTCGTAAGAAATCAACGATTTCTTCAAGGTCTTGCTTTGCTTCATCAATGCCAGCAACGTCTTCAAAAGTAACTTTTGTTTCTGTTTCTGATCGTAAACGTGCGCGCGACTTTCCAAATCCTAATGCTTTGTTGCCGCCAGATTGGATTTGACGTAAGGAAAAAATTGAAAATGCGACCAATAAAATGATGGGTAACCAGGATAAAAAGATGTGGAATAAAGAGGGAATTTCTTCTTCAGGAGGTCCTGCTTTTACATGGACACCTTTGTCAATGAGTTTTGGAACAAGTGTAGGATCCTGAGGTGCATAAGTTGTAAATGCATGTTCGTCTTTGGTTTTCCCAGAAATATTATTTCCCCGAATCATCACTTCTCTTACTCTTCCATCTGAAACGTTGGAGAGGAATTCAGAAAAAGCTATTGGGGGCGCTGGCGCACGGGTTGATGATCCTGGCAATATTTGGAAAATTCCAAAAAGAGCTATTGCGATGAGAACCCAAAAAAACAAATTTCTATTGACGTTGTTCACTCAAAACTTCCCTTGCCCAGATAAAATTCAGGCACACATTAATATATATTATCTATACCATTTATATAACATATGCATTCCTCAGGATGGAACTATAAAGTCATATATAGAGAAAAATTTATGGCATATTGACTTGACGGTGGGGGAAACACATATTAGTTTTGTTCATGAACATCACATCTTTTAAAATGCAAATTATAAGAAGATGTATTAAAACAATTCATGGAATTGAACAGAAAGATACTGAGAACAAAGCGGATGAATGGGGAGTGGTGGATCTATGATCAGGTTTAAATTTCATTCGCCCACCTAGCTTCGAGCAGGATGTATAAAACGATGGTAGAACAAAAAGATCATTCAAAATGGATTGCCAGGGCTAGGGAATCTTTTCAGGATTCCATAGCGGTGAAGCAAAAAGTCATAGAAAATCATGTGAACTCTCTTATTCACATCAGTGAAATGATTGCACATTCTATTTCCGAGGGTGGTAAGCTCTTTTTATGCGGAAACGGGGGGTCAGCCGCGGATGCGCAGCATTTGGCTGCAGAACTTCTCGTGCGCTTACGTCCCCATGTTAATCGCCAATCCTTGCCGGCTCTCTGCCTTGCAACAGATATGTCTACCGTTACAGCCTGCGGAAATGACTATAGCTTTGAAGATTTATTTGCGCGCCCATTGGCTGGCCTTGGAAAAAGGGGGGATGTTCTCTTAGGCATTACCACCTCAGGCAAATCTCCTAATGTCATTAAAGCTTTTCTCCAAGCCAAAGAAATGAATATTAAAACAATTGGTTTTTTGGGAAGTGATGGGGGACCTGCTTTGAAGCATTGTGATGCTTCTTTTGTTGTTCCTTCTCATGTAACGGCACGGGTACAAGAAGCTCATATTACAGCTGGGCATGTGGTCATGGAGTTTATTGAAGATATGCTTACAGAATCCAACTATCTTACACCTATTTAACAAAATAGACTTTAAAACCAGTTAATGAGGATTAAATGATTCGATTATCCAGAGCATGTTTGAGTGCAGAAGAAATTGCAGCAGCGACACGCGTAATTCAAGATGGTTATTTAGGAATGGGACAAGAAGTCATGCAATTTGAAAAAGAATTGCAAGAATATATTTCTCCTGAGAGAGAAGTTGTTTGCGTCAATACAGGCACATCGGCGCTCCAACTTGCTGTTCAGGCCTGTGGTATAGGTCAAGGTGATGAAGTCATTGTCCCGAGTCTTACTTACGTTGCGTCCTTCCAAGCAATTTCTGCAACAGGGGCAAAACCTATTGCGTGCGATATTGATCTCGAAACAGGATGTCTCGATGTCGAGGATGCAAAAACCTATATAAATTCAAAAACAAAAGCCATCATGCCTGTTCATTATGCAAGTGGTTATGGAAATTTAGAAGCAGTTTATAATTTGGCACGTACGCATGGCTTGAGAGTCATTGAAGATGCTGCACATTCGTTTGGAGGACACTACAAAGGAAAGCCTGTCGGTGCCGAAGGGGATATCATTTGTTTTAGTTTTGATGGAATTAAGAATATTACCTGTGGGGAAGGCGGAGCCATAGTTACAAGCGATAGAAATGTTGCAAGAAAGCTCCAGGACCTCAGGCTTCTTGGTGTTGAAAAAGATACGGAAAAACGTTTCTCAGGTCAAAGATCATGGGATTTTGAGGTAAAAGAACAGGGCTGGCGTTACCATATGAGCAACATTAATGCTGCTTTAGGCCGGGCTCAGCTTAAAAAAGTTAAAGAATTTGCCAAAATTCGCCAATCTTTGTCAAAGCTTTATCGGGAGGAGTTGAAGGGAACCCCTATTAAATTTTTAAAACATGACGAAACAGCAACTGTTCCGCATATTTTTTCAGTACTCATACCAGAAGGTCAAAGAGATTCTCTTCAAGAAGTCTTATTTAAGGAAGGCATTGAGACGGGGATACATTATAAACCAAATCATTTACTCGAAAAATTTCAAAACGAAAAGTGCCCAAAAGCAGAGCAATTTTGGAAACAAACACTTTCTTTGCCGTTGCATTGCAACTTGAGCGAAGAGGATGTTGTGAAAATTACGCAAGTCATAATAAACTTCTTTGGAGAAAGAAAACTCACTATATCGGCGGCTTAGAACGATATATGTTGGATTTCTATCTTGTATTTTTTGCTTTATTACCTATCTATTATTTGACACTTATTTATTAATAATGGAAAATTATATGTTCAAAAAATTTATTATATCCTTTTTATCAGTTTTTTCTTTGGCAGGAGTGCAGGCCATGGAGAAAGAAGATATTGAAACTTTACCATCCAAGAGTTCTGCATCAAGTCACCAATCCTCAATATCTCAGGAAAGACATTCCTTTGGAAAAATATTTGATATCTTAGATTCAATTTTTGCAAAATACCTTGATGAACAAGACTTTTTTAAGCAACAAGAAGAGAATTTAGAAAGGGGAACTATGGATGCTTTTTTTGAGAATTCGAGCATGCCCTTTGCACGAAATTGGTTAAAAACAAACATTGAGATTGTAGAACATAATTTTAATAACTTCAAAGATCTTGAAAAAGATTGTAAATATGTCTTATCAAACCCTGATAGAATAAATGCTTTATTTGAAATTAGCCTTGAAAGACATTTTGAATATCTTTTCAACAGAATGAAATCATGGTTGGCATATGTTAAAGTACGTGACAGATCACCTAACTATGTGGGACTTGCTCCCGTCTCAACTTTACCAGAAGTTAGAGTAACACAATCTCGCGTGGATCAATGGGCGAGTCAATCTATTATTGATATTTTTAATGCAAATATACTCATTTTAAAAATACTTTATGTTAATCTTTCTTTACCTCTCAGTGAAAGTGCAAAAGAAATGCTGAGTTGTTCTCCTGAGCTTACCTCTTATTTGAATGGGGAGATTGATACTTTTCTTGTCCCAGACTCAAGAGAATGCGCAGAAAGTGCTGCGAAATATCGTAATAAATATTATATCCCCTTTGCTATGTATAATCGTCGAGGCGGGTATAACAATGATGAACTAGAATTTATCCATAGGAGAGATTATGCCGCAAAAATGCAGCAGTTAAAGGCCGACCCATCTATTCATCACGTAATGAAGACCTCCACAAATGAAATAAAAAGTTTGAGCCCTGGGATTAATAGAATTTTATCTGATCAAAATAAAAATGAAAAAAGAGAAGAAAGGCGCCAAGCAAAAAAAGAAGGGAAAAAAGCAAGAGTACAAGCCATGCAGCAGGCAAGGCAACAAGCAGAGGAAAGAAATCGTCAATTTTTGGCAGCTCAGAATGAAGCCAGAGAGGCAAGACGTCAGCAACCGGAGACACCACAAATAAAAAGCCAAAGAGTACTCCCCCCTAATGCATCAGAATCACCAGCTGTATATTTTGATTCATCTCATCCCTCGATGCCGGAAAAATACGTCATTCCGGAACTTCGTGAAAAAATAAAGACAAAAGGAGAGGCAGATCCTGCGCGTACTGAATCTGTTGCACCCACACCTTCACTCTCTGCGGAAGCACTCATTCCTATAAAAGAACGTCGTCTTCTTCACAAACAAAAATATTCTTTGTTGGAGGACTTCTGGTCACTTCCTGCAGGGTTCGCGTATGATAATTTTGTTACTCTCTTTACGTTTTTAGGAGGACGCGTCTTTGAAAACGGGGCAGGATCAAGCCATGTTCGCCTAGAATTCACGCTCCCTGATGGTACAATTAGTGTTGGCGGTACATGGCGGCCCCATCCTTATCCCATTTTTGGGTTCCATGGGCTTAAAGCTTTAAGAAAATATTTTGAAGGTTGTGGGTTAACATTCGAAAGATTTGGTCTTTCCAATGAAATGTTTCCCAAAGAGCAGATTGAAGAGCCGAAAGGGAGACCTGAGTGGTGAACTTTAGCTCCCAACTCTTTCACTAGAAAGAGACGAGAGTATTCCTAGCTTGCTCATGGAAAATGGCGCGCCCGAGAAGAGTCGAACTCCTAACCTTTAGATCCGTAGTCTAACGCTCTATCCAATTGAGCTACGGGCGCATAACGATCTAAAACCTAGCGGATATGAAGGTTACTTGCAAGTGTAAATTAAGGTGTTTTATAGGAATTTGAGAGAATGGAGCAGTTAAGGAAAAGCCCTCCTTCACTAGGAAAAGAGGGCTAAGAAGTTATTTAAGAAAGGAAGCGAATTGTTTAAAATATTCCTATCTTATCAAAGCTGACTTCTCCTGTACGACCCATAAAGCAGAAATCTCCAGTTGTCCCATGTTTCTCAATTTCTTTCGCATCAACACCAATCATGACTTGCATTTCATGGGGACGTAATACTTGTGTCGCTCCTGCTAAGAAGGCCGTTGAGCTTTCTGATAAAGAGCCACCACGTACTTTTAAAACCTTACCTTTTAAGGTACGACTATCCCCAACAAGCCTTATGGTTGCTGCGTCGCCTGGTTTAACTTTATTGAAATAACGTTCATGGATTGAAGTGTCCACGAAAACATTGGAACAATCTACCAATTCTAAAATTGGGCGTGTTGTGTCTACGTGGTTTCCTTTAGAACCAAACACACGCCAAACAACACTCAAGAATGGAGATTTAATTGTTGCTTTGGACATTTTCTCATAGCGAGCTTCTTCTAAGTCTACAGATCGTTTTAAAGAAGCTTCTCTGATTGTAAATTCGCGAATTTTAGTATCCAAATCATGTTGGCGCATGCGCACTTCGTGAATGCGCTGTTCCTGATAAGGAACTTCGGTGCGTCCATCAACATTGATAAAGATTCCGGATTCCAAAGCTGAAAGTTGTGCTTGGAGGCGTTCAATATCAAGTTTGCTTTGCTCACCACTCTTTGTGGCACGCTCGGCATTAAAATAAGCAGAGTCGGCTTGATTTTCAGCTACAACGCCCTTTTTATATAATTTTGACTTTCTTAAGAAGGCAGCCTTACTTTCTGATATCGTATCGCTATCTTTTTTCAAATTCTCTTTGGCGCGTTCAATATCAATTTTGAGGCGTTCTTTAAGAGAATCAGTATAGCTTTTGTAGCTTTTAATTAAGTCCACCTTTACAGCTTCTAATTTATTTTTTTCTTCGCGCATTGCACTGATTTTTTCTTGAATACCTTGCATTTCGGTAATCATGTCATCAAGTCCTTTGCGATCAAAGCGAGGATTTTCAACTACGCCAATAAGATCACCGCTCTTCATTTCCGTTCCCATAACAGGGGGGGAGTCCTTCAAGACACCATCGATGGGAGAGGTAACGGAAATGACAGGGGCACTCACAATGGCCGTGATGCTGTATGTATAAAAGAGGTGGGGCAAATATATAAAGCTTATGATAAGCACAAGCGTTGCAGCAAAACCTATTCTCGCAACTTGACCTAAAGAAACTCTCATGGTTTGATCCTCGCACACGTCTGTATATAAAACTTCTATAATACAGAATAGGTAACAATAGTTGATATTTAGTTAAAAAGATGAAAAAAATTTATAAAAATAATAAACAACATAGATCTATTAATGACTTATAATTTTTTTTTTACTTTTTATTAATACTTCTCAACTTTGAATAATAATTAAATTCTTTTAAGAGGAAGTGAAACGCTTTAAGGAGTTGCTGCAAAAAGTTTGTTATGGATGAAGGAAAACGCAGTGTTTTGTGAAATAATAAGGTAATCTACAAGCTTTATATCAAGGCCCTTAAGACCCATTTGAAGTTCTGTAAAGCTCTTTTTGTCCTGCAAAGAGGGGGTAGGTGAAGAGATGAGCTTATGGTGAATAAGAACAATGTTAGAAATACCGGCTTTAAGAACCTCTTTTGCAATTTCTCGATGATAGAGTTTCACATGATTTCCGAAACCTTTTTTTATTATAAGATCATTTATAATTCTCTTACTCTCATCCAAGAATAGGAGACGCAATGTTTCTCCATCAAATTTGGGGGAGGTGAGAATGAAATAGGAAAGATCTTCATATTTTGGATTTGTGTGGGTTAAATAAGAATCTGGCCTAATAAACTCTTTAAAGAGGGAATAAAGAGTATTCAAACGCTTAATGTTGTTGGCAGTTAGGCCTTCGATCTTTCTAAGGTTGCTGCTCTTTTGGCTTAAAACTGAGCGAAAGGTTCCAAACTCACGAAGGGCAGCAGTGGCAATCGCCTTGATGTCTCCCTTAATTTTTAAAATATAAAAGAGTTCTTCCAGTAA
>VGEY01000009.1 GCA_016869075.1 Alphaproteobacteria bacterium
GACGCAAATGGGGATACATTTGTTGAAGGACTTGTGGATCATAAAGTCGACATTCATGATCCTTCATTCTTCAGGAGAAGCGAGTGATACAATAAAAAATTATAAAGACATTTTTTCCATCCTTTTCCAATAAGCTGTTTATCAATGTGTTTTTAAAAACGCGCTAGCAGGAAGAGTATTAAGAGATGCCCCTTTTAAAAGTCAAATTATTAAATTGCCCATAAAGCCCATGGGTGAAAAAAAGAATTTAATACGTGGATTGCCGCGCTCCCTATGGTCGCTCGCAATGACAGAAAGAGAGAAGGCCTTCCAATGACTAAAGAGATAGGGTTCGTGATGACTCAGGAATAATTAATTATTTTCTGGGGTCCATGCTTCGTACCCTTTATTTGGGAGTTGGCCACGCTTTCCTCTCGGTTTATGGGCATGTGGGGTACCAGTTAAATTTGGCGAATGTTCTTTTTCACACGAATAAATGGGACTGCTAGGAGAGGGGGCTTGCGTTATGTAATGAAGCCAACCATGCCAGGGTGCGGGAATTTTTGAAGCTTCAGCGGTTCCCTTATATATTACCCATCGACGAGGTTTGCCGTAACGTTTCTTTTTTCTGTCCTCATAATATTTATTGCCTTGGGAGTCTTCTCCTACAAGTTGACCACGCCACCAGGTGCGGAAAAAAATTGCTATACTCATCTATTTCTCCTCGTTGTTTTTATTTTACTCAATTTTCTGTGTGTTTACGAGTGGGTGTATGCACAATCTTTTATTTATAAGTATCATTATGGTTAAAATATTCTTAATCATTTTAAGTGAATTAATAAAATAAAACTTCAAAAAAGGGGCAAATATCAACAGAATCCCATTGACTCCCATATCATCCCATGTTATCCCATAAATAGGAGATAGATGATTTAATGGCATTATTCTTATCTACATTTATTAACAAGATTGACAAAAAGGGACGCGTTTCAGTACCTGCTTCCTTTCGTACAACCCTATCTGTAGGCCAAGCAAATTCATCTGATGAGAGTTCTTTTTCAGGCATTGTTGTCTTCCGTTCATTAAAGCATCCAGCCTTAGAGGGATGTAGTGTGGAGCGGATGCAAAGATTAAGCAAAAGTATTGATAGTCTCGATATGTTTTCAGATGCACAAGACGACCTTGTTGCAGCAATATTCGCAGACTCTCAACTTTTAACATTTGACAGTGAGGGCAGAGTCAGTATCCCCGAGGATTTTTTGAAATTTGCTGGTCTTGTTGACCAGGTTGCCTTTGTCGGCAGGGGAGCCACATTCCAATTGTGGGATCCAATTGTATTTCAGAAAGTTCAAGAAGATGCTCGCGCCCGACTCAAGAGAGAAGGGCCCGCTGTACGGTTGAGTTTAGGAGAAAGAGGCACGTGACGCATGTACCAGTAATGTTGCAAGAAATGTTGGTTGCGCTTTCACCTAAAGATGGGGAAGTTTATGTGGATGCAACCTTCGGTGCGGGAGGATATAGCCGAGCAATCCTTGAGGCGGCTAATTGTCACGTAATCGCGCTGGATAGAGACACCTCGGCAGTAGCTAAGGGAAAGATTCTTGAAAAAGATTTCTTGGGAAGATTTCAGATACTTCAAGGAAAATTTAGTCAATTAAAAGACTTGTTGTCAGATATTGGCTATATGAAAGTGCATGGGTTTGTTTTTGATTTGGGTGTTTCATCTGAACAAATAGATACACCAGAGCGCGGATTTTCTTTTAGGTATGAGGGGCCTTTAGATATGCGCATGTCTCCAGAGGGTCCTAGCGCAGCTGATATTGTTAATACATATTCTGAAACAGATTTGGCAGAAATTATTTTTCGCTATGGGGAAGAAAAAAAATCTCGAGCGATTGCGCGTAAAATTGTTGCTGCTCGAGAAAGGACACCCTTTAAAACCACGAAGCAATTAACTTCCTTAATCCACTCTATCGTGAAAGGGGGAAAGGATGGTCAAAATCCTGCAACCCTTACATTTCAGGCGCTACGTATTTATGTAAATAATGAATTAAACGAAATTAATGCGGGGTTAAAAACTGCAGAGGAATGGTTGTTACCTGGTGGACGATTAGTTGTCGTCACGTTTCATTCCTTAGAAGATCGGTTGGTAAAACAGTTCTTAAAGAGCAGGCAGAAGGCGCCTAAAACGCCACGCTATACATCATCCCGGCATGTCCCTCATTTGGATGGAACAGAGCTTCTCCCCACTTTCACACAAGAAAAGGGGATGGGATTTGGTATAAAAGGAATTACTCCCAGCCGCGCGGAATTACAGCAAAACTCCCGTGCACGTTCAGCACGCTTAAGGGCAGCTGTCCGTTTATCTTCTCCGGCACACCCTTTCATAAAAGAAGAAAGGATAAGCTGATGCGTCGTCCAACTCTCTTATTTGTAGCTATTGCCTCAAGCGTCGGCTTGGGACTTTTCCAATTAAAATATCAGGTTATGACTTTGGAAAAAGATTATCAGCGCATCCGTAAATCCATACGAGAAACAGATGAAGCCATTCATGTTTTAAAAGCAGAATGGGCGCATTTAAATGACCCAAAAAGATTGCAACTCTTATGTGAGCGCTACCTTACAGTTGCTCCCATACGCGGATCGCAACTGATTTCTTTTCGACAGATCATCGAAGGAGAGGCGGGGGGAAATGTAGCCTATGATCGGGGAGCAATGGATAAATTAGTTGCTGATCTTGTTTCAGATACGACTCTTACTGCTTTAAACGAGTGAGGAAAGGCGGATATGAAACAATTTGTAGCTGAACATCTGCGCGTCCTGACCAAGCATTTGAGCTTATGGCATCAAGCAACTCATGATCGTAATATTTTAGAAAGTGCAAAAAATCGTTCACTCGTTGCTGGTGCAGCTTTTTGCATTGCTTTCCTTCTTATCTTTATTCGCTTGGCAGATGTAATGGTGGTACGCTCACTCTGGAATGCTTCGGAAGGAGATGCACCTCCAGCACCAAATATTATTGTAACAGCAGGTCCCCGTGCAGATATTTTAGATCGAAATGGAGAAGTCCTCGCTACTCATTTGGTAACGGGTTCTGTCTATGCAAACCCAAAAGTTATTATTGATCCTGAAGAGGCAGCACAAAAAATTGCAGCTCTCATGCCTGAATTGGAATACAACAGCCTTTTGAAGAAGCTTAAAGATAAAAAGAAGGGATTTGTCTGGATAGTACGTCATATTTCTCCGACACTTCAACAAGCCGTAAATCACCTTGGAATACCTGGCATTTATTTGCAGCGAGATGAGCGACGTGTTTACCCTTATGGAAACTTGGTGTCTCATGTTATGGGATATTGTGGGATTGATAACAATGGGTTATCTGGCGTAGAAAAATATTTCGACGAAAGATTGCGGCGTGTGAAAGATCCTTTGTCGTTATCGATAGACATCCGCGTTCAGCATTTAGTGCATGATGAACTTACTAAGGCAATAATAGAATTTAATGCTGAAGGTGGTAATGCGATGGTCATGTCTGTTAAAACGGGTGAAATTATCGCAATGATTTCGCTCCCTGATTATGATCCAAATTTGCCGAATCAGAATGAGATTAGTACTACCTTTAATCGTAATACGTTGGGGATGTATGAATCTGGCTCGACTTTTAAAATTTTTAATACCGCAATAGCTTTAGAAACAAGGATTGCCTCTCTTACAAGTCAGTATGATAACAGTAACCCAATTAAGGTTGGTCGCTTTTTAATAAAAGACTTTAGAGTTCCAAAACGTGGCCTCCTAGATGTGCGTGAAGTATTTTTTCATTCCTCTAATATTGGTGCCGCCAAAATGGCTTTACAATTTGGCGGTGCGATGCAGCGTCAATATTTAGAAAAATTTTCTTTATTTAAAGCGCCAACATTGGAATTGCCAGAAATAGGTTCTCCTTTGCTTCCTAAAACTTGGAGACCAGTGACGACCATGACTGTTGCTTATGGGTACGGTATAGCCGTTAGTCCATTGCAGCTTCTAAATGCAGTCAACGGGATTATTAACGATGGGTGGTTTCGCCCGGCAACACTCGTTAAGCAGGACTCAGCACGGCTCTCCCCGCCTATTCGAATACTCTCCGCAGAAACATCTGCTAAGATGCGTGATATGATGCGGTTGGTTGTAACAGAAGGAACAGCGCGCAGGGCCAACGTTCCAGGGTATGATGTGATTGGCAAAACAGGGTCGGCCCATAAGTTACAGGGACGTGGATATGCTGATAAGGCAAAATTGACATCCTTTATTGGGGGCTTCCCAAAAGATAATCCACAGTATATTGTCTTATTGTTTTTGGATAACCCAAAACCAACAAAGAATACATATGGTTATTCAACAGGGGGATGGAATGCGGCTCCCACAGGTGGACGCATTATAGCTCGAATGGCACCATTATTGGGTGTTACCCCCGTGTCGGATGGAGAGATGGGAGAGTCAATGCTATCGCTTACAACTTTAATGGAAGTAGATCAAGATCAAGATCAGGATCAGGATGAGCTTTATGACGCTGAATGACCTTGTTCAAAAGTTACAAGGAACTGAAAGGCACGAAGTATTAAATTCTGAGCACTTCCCAACTTTGAATACACAATTTACAGGTTTGGCTCATGACTCACGGGTGGTGAAAAAAGGGGATGTTTTTGTGGTTATTCCCTGTGACCAAGCTGAAGAGCATGCATTATCTGCAGTCCAAGCCGGGGCGGTAGCTTTAATTGCTGAGCCAGATTTGGTGAACACTCTCCAAGAAAAACCCAAGGTTCCAATCATTACGGTTGCTTCAGCTCGGAGAGCCTTATCCGTTTCAGCTGCCCTGCTTTACCCAGGCCAGCCCGAGACTATGGTTGCTGTTACGGGAACTAATGGTAAGAGTTCTGTTGTAACGTTTGTTCGTCAAATTTGGCAAAAATTAGGTTATACGGCTGCGAGCTTAGGAACACTTGGAGTTGATCTACCTTCCCATGTCCGCTTAGTCAATGAGCTGGTTACAACTAAGTTAACAACACCTGATGCCTTATCATTTCATCAAAATCTTAATACACTCTCTGCGTCTGGTATAACGCATTGCGCTTTCGAAGCTTCAAGCCATGGACTCGATCAATACCGATTACATGGTGTTAAAATAAATGCGGCAGGGTTTACAAACTTGAGTCAAGATCATCTGGATTACCACTCATCAATGGAAGATTATTTCGAAGCAAAGATGAGACTCTTTATTGACATTTTACCCCCCGATAAAATTGCTATTATAAATTCTGCTTCCCCCTATTTTCCTGCACTGAAAGCAATGATTACAGGTCATGGACAACCTATTTTATCTTATGCAGTAGAACAAGAAGCAAATCTTATGGCCCATAACATTCGTCTTTCTGCACACCAAACGCAGTTTGACTTAAAATTTAATGAAGAGAGTTGGTCAAACATTACTTTGAATATGGTAGGCGCTTTCCAAATTGAAAATGTTTTATGTGCTATGGGGTTGGTCATAGCTTGTGGAGCTTCGGCCTCTCAAGTAGTTGAAATATTGCCCACGCTAAAAAGTGCACCCGGCAGAATGGAATTGGTTGGCAATACTGCAGTTGGAAGTTCTATTTTTATTGATTATGCCCATACACCCGATGCTCTCAATCGTGCTTTGACAGCTTTGCGAAAGCATGTTACCCAAGAGGGTCGCTTATTTGTGGTTTTCGGGTGCGGTGGAAATAGAGATGCTGGGAAACGTGTACACATGGGAGAAGTGGCCCATAAATTAGCAGATGAGATTTATGTAACGGATGATAATCCACGTGATGAAGATCCAGCATTTATACGAGCCCAAATTTTAGTAGGTTGCCCCCATGCTCATGAGATTGCAGATCGTCGTTTAGCTATGCGTACAGCTATCCAGCATATGGGTGCAAATGATATAGTGCTTATTGCAGGTAAGGGACATGAACAAGGACAAATTATCGGCAAGCGCGTGGTTCCATTTGATGATCGAACAGTGGTTCAAGAAATTTTGAAAGAAGAGGAAGCAGCATGATGACTATGAATGAGGGAGCAAGTCTCTGGACTCATGAGGAAGTTGAAAACGCTTTATCATTACCTAAATCGTCTATTCCCTGGAACGCGACAGGTGTGTCAATGGATACGCGAACGCTTCAACCAGGTGATTTGTATGTTGCGATTCGGGGAGACGTTTACGATGGTCATACATTTGTAAAAGATGCTTTTGCTAAGGGAGCCGTTGCAGCAATTGTGGATCATCCAATCGAAGTAGATCCCCAATTTCCTCAAATTGTTGTAGAAAATACTTTAAAGTCATTAACGATGCTTGGTGATTTTGCAAGAAAAAGAACAAAAGCAACAATCATTGCTGTCACTGGAAGTGTGGGAAAAACAAGTACCAAAGAATTTTTGCGCCATATGTTAAGTGCTTTTGGAGTTACTTTTGCATCCCCTGCCAGTTATAATAACCATTGGGGTCTTCCTCTCAGTTTAGTAAATCTGCCTCGCAATGCTGCCTATGGTGTTTTTGAAATTGGCATGAATCATCGCGGCGAAATTTCCCCCCTTGCAACTGTCGCAAGCCCACATATAGGCATCATAACAACAATTGCTGAAGCTCATATTGGTCTTATGAAATCGCGGGAAGAGATTGCTCTAGAGAAGTCAGATATTTTTAGTGGAAAGCCAGCTCCTTCGCTTGCAATTATTAATCAGGATACAGCAGAATTTGACGTAATGAGCAAACGTGCAACCCACTATGGCGTTTCAAAAATTATTGGGTTTGGAAAATCTGAAGATGCCTCAGTTCGATTACTTGATTATAAGTTTGACCCATTTAAAAACGCTGGTGTAGTAACTGCTCTTTTAAGTGGTCAGAAGATAAATTATACATTGCCGTTGGCTGGAGAGCATGTGGCTCTTAATAGTTTAATTATTCTAGCCTTAGGAGAAGCGTTGGGTCTTGATCTCTCACGGTTAATATCTCAACTAGAAACCTTGCCGGCAATTCAGGGTCGTGGGAAACAACATCAACTTCCTATTCAAGGGGGGGAAATCCTTCTTATAGATGATGCCTATAATGCGAACATTACATCCATGCAAGCAGGGCTTTCTGTTTTTGCTGCAATGCCTGTTAAGTCAGAAGGACGGCGTCTTGCTGTTTTGGGTGAGATGTTAGAATTAGGAGACCAAGCTGAGGCTCATCACACACAACTTATGAAGGAAGTATTAGGGCGCCCAATCGATCGTGTTTTTGCAGTTGGTGGTCCTGTCATGGAGACAGCTTATTCAAAAGGTATACCGCCCGAAAAAGCTGCAGGATATGCTACGAAGGTTGCTGATATTATTCCCCTTGTTTTAAAAGAATTGCGTCCAGGTGATGTTGTGTTCGTCAAAGGGTCAAAAGGAAGTTATGTCAGTAAAGTCGTAGACTATCTGACAACGCAAAATTCTTTGAAAAACATGGCGGTTTAATAATATATGCTTTATTATTTTCTTTTTCCTTATGCAAGTGAAATAGGCATTTTCAACCTCTTTAAATATTTAACATTTCGCACTGGAGGTGCCATTTTAACTGCACTGGTGATCAGTTTTTTATTAGGCCAACCTATTATTGATTGGTTAAAGAGTAAGCAGGGCAAGGGGCAACCTATTCGAGAAGACGGACCCCAATCCCATTTAATTACCAAAAAAGGAACTCCTACGATGGGGGGAAGTTTAATCTTGCTCGCGCTCACAATGAGTACACTTTTGTGGGCAGATTTATCTAACGTTTACACATGGATAGTGCTTATCGTAACGTTGGGGTTTGGTGCTATAGGTGCTCGAGACGATTATTTAAAACTTACAAAACAAAATCCAAAAGGATTGGCTGGAAAACATAAAATCCTGGCACAATTTTTTATTTCAAGCATTGCAACTTACTTTATTATGGATTTATCTAAAGAAAATTTAGCTGATGCTGTTGCTGTTCCAATCTTTAAAGATTATCTCATTCATTTGGGTAAATTTTTCTATGTCTTTTCCATTTGTGTTATTATAGGGGCGTCTAATTCGGTAAATTTGACAGATGGATTGGATGGATTAGCCATTGTTCCAGTCATGATTGCGATGAGTTGTTTTTGTTTGATTTCATATCTTGTCGGAAACGCAGTGTTTTCTAATTATCTTCAATTGCATCATGTTCCTCACGTGGGAGAGTTAGCAGTGTTTGGAGGTGGCCTCATTGGAGCTGGACTTGGATTCCTTTGGTTTAATGCACCTCCTGCAAAGATATTTATGGGGGATACGGGCTCTCTCGCTACGGGTGGTGCTTTAGGCACGATCAGTGTTATTACTAAGCACGAGCTTGTATTAGCTATCATTGGTGGTTTATTTGTAATTGAGGCCATTTCTGTTATTGCTCAGGTTGGGTATTATAAATTAACAAAACGTCGGATATTTTTAATGGCTCCTATTCATCATCACTTTGAGAAAAAGGGATGGGCCGAGCCTACAATCGTTGTTAGATTTTGGATAATTGCTAGCATTTTAGCCTTGATTGGCCTTTCGACTTTGAAATTGCGCTAAGGTTTGCAATCGTTTTAGACAATTGATTCTATAAAAACTGGAGAGTTTAGCTCGTGCAAGATGTTACTTGGTTTCCGGTGGCAGGAAAGACATTTATTGTTTTAGGATTGGCGCGGTCTGGCATGTCTGCAGTTAAGTGGCTTCTTGCCCATGATGCTTTTGTTATTGCTATAGATGATGATAAGGAAAAAGAAGCAGAAGCAAGAAAGCTAGGTGCTACAACAAAAGATACATTTGACTCAATTGGCTGGGAGGAGGTCTCAGCGCTTGTTCAAAGCCCAGGTGTGCCTTTATGGTTCCCAACACCTCATCCACTCACTCAAGAGGCGCGAGATAAAGGGATTCCTATTATCTCGGATGTCGATCTTTTTCGATTATCCCACCCTCAATCTCACTTTGTTGGTATCACCGGTACGAATGGAAAGTCGACGACAACTGCTTTGATTGGGTACATTCTTAGAGAATGCGGGATTGAATGTCTGGTGGGGGGTAATATTGGTACACCAGTTTTAGATTTACCTCATGCACCTTTATATATTCTTGAGCTTTCTTCTTACCAACTTGATTTAACAGATGGATTAGATTTGCATGTGGTGGGTTGGTTAAATATTACGCCCGATCATTTAGATCGACATGGTTCATTGGAAGGATATGTTGCCGCTAAGAAGCGCATCTTTAAAACAAGTGGCACCTCTCAGATCGCTGTTATAGGAATTGATGATACGCCTTCAGAAATGATATGGGCTGAAATGACCTCATGCCAAACAACAATACCTGTTTCAATAAATAGAAATTTGAACGAAGGATTGCATATTTTTGAAGGGTGTTTAATGGACGGCCCAGATAAAGTTATGGATGTGACAAATCTTCCAACTTTAAAAGGGGTTCATAATTTTCAAAATGTAGCTATAGCCTATGGTGTTTGTTGTGCTTTGAACCTTCCAAAAGCAGATATTGTAAAGGCCATACAAACTTTTCCTGGTCTCGCGCATCGCCAAGAAAAAGTGCGAACTTTAAAGGGCATACAATTTATCAATGACAGTAAGGGTACGAATGCAGATGCAACAGCAAAAGCACTGGCGGTTTTCGATCATATTTATTGGATCGCAGGTGGAAAAGCAAAAAGTGATGGGATTGGTTCCTTATCTACCTATTTTCCAAAAATTGTTCACACCTTTTTAATTGGAGAAGCACAAAATTCGTTTGCTGAAACGCTCGAGGGAAAGGTTCCTTATACAAAATCCGGAACATTGGAGCAAGCTGTAAAAGAATCATTTCACAAGGCGAGAGAAGATAATTTATCTAGTTCTGTGGTCTTATTATCACCTGCTTGTGCGAGTTTTGATCAGTTTCAAGATTTTGAACATCGTGGCAAGATGTTTTGTCAATTTGTCAATTCGCTAGAGGAATAAAGATGGTTAAACCAATTTTTTCAGCATATCCAAAAATACAAAATCCTAAGTATACAGAAGATCAGGTACAGGTGGATGATATAAATAATCCTCCAATGGCTACGTCTCCAAACACAAGGAGAAATTATACATTTTCACGCCGTGATACGAGTATTTTAGGAAGGTGGTGGTGGACAGTTGACCGTTGGAGTCTTGGCGCAATTACCATTTTAATGGGAATAGGTATACTTCTCAGTTTTGCTGCAAGTCCTCCTGTGGCCGATCGATTGAATTTAGGGGGATTTTATTTTGTAAAGCGGCACGTTATCATGATGTTCCCAACATTATTAGTTTTGATTTTTACGTCATTGATGACCCCTAAACAAATACGACGCCTTGCAAGTTTGGTCTATTTCCTCGGGTTAATTTTTTTGGTGTTAACTGTGACGAGTGGAATGGAAATAAAGGGAGCAAGAAGATGGCTAAGCTTTGGGAGTTTTTCTATTCAGATCTCAGAATTTGTAAAACCTGCTTTTGCTGTTTTGGTTGCTTGGATGCTTGCTGAGAGATATCGAAATCCACGATTTCCAGGGATGATCATATCATTCGGAATTTTAAGTATCTTTTCTTTCCTACTAATGATGCAGCCTGACTTGGGGATGACTGTTGTAACAACAGCAGCATGGATTGGACAGCTCTTTATTGCTGGGATGCCTCTTTTTTGGATGGGATTGGTCGCTGGATTGGGAGTATGTGGTTTAATAAGTGCCTATTTTTTCTTTCCCCATGTGGCCAGACGTATTGATCAATTTTTAGATCCATCAGCGGGTGATCCAAAGCATGATCTGTATCAGGTTCATCAATCACTTGAAGCATTTATGAATGGAGGGTTGTTGGGTAAAGGGCCTGGAGAAGGGACAGTGAAAAAGTATATTCCAGACGCTCATGCGGATTTTATTTTTGCTGTTGCAGGGGAAGAATTCGGCTTAATTCTTTGTACGGTCGTGGTGGGATTGTTTGCATTTATTGTCGTGAGATCATTCTTACGTATTCTTCATGAAAGTAGTTTCTTTATCATTTTGGCTGTTTGCGGTCTTATAACTCAATTTGGTATTCAAGCACTCGTCAACATGTCCTCAACATTACATATTATACCGACCAAAGGAATGACCATGCCGTTCATCAGTTATGGAGGGTCCTCGCTCCTTGCACTGGCAATGTCCATGGGGATGGTTCTTGCACTCACACGGCGCCGTCATGGTGCTGCTGAGATCTTATAAAAACATGGCGGGTGTTCGTTCGTCCTGGTTTTCCGCGCTCTCTACGGTCGCTCGCAATGACAAAGAGCCAGGTGGCCTCGGAATGACGAATAGAAATGTTATGTTAACTTAATTACCCTTGTTTTGGTTTTGCACGATTAAACAACTCGTCCAACTTCATCTTATAAATCATATCACGATCAGTCTGATAGTCTCCTGTGAGAGGAACTCCCTTATAATTTCCATGATCTTCTGTCGTTGTTGTTTTCACTGCGGCAGCAGCGGCAGCGGGAGATGCTGCTTTTCCATTATCTTCTTGCGCTTTTGGAGCACCCCAAAATAGACTCATAAAACCGCTTGCAATACTTTGTACAAATCCAGAGTCTTCCGCACTCGTGGCTGAAGACATCATGTAGCCTGTACCATCGGCATCTTTACGAACATTCAAACATTGATGAATTTTAAATGCCTCTGCAGTCTTTCCATCGCGCATCAATTCTTTCATGAGGGCTCCGTCTCTTGTCATCACTTCATCTAAAACAGAGATGTAGAGTTTTGCGACGGCTTGGGGTGTAATACTAGAGAGAGCTCGTAACGCTGCAACAACTTTTTGAGCTCTTTGTGGACCATGCTTCTTGTTATAAGCATGACAAAGATAGGTATCGTCATTAGTAAAGACTCCAGCAATTTTCCTTCCATGAAAGTAATCAACCCTACCTCCGATTGAAAGATATTCTGAGGCTTCTTGGAAGGTTGGGGCTCGTCCTTGAAGTGTAGTCAAAAACAGCTGTGCTTCACCACTTTCAGTTTGGCTGCCAGTACCTGACGCATTGACCCATAAGGCAACTAATACGTGTTCTTTTTTTAATCCTTTATAACTCACAGCCTCATTATTATCAGGTTGGTCCATACCGAGGAGAGGCACCATATAAAAAAGAATGGTCGAAAGAAAAGAAAAAATAAATTTATTCATTAAAGAGCCTCCTATTTTTTGATTATAGCTTCTATATATACCCCTTAAAAAAATGTCAAGTTATTGATTTTCATATTCCTTGACGTCAAAAGTGTGTCTCCTTAAGATGGCTATAAATATAAGCTAGTGGATACGTTTCATGACCAAAACGATTATTCTTTCATCGGGGGGAACAGGAGGTCATGTTTTTCCCGCTATAAGCTTGGCTGGTGAATTAAGTGCTCGCGGGTATCACGTTGCAATGATGACAGATCAACGCGGCTACGCTTTTCAAAAAGCAACAAGTATTTCAAAAATTATTCAATTGCCAATTTGGCGTGGACCTACGTGGGCTCGATTTGGATCTATTATTTTAGGATTGAGTCTGTGTGTTAGTTTTTTATGGGCCTTTGTTTATATGCTTTTTAGGCGCCCAAAAGCTGTCATAGGATTTGGAGGATATCCGTCCGTACCTGCTTTGTTGGCTGCTAAAATCCTAGGGTGTCCAACAGCTTTTCTTGAGCAGAACGCTGTTTTGGGACGCGCGAATCGCCTCATGGGAAAATGGGTAGACCGCATCGCAGTTTGCTATGATAACGTAAAATATTCTGAAGAATTTCAAGAAAAAATTATTCAAACAGGAAATCCAGTACGACCGTCCATCAATGCGCTTCGATCTCTTTTATATCAACCTCCTCAGTTTGATGGTCCCTTTCGATTATTGATTATTGGGGGGAGTCAGGGAGCAAGGATATTTTCAACAATTATACCAGCGACCCTCTCAAAACTCCCTATCACACTGCGCCATCGATTGAAAATTTATCAACAGTGTCGACCTGAATTTTTAGATTTAACGCAGCAAGCTTATCAACACTCAGAGATTGAAGTTGTCTTGCAACCTTTTTTCGAGGATATGGAGTATCAATTGGCTCAAGCCCATTTGGTTATAGCGCGTGCGGGAGCCTCTACTGTTGCTGAGCTCACGATAAGTGGTAGGCCTGCGTTGCTAGTCCCTTATGCTGCAGCGATGGATAATCATCAGGAAGCAAATGCAATTAGTTTAGGGAAAAAGGGGGCCGCTTGGGTAGTGTTGGAATCTGACTTTACACCTGCCAAGCTTCAAGACTTAATTCAACAGGCATTAATTAATGAAGATTTACTTAAAATTATGGCAAAAAATATGCATGTTTTAGGACAACCCGACGCTGCTGTAAAGCTTGCACAAATGGTGGAAGATTTGCTACCTTAGGTTGTAGGGGTTTCTTGAAATATATGGGATCTATACTTGACGCAAGTTTTGAACTTATATCTGGACGAATCAGGGTCAAGAAGACCAGATCGCTATCCTAATAAAACTCATAATCCTAAGTGGTTTGGTATTGGTGGTATTCTTCTTAAGGAAGAGGATAAGCCACTGGTGGAAAAATTACATAATATCTTTTGCAATAAATACAACCTTGATATTAAGCAGGTTTATCTTCATTCACATGAAATAAGACAAAAACAAGAAAGTTTTGCTTTTCTAAATGAAATAAGTGAGGGGGATTATGTTAGGTTTATGAATGATCTCTCCAGCATGCTTATAAAAATGCCTGTTATCGGTATTGGTTGTGTTATTGATCAAGCAGGATATCATAATCGTTACCAAGAAAAATATCGCGATGATATCTGGTTGTTATGTAAGACAGCATTTTCAATTTGCGTTGAAAGGGCGGCCAAGTATGCTTTGGAGCAAAACAAGAAACTTAGAGTCTTTGTTGAACGAGCTAATAAGCATGATGATAAGATACTAGAATCATATTATTCTAGTTTGAAAATTGATGGTATGCCATTCAATGATAATAAAATGGTAAAGTATCAACCGTTGAAAAAGACAGATTTTCAAAAAGTTTTATATGAATTTAAAATAAAATATAAAAAATCTATTTCTACTCAAATAGCAGATTTATACTTATATCCAATATGCCGCGGCGGCTATGACGCTGCATATAGGCCATATCAAATTCTTTTGGAAGCTCGTAAACTAATTAATCAGAATATTGATGGGTCAAAAATCGATGAAATAGGTATTAAATATAGTTGTTTTGAAACTGTGGACAAAATAAAAGCCTGACTGTTTATCAGGCTTAAATTCCGGCCGATCAACGACCTCATGGGTTATACCCAATTATTAATATAAGTGAAGATAACTAAAAAGTCAAGAATTATCTAAAATCTGAGGCATTTTAACTTATAGTAGCGCTTGCATAAATAATGAAAAATTTGTTACCAAGTAAATAGACAAAAATTTTCTTCATAAAAGGATTTGTTTTCAATGCGCATACCACCTCACACTGTTAAGACGATTCATTTTATAGGAATTGGTGGGATTGGCATGAGTGGTATTGCTGAGGTGCTTCATAATTTAGGTTATGAAGTTCGCGGAAGCGACATTGCTGAAAATGCGAATGTGCAAAGATTGAGACAAAAGGGGATCATTGTAAAAATTGGACACGAAGCCTCAAATGTTCAAGGGGCTCAAGTGGTTGTTGTATCTTCTGATATTAAATCAGGGAATATTGAATTACAAACTGCTCGTGATCAAAGAATACCGGTCATCCGCAGAGCAGAAATGTTGGCTGAACTTATGAGATTTAAGCTTTCTGTTGCAGTATCCGGAACCCACGGTAAAACCACAACGACCTCTCTTATGGCAGCCTTATTTGATGCTGCATTTCTTGACGCCACTGTTGTGAATGGTGGAATTATAAACGCTTATGGAACCAATGCTCGCCTAGGAAAGGGTGAGTGGATTATCGTTGAAGCAGATGAATCTGATGGAAGTTTCACACGCCTGCCAGCTACGATTGCCGTTGTTACAAATATTGATCCTGAACATATGGATTTTTATCCAAGCTTCGCCCACTTAAAAAAAGCTTTTATTGATTTTGTTGAACGTATCCCTTTCTATGGATTAGGAATCATGTGTATTGATCATCCTGAAGTTCGTGCTCTACTTCCCGAATTATTAGATCGACGCATTATGACATACGGTTTTTGTGAGGATGCAAATGTGCGTGCAACCAATATGCGACAAACAGCAGAGGGGACAACATTTGATGCTGATATCACAACACCAACTGCTCTTGCCCACCGAGCATTAGCCCAAGGAGCAATTACAGTTTTGCCACGCAAAATAAAAGATCTCTATCTTCCTATGGTTGGTCAACACAACGTCCAAAATGCCTTAGCTGTTATTGCACTCGCACAAGAATTAAACTTGGATGATGCTGTTGTGAGAAGTGCATTTGCCGGATTTTCTGGAGTAAAACGTCGCTTCACTAAAACAGGCTCTGGTGCTGGTATTACAGTTATTGATGATTATGCACATCATCCTGTAGAAATTAAAACAGTTTTGGCAGCAGCAAGGCAAGCAACAAAAGGTCGCATTGTGGTTGTTGCCCAGCCCCATCGTTATAGTCGGTTGCATTATTTTTTCTCTGATTTTGTGTCTTGTTTTGAAGGAGCAGATGCTCTTATTGTTGCGCCGGTCTATGGTGCAGGGGAGGCACCCATTGAAGGAGCGACATCTTCACATTTGGTAAAAGCAATTCAAGCATCTTCAAGTTTTAAAGTTCATGAATTAACCGATTCAGAAGATTTAGCATCTTTAGCATATTCATTATTTTCGGGGGGGCCCAAGGAAGGGGATATGATTTTGTGTGTAGGCGCGGGAACTATTACCCAGTGGGCTGCAGCGTTGCCAGTACAATTGAATACTCTGGAAGTTCCTCTTAAAGTGGCGAACTGATGGTTGATTGGAATGATCAATTGCCCGAAGTGCGCGGGCGATATATTCCGGGAGCGCGCTTGGCAGAACACACATGGTTTCGTGTAGGTGGGCCAGCAGAAGTTCTTTATCGTCCCGAAGATGAAAATGACCTCGCTCACTTTTTGTCAAATAAACCTCAAGGGGTGCCAATTGCAATTATAGGTGCAGGCTCAAATGTGCTCATTCATGATGGGGGTGTTAAGGGAGTTGTCATTCGCTTAGGTCGTGGATTTTCAAGTATACGTATAGAAGAGGAGCATCTTCATGTGGGAGCTGCGGCTCTTGATCGAACAGTGTCCTTAACTTGTCGTGATGCCGGATTGGGAGGGTTTGAATTTCTTGTTGGAATTCCTGGGACTATAGGAGGAGCAATTCGAATGAATGCAGGAGCCTATGGAGCTGAGATAAAAGATGTTCTGGTCTATGCTAATGTCCTAGACTTGGAAGGCAAACATCATCGATTAACAGTAAACGATCTTGCAATGAGTTATCGACATTCCTCACTGCCGGAGGGATGGATTGTAACAAGTGCCGTTTTAAAAGGCGTCCCATCTCAAGATCCTCATACGATCGGTACGAAAATTGAAAATATTTTGAAAGAAAGAGAGTCGACTCAACCTATCCGTGGTCGTACTGGTGGGAGTACCTTTAAAAATCCTCTGCAAGAAAAAGCTTGGAAACTTATAGATGATGCTGGATGCAGAGGATTAAAAAAAGGGGATGCACAAGTATCTGAAAAACATTGTAATTTTTTATTAAACCTAGACCAAGCAACGGCATTTGATTTAGAATCTCTTGGGGAAGAAGTTAGGCGCCGTGTCTATGAATCAAGTGGCATTTCACTGGAATGGGAAATTATAAAAATGGGATATGAAAATAATTCATAATAAATGAAGAGATTAACAATGACAAAAAAACGTATAGCAGTATTGATGGGTGGTTGGTCAACTGAAAGAGAAGTTTCTTTAGATTCTGGCCGACTGGTCGGCACTGCCTTACAAGAGTTAGGGCACGACGTTATTCCTGTAGATGTAACACGGAATTTAAATCAATTGATGATAGATTTAACACCGAAGCCAGATATTATTTTTAACGCTCTCCATGGGGTTGGTGGAGAAGATGGCGCGATACAGGGACTTCTTGAAATTATTGGAGTTCCTTATACGCACTCTGGAGTTGATGCGTCGGCGATTGCTATGAACAAAGTACTTTCTCGCAAAATTTTTGAACGAGAGGGGATTGCTGTTCCACCCTGGAAAATTGTTATGAAAAAAGATATTGATGCGGCGCATCCCATGCCATTGCCCTATGTTATAAAGCCATTGAATGAGGGATCAAGTAGAGGCGTTTTTATCATTAAATCCGAAGAAGATTTTAAGAGATTTCAAAAAGAATGGGCCTTTGGTGAAAAGATCCTTATTGAAAAATTTATAGCAGGGCGCGAAATTCAAGTTGGTGTGATGGGAGACAAAGCAATTGGGGCAATTGAAATTCGACCTCGAGAAGAATTTTATGATTATACGGCAAAATATACGCCTGGAAGAGCAGAGCATTTTATGCCAGCTCCCATATCTACTGAAGCTTATGAACATGTATTAAATTTAGGACTCAAAGCTCACACTGTTCTTGGTTGTCGAAGCGTATCAAGATCAGATTTTATGTATGATGAGGCCGAAGATAAATTTTATTTGTTGGAAATAAATACACAGCCCGGGATGTCACCATTATCTCTGCTTCCTGAAATTGCAGCACATAGTGGGGTATCTTTTAATCAGCTTATATCTTGGATGTTAGATCAAGCCAAATGTGATTATGCACCATGCGCTCATTAAAAGCAAAACCATCACCCTCTAGATCAAGGTCCCGCGCACCTATTCAAAAAAGAGGCTCACCTACATGGCGTGTTGAAACGACAGTTCGTAAATTTTGGTCTAATAGGATCATAAAAGTTGCGATAATTGGTGCTATATCTGCTGTAGTCTCCACTATTGTATGGTGGGCGGATTATCCTCAACGTGTTGGAAACTTTATTTCAAATTCTTTTGTCATGGCAACAGGGCGGTTGGGATTTTGTCTTACGGATGTTTTAGTTGAAGGGAGGCAAAACGCACCATTAGAAAAAGTACTAAAGGTTGTTGATGTGCATCATGGGGCGCCATTATTAGGGTATGACCCCTATCAAATAAAAAAGCAACTTGAAGAAATTTCTTGGATTCGGAAAGCGACTGTAAAACGACAACTTCCTGGAGTTATCTTTATTCAAATTAATGAGCGCCTGCCGGTTGCATTATGGCAGCATCATCAACATCATTATTTGGTGGATGAATTGGGTGTTATTATTAGCAGTGATAATCTTGAAGTATTTAACAAATTACCTGTCATAGTGGGTGGAGATGCCCCCGTTCATGCTCCACATATTTTACATCTCTTAGAGAAGTTTCCAAGTATTAAAAAAAGATTGACGGCTTTAGTAAGAGTTGGGGGGCGTCGGTGGGACGTCCATTTAGATAAAACTCTTCATATAAAGCTTCCTGAAATTAAGATTGAAGAAGCTCTTGCACGATTAGACTTGTTAATAAAGCAAAAAAGAGTTAATACATCTGAGGTTTCTGTTATTGACCTGAGGGTCCACAATCAGATGGTTGTCCGTTTGTCACCTTCAGCAAGTGTGCGACTAAAGGGCAAAGGGAAAGAAACCTAATTCAACAAGACAAATAAAAATTAATTAGATACACTATATTTATGAATATATTTACAAAAAATACTATTAAGAATCGCAAGGAAATTTTTGCTGCGCTGGATATTGGAACCAGTAAAGTTTGCTGTGCAATAGCCAAAATAGAAAATCGTACTCATGAAAAGGGCGGAGAGGTTTTGCGTCTTATTGGTGTTGGTCATCAATCTTCCAAGGGAATTAAGGGCGGTCACATTGTTGATTTAGAAGCATTAGAGGATTCAATTTTAAATGCCGTTCATTCTGCTGAACAAATGGCAGGACAAACAATTTCAGAGGTGTGTATAAATTTACCTGCCTCTAGCGTACAATCTCAAACATTCGAATCTCATGTAAGTATTGCAAATCAAACCGTTGATGAAACTCACATACGTCGATTGTTAACCATTGGACGGAACGCCCAAATTTCTGAAGATCAACAAATTATCCATGCATTACCCATCAGTTACTCGATAGATAATACGCATGGGATTCATGACCCCAGAGGGATGGTTGGGAATCAATTAAGTGTAACCATTCATCTTGTAACAGTTCCAAAAATGCTCATTCGGAACTTTCAAAATTGCATTGGGCGGTGCCACTTAGATATCAGTAATTTTGTCGTAACTCCTTACGCCTCTGGTTTATCAACACTTGTGGATGATGAATTAACTTTAGGTGCAACAGTTATTGACATGGGGGGAGGTACGACAACGATTGCTTCCTTTCTTGATGGGACTTTAATTCATATTGATAGCCTCCCTATTGGAGGTGCGCATGTGACAAGTGATATTGCGCGTGGAATCTCAACACCTTTGGTTCAAGCTGAACGTCTTAAGACATTATATGGTACAGTTGTTCTCTCATCTTCTGATGAAAGAGAAAGCATCGTTGTCCCTCAATTAGGGGAAAATCAAGAGCCACAAACTCATCAAATTTCGAAATCTATGCTCACTCATATTGTGCGTGCGCGTATTGAAGAAACGCTTGAACTCATATGGAAACGTATTGCATCTACTGGGATGGATAGACTTGTTTGCCAAAGAATTATTTTAACAGGTGGTGGAAGTCAACTTCCAGGTATAAGAGAGATGGCTGCAACATTGTGGGGTCGACAAGTTCGACAAGGCCAACCTTTGGGCGTCATTGGAGCGAGTGATTTTGCAACTAATCCTATGTTTTCAACTTGTGCAGGTTTATTGCAATATAGTTGGCGAGATTATACAGGGAGTCAAAATACTGTTCCCCTTGAGTCAGCTCCCGCCCATTTCTGGCAACGTGTTGCGACATGGGTAAAGGAAAACTTTTAACTCACTTTTGTTTTTAATAAAGTGTAATTTTCCTTAGTGCCCTGTTTTTTTTAATGAAAAATAGTTTAACAAATAATCAAATTTTATAAATATACCTTCAGAGATAAATTGATGAGTCGTTGTAAAAATTATGGTGGATATTCTTCTTAATTCCGACTAACATTTTATTAAGTTTTGACTTGTAGAAAAAGGGATAGATAAATGGGTGCAGAAAATTTGGAATTAAAACCACGCATTACAGTCATCGGAGTGGGTGGAGCTGGTGGGAATGCTGTTTGCAACATGATTCGTGCAAAATTAGAAGGCGTTGAATTTGTTGTCGCAAATACAGATGCTCAAGCTCTCAGTAATTCTTTGGTTGAATCTGCACGTAAAATTCAATTGGGTTTAAATGTTACTCAAGGACTTGGAGCAGGTTCTAAACCTGAAGTGGGTCGTGCATCTGCTGAGGAATCACACAATGATATTATCCAGCTTCTAAGAGGAAGTAATATGGTCTTTATTACTGCCGGTATGGGTGGTGGTACAGGAACTGGTGCCGCACCTGTTATCGCGCGCACTGCGCGAGAGGAAGGTATATTAACTGTAGGTGTGGTTACTAAGCCATTTCATTTTGAAGGTTCTCACCGTGCGCGGACGGCTGAGCGTGGAATCGAAGAACTTCAACAATATGTTGATACCCTTATCATTATTCCCAATCAAAATTTATTTCGTATTGCTAATGAACGCACAACTTTCGCAGATGCATTTAAAATGGCAGATGACGTTTTGTATTCAGGGGTTCGTGGTGTAACGGATTTGATGATGATGCCTGGTCTTATAAATTTAGATTTTGCTGATATTAGAGCAGTGATGGCTGAGATGGGCAAAGCCATGATGGGAACTGGAGAAGCCGAAGGTGATAGACGAGCCCTTGATGCAGCTGAAGCAGCAATATCCAATCCTTTACTTGATGATGTTTCTATGAAAGGTGCCAAAGGAGTATTGATCAATATTACTGGTGGCTATGATATGACCTTGTATGAGGTTGATGAAGCTGCAAATCGTATTCGGGATGAAGTTGATCCTGAGGCAAATATAATATTTGGTTCTACTTTTGATGAAAAATTAAATGGGACAATCCGCGTTTCTGTTGTTGCAACCGGTATCGGTGAAAATCAACAAACTCATATCGCATCTACGTCCATGCTTTCTCCTGCTATGAATCGTCCAATTAATATGGCGACTGCCGTGGCTTCCCGTGATGCAACTTCTCCAAGCAATAATTGGTCTCAAAAAGCTACGCCAGCAGAGTCGGCAACATCTTTAAATAATTTGACCGATGCGGCAAAATCCTTGGAGTCCGAAAATGGGCATTCCAGCCTTAAGGAAGAAACTGCACATCAACCACAATCTTTTGAAGATCTTCCGTCCCTATTTGATTCGGAAGTTCCAGAATTATTTCAAAAGCAGGAGCCATCTGTTTCTGTTCAGACAGAATTGTTTGCACAGGAAAGAGTTTCTCCACCTAAAAATGAAGCGCCGTCTTCTGAACCTGCAGAGAATTCTGAGACACGTCGCCGTCCAACATCTTTATTTGAAAGGTTTACAGGCGTTTCTCGATCTAAGACACCATCGCAACCTCAACCACAGCCACAGCCCCAGCCTCAATCTCAGGTTCAGGCTTCCTCAGCGTCAGAATTGACACCCACTTTGGATGCGCGGCAGGCCGAAGAAATGGATATGTTGGAAATTCCAGCATTTTTGCGCAGAGGGTCATAAGAAGGTATAGTCCATTTTAAAATAAGAATCTCGCTGATATTGCGAACGAGAAAACAGGAAGAAAATTATGTCCGTATTGGTTGATGCAAAGCGGACTTTTAGCAAATTCTTTTTAAGAAATCAAAGCTGGTTTTGGACGCATCTGGGTGTGATTACGATGGGGTTAATGTTACTCCATGATCCTAATAAATGGAAATTACTTACGCCATATTCTGGTTATTTGTCTGTTTGTTTTTTTGCTACCACTCTTTCCTTAAACCCCCTTAAAACTCTTAAGCCTAACTGGGTCATTATAAAACGCATGAATCGTTATCGGCGTATGCTTGGTGTAGCCGCATTTTCATATGCTGTAATTCATATTTCATGTTTTATCATTAAGCGCGGCAGCATTGAGAATACCCTCCCTTATCTTGTACATCCAGCGCTTATTCCAGTCGTCTGGTTGGCATTTCCTATTCTGTTAGTTATGGCTGCTACAAGTAATAATTTTAGTATCAAAAAACTAGGTTTTGTAAAATGGAAAAAAGTGCATGTAACTGGGTACGTCGCAGAAGTTGCCATAATAGTACACATGTTTCTCGTTGGTGAACTTTTTTGGGCAGGCGTTATATTTACACCCTTAATTCTTTTACAATTTGCACGGCGTCGGCTTAAAAAGCGGCATGCGGCCGCGATTCTTGAAATATAATTCCCTTTACCCTTCACTTAATTGCTATGTGTTTTATTCTGTATGCAGTAATTTCAGCATATTATTTTAAAGTTCACTATGTTGGGCTTTAGGCAATGGTATCATGATACCACCATATTAAATACCTTACAAATAGCCCATTTTAAGCTTGACGAAACCACTAAGTTATCCTAAAACCATAATGAATAGAATTTTTTGACGGATAGAGAAAGACGATGAAAACATTTTCCATAAAGCCAGCTGATGTTAAAAAGAAATGGCTTCTGATCGATGCGCAAGGCCTCGTTTTAGGACGTCTTGCTGTGATCGTTGCAAATATTTTGCGCGGCAAAAATAAGCCAGAATTTACCCCCCATGTGGACTGCGGTGATAATATAGTTATTATCAATGCCGAGAAGGTATGCCTAACAGGAAATAAATTAAAAGATAAGAAATTTTATTGGCATACAGGGTATCCTGGCGGAATTAAGGAGCGTGCTATCGGAATGATTCTTTCTGGGAAGCATCCAGAACGTGTGATCACAAAAGCCGTTGAGCGTATGATTCCAAGAGGTCCATTGGGGCGCCAGATTATGAGCAATTTAAAAGTTTATGCCGGTACGACACATCCTCATGCGGGACAAAATCCTGAAGTTTTCGATGTTGCGGGCCTGAATCAGAAAAATAGAAGGAGTATTTAATCGTGGCGCGCGACAAGATTGTTTTGGAAGATTTGAAGTCTGCTGTTAAAGAAACATCTAAAGCAGAGACGAAGGAAATTAAGGAAACTGAACCCGTTAAACCAAAGATAGATAAAATGGGGCGTTCATATGCAACCGGTAAAAGGAAAAACGCTATAGCGCGCGTTTGGATTAAACCTGGCAAGGGACAGATCGTCGTCAATGGGCGTTCGAGCACACAATATTTCGCACGTCCTGTTTTGCAGATGCTTATTGCACAACCAATGGAAGTTGCAAATCGCAGTGGTCAGTTTGATGTCTGGTGTACCGTTGTTGGCGGTGGATTGTCTGGGCAGGCTGGGGCTGTGCGTCATGGTATTAGCCGTGCCTTAACTTTCTTTGAACCAGATTTACGCCCCACTTTGAAACGCGGCGGCTTTTTGACACGTGATAGCCGTGTTGTTGAACGTAAGAAGTATGGTCAACGTAAAGCGCGTCGTCGCTTCCAATTCTCTAAACGTTAATTTGAGTGTTGGGCAAATGAATATTCTACTTTTGACCTGTTAAAGGAGTTTTGTTATGGCAAAATCAGCAACAATCGCAATAAAGATGCTCAGTTCAGCAGATACGGGATTTTATTATGTGGCTAAGAAAAACCCTCGTAAAAAACCAGAAAAATTTGAATTTCGAAAATATGATCCTGTGGTTCGTAAGCATGTCTTGTTTAAGGAAACCAAGATTAAGTAAGAATCAGAGATCAATCAAAGTTCCTCTTGTGCCAGAAGGCTTAGAAAGGTTCTAAAATGCGTATTATTGTTGGTAAGAAGTGTCATCACTTATCTAATACTGAATTCATAAATTGATATCAGAATTGAGATTCCATCTTAATTGACGTGGGTACCGGTGACGGTCGCTTCGTTCTAGATCAAGCCAAGAAATTCCCTCACAAATTGTGTATAGGTCTTAATGCAGCCGCTGATGCATTACGTAAATCGTCCTTAAAAACACAAACAAAATCTGAACGTGGAGGTGTGACCAATGCCTTATTCGTTTGGGCAAACGTTGACTCACTTCCCCCAGAGCTTGAGGGGATTGCTTCCGAAATTACCATTAACTACCCGTGGGGTTCGCTCCTGCGCTCTTTGGTTTTACCTGACTTGGAAGTATTAAGGGGTATTGCTCGATTAGGGCGTCCTGGGGCATCGCTCACGCTCTTAATTAACATTTCAGTGTTCGACAACCCTACCTATTGTCAAAAGCTTGGCCTACCATTGAGGAAACCTGAGCAGCTTGGGGATGTCCTTTCTGCAGCCTATTGTGAAGTTGGTATTGAGGTTAAACACACTCGTCTGTTGGGCCAAAATGTCCCTTACCGAACAACTTGGGGTCAAAAATTGACACAAGGATCGGGCCGTAGGCAAACATTAGTGCTAGACGCTATAATTCGATAGAAGTCATGAGAGCTCATCTAGAGTATTTGTAGAATACATTTTAAAATCTTTGCATCGGGAACATTCTTGCGGGGGATAGAAGCGCCCCTTTTTAATAATGCGTCTTAATATTTAATATAGACTTTTCTATTTTAAATCTCGCTTGTCTTAAGAACAATAAAAAGGGTATAAAAAATCAAGTTTCTCTCTAAACTTAAATTCGAAATAATTATAACAATTAAGGATTCAACCGATGGCACGCACATTAAGCCTCTTAAGATTTATTGCGATCAACCTTGTTTTTGCTTCATCTCTCTTCTATGTGTTTCCTTCATGGGCTGCTGAATATGATGAAAAGAAAGAAAAAGAAGTAAACTCATTTTCTTCAACTCTTTCAGCGCTAGATAGTGATGATGAGAGCGACTTTGAGGGCCCCGTAGAGGATGTGGAGGTTGCTAAGACCAAAGAGTCAATTGTGGAAGGCTTTATGAAGTCCTACAGTGGTGGACGATTTTTGATTTTTGCATTAACACTTGCTGATCAACATCCTCCTTATCATGACATATATGAAAGGGGAAGTTCACTTACAAGGAAACCTCACGAGTTAGAAGCTACAAGTAAGGCTTGGTTTGAAGCTGAAGAAAAAGAATCAGATCCTTTATTAAAAGCAGTTTGTAGATATATGGGAATAAAAGTGAGGCCCTTAAATGCGGATTATAAACTCTTAAATTATTATAATGATCATTTCGATTTAATGGATCATCTTGTAACTATGGCAAGTTCATATTCTGATCCAAAGACTGCTTTAATAATAAAAGTGATGGCAGCTTTTGAATGCCATGAGTTGCAACGAAACATGGGGTCACATAATAAAACTTTAATCGAGCACAATCCTTCAATTGGTTCTAACGAGCCACTCCCAATGGCTTTATTTGTGCGCCAATATCAACAAGCAACTAGAATCTGGGCGGATCTTGCCCAAACAGATGATGTTGTAACTCTTTATAGCGTTCTCCAGGCACATCCTCTTACTCATAATGCTGACTACTACGCAGCAGCATTTGGACATTATTCATTTGTAATTGATGAACATCCTATTTTTGCTCAAAGTAAAGCAAAAATTATTTCCGGCTTATATACCCATTACTTTTGTGGTTATTTGTTTTCAGGACCTATGATGGAAGAACCTGAAGTTCCTGGGAAACCAGGGCTTCAAGGTCTAAGGGGTGTCATTGAAACTTCTATCGAAGCTTCAAAATATTTCTCTGATTTAAGTATTGCTACTGCAAGCAAGGATCCTTATCAATCTTATCAATTTCTCTTCTTTGCAGCAGATTTGAGAAAGAGATCCCTTCAGATTATGGATATGCGTGTGAATTCTCCTGTAAATCTTTTATCTCCTAATGATCCTAAGATTGTTCCTGTAAAGAAGGAAGGAGAGGGAGCAGAGGAAAATAAAGAAGAAGAGGCGGAGGAGTGCTATGCAATTATTTCAAACTTTTGTACTGCTCCTGAAGAAATAGCCATTAGCCCAGAAGAATTGGCGCTCATTCAGAAAGAAGAAAAGGATAGAGATGTCTTTTTGAAAGAAATTTACGAACGTGCCATTTTTCTCTTTGCGATATATGACGACGTTTTCCTACATAGGGGGAAAGATGTTTCTGCGCAATTTATGATTGATATGACAGACGCTCACCGTTGGTTAGGGGAACACTCTTCAAATGAATTTAAGAAACAACACAAAATGAAAGCTGGCAAGTATGCTGAGAAAGCTAGAAACTTGGCCTCGGAGTATGAAGCACGAAATATATTTTTAAAAGCGTTGAGGCCGGCGGATTCGCGTCTTTTATCTTTTATCTATAGATAAACCTCCTCCACAAAGATAAATGAGGGAATAAACACCATTCCAAGATGGATGCCAGTTGGTTCAAACCAACTGGTTAAGATATAAAATTTGTTGTGGCTTATTGAGGAAGAACAGATACGAAAGAGCGATTCTTTTGTCCGCGCTTAAATTCAACAAAACCATCCGCCAAAGCAAAGAGGGTGTGATCTTTTCCCATGCCAACATTCTTTCCTGCATGGAACTTGGTTCCTCTTTGGCGAACAAGAATATTACCAGCTAACACATGCTCTTGGCCAAACTTCTTGATACCTAACCGGCGACCGATTGAATCGCGGCCGTTACTTGTACTTCCACCGCCCTTTTTTTGTGCCATAGTTTAAGCTCCTTCTGTTAGGCTCCAGGTTATTTCCCTGTAACAATTTTCTTAATCATTAAAACCGTCAAATTTTGACGATGACCCTTTTTGCGTCGGTAATTATGGCGACGCTTCTTCTTAAAAATAATGACCTTACGATCACGCATTTGCTCCATGACAGTGGCTTGGACTTTAGCGCCTGGAACAGTTGGTTTCCCAACAACGACATTTTTACCGTCACTGACCATTAAAACTTCGCTTAAGTCAATGGAAGCTCCTGGTTCAGCATCAAGCTTTTCAACCCAAAGAACATCATTTTCGTGAACGGTATACTGCTTACCACCGGTTTTGATTACTGCAAACATGAGGTCACTTTCCCGAAATTAAAACAATACATAGGGCTCATGATACGCTCATGGCACCACGTCCTTATTTTGTCTATCGTTATTGGGCATGCTATGTCAAGATTTTTGTTATGAATCTGTGATTTTTGTGGATTTTATGATCCGTCATTTAAAGTTAACTCTAAAAAATCAGGGAATTTAGTGAAAATTGGTATCCTTAAAATTTAATGAGGATGGGTTGGTTTCCCATAGTCCAGGGCGCATAATTTTCCATGACTTTTTGAAAGAGGGGACTCGAAGTCCATAAATCCAGCCATTCTTTTAGGTGAGGATAGGGTTGTTCTTGAAACCATTCAGGTTCTACTTTTGAAAATTGACGAATAAAAGGGAAGAGAGCAATATCAGTGAACGTGGGAGTTTTCCCGGTTAAGTATGGGTGTAATCGTTCTTCAAGTAGTCTTAAAAATATCTCACATTGGTGACGATCATTTATATCAATCCTGCCACCAAATCGTTCTGGATATTTATAGTGATCTAAGGCGTGTTTAAAGGTTGTATCATTTTCCTGGATGATTTCTTCGTCTTCGGGAGATAAAGGGGGTGATTTCAGTGCCCATTTCATGATATGTAAGCTTTCCTCAAGAACCGTCCCATCTTTCAATAGCATCACAGGTACAGTGCCTTTAGGAGAAATTGTGAGCATTTCAAGAGGTTTGTTCTTTAAACTGACTTCCCGATGTTCATGGGGAATTTTGGCTGTGTACAGAGCGAGTCGAGCGCGCATTGCATAGGGGCAACGACGAAATGAATAAAGAACAGGGACGGGAATCAGCTCTTCCACTTAATATTGCATCCCATGCTGGGTTTTTGTTGGGAATCAATTGGTTTGCCGGCTATAAGGCAGTCCAAGGCGGATCTTAAGTCTGCCCCTGTTACAGGAATACTGTTATTAGGTCGAGAATCATCCAATTGCCCTCTATAGACACACTTTAAGTTTCCGTCAAAAATGAAGAAGTCTGGTGTACAAACTGCATCATAAGCTTTTGCGATTTGTTGAGATTCATCAAAGAGATATGGGAAATTAAACCCAAGAGTTTTTGCAAGAGCAGACATTTTCTCAGGCCCATCTTCAGGATGGGTAACAGGGTCATTTGAACTGATCGCAACAAAGGTAATTCCCTTTTTCTCATACTCTTGAGTAAGTTTTAAAATTTCAGGAAAAACATGTTTTACAAAAGGGCAATGATTGCAAATGAACATGATAACAGTTCCCTTGGGAGACTTAATCCCTTGGAGAGATACTTGGTTTCCTGAAACAGTGTCGAAAAGGGAAAAATCAGGTGCGGGGGATCCAAGGGGAATCATTGATGAAAGTGTTACGGCCATAGCTCTAGTCCATTTATTGATTATGGTTTTGGTGCATTCAATTTGAGTTCAATTTGTGGCTTTGGGGCAAGGATTTCTAAATATTTTAGAATGGTAGTTAATGTTGGATAGTGTGCGAGAATTTCACCTACATCACTGCGATCCGTGTCGAATAAGAGCTCAATAAAGGATTTTGGAGCTGGTAAGTGTACAAGGGTGATAGGAGCATCGGTGCCGAGCCCTACTTCATTTTTAGCAAGCTCCAGAGCAACGTTTAGCCCACCAAGAGCATCTATGAGCCCCTTTTCTTTAGCCTCTGTTCCGGTCCAAATTTGTCCCTTCGCGATTTCGTGGACTTTTTTGAGGGGAAGTTTTCGACCAATGGCAACTTTATTTTGAAAAAGGATATAAATCTGATCAAGATAATCATTTAATTTTTTCCATCCGTGAGTAGAAAGAGGGCTACCTCTTGACCATATTTGCGCATTATTTCCATTATGAATATCCCCCCAATGCACCCCAAAATTTTCCCAAAAACCCTCTGTTACGATTTTTCCACCATACACTCCAATGGATCCCGTAACCGTTGTAGGTTGGGCAACAATTTTTGTTGCATTACACGCAATTAAATAGCCACCAGAAGCAGCATAGTTTGACATAGAGGCAATTATGGGCTTTTTTGTTTTTGCGCGCTCAATTTCATGACCGATGAGTTCTGAAGCAATTGCACTTCCCCCCCCAGAATCAATGCGTAAAACAATGGCTTTGATATCTTTATCTTCAGCGGCATCATGTATACTCTTTGCAACTTCGGCAGCATTCATAACACTTTCTTCAGAGAAAGGATTACGCCCTCCTTTACCCTTAGAAATCACACCTTCGGCATAGACAATTGCAATTTGTTCCTTAGTAGAGGGGGGTTTTATGAGACGAGAATATGAATCGAAAGAAACGTACTTGGGTTTTTTACCTATATGGTTCTCAATAGACTCTTTAACTTGGTCTTTATATCCAATTGCATCGATCATTTTTGCCTCTTGGGCTTGGGCGACCAGAAGAGGGGATGTGTTGAAGATTTTCTGCACTTCAGCTACTTCCAATCCTCGATCAGCAGCAATCTCAGAGATAATTTGAGCGCTCAGATTATCGATAACTCTCTGCATGTTAGCTTTATAGGGGGGTGTAAAATCAGTTTCTATAAGAGATTCAACAAAACCCTTATATTCTTCCCGACGGCCCATTTGGGGGTGAATTTTGGCTTTTTCCAATAATTTTTTGGCAAAAGGCACCTCAATCATAATACCAACCGTATTTAAAGTACCCAGCGGCATCATCCAAATTTTTGTTGATAAGGAAGCAAGATAATAATTTTTTGTTCCATTCGAAAGTTCTCCAAAGGTGTCTGCATAGGTATAAACGAATTTACCTGTCGCCTTGAAAACTTTGAGAGCTTCTCTAATTTCTTGAGCAGTAGCAATATTTAAGTTAGACCCCTCCAGAGAGAGGAATACACCTTTAATACGCTTATCTTTCGCTGCATGATGCAATCCTTCAATAATAGAGTAGGTGGATATAGATTGGCCGTGTATGAGCGAACTAAGACCTCGTGAAGAAGGTTGTTCGGCAAGGGTTTGATCTCCGAGAGTTAGACATAAAACAACATCAGAATCATTAGATGCTACTGTTGAAGTAGACGGGGACAGCTGATACACAGACCACGCAAAAATAAGAAAAATGAGAACTGTAAGTGCGCCAATTGCTGCAAAAAATCTAAGAAAGAATCTTCGCATAATGTTCTCCGATCGCTGAAATAGAAATTTATGTTCCTAAGATACTAACAAAAGCCTTACTACTTCTTTAATATTGACCTGTTATACTGTTGCAATATCAGGAGCATCCACTGCTTTCATGCCAACCACATGATATCCGCTGTCTACGTAGTGTATTTCCCCTGTTACTCCACTTGAAAGTGGGCTAAGTAAGTACACACTTGCGCCACCAACGTCATCTAAGGTTGTATTTCGTTTTAGAGGCGAATTGTATTGATTCCATTGTAGAATATAACGGAAATCACCTATCCCTGACGCAGCTAATGTTTTGACAGGACCAGCAGAGATCGCATTTACCCTAATATTTTTAGATCCTAAATCCACCGCTAGATATCGGACACTCGCTTCTAGAGCCGCTTTGGCAATTCCCATTACGTTATAATGAGGCATAACGCGTTGTGCGCCGTGATAGGTCAGTGTAATTAATGATCCGCCCTCGTTCATAAGCTTTGTGGCTTCTCTGCAGGTTTCTGTGAATGAGTAGCAAGAAATATCAAGAGAATTTTGAAAATTTTGTCGTGAGGTATCAACATACTTTCCTTTAAGCTCTTCCTTATCCGCATAAGCGATGGCATGGACAACAAAGTCGATAGATCCCCATTTCTCTTTAATCTCCCCAAATGTACGTTCAATATCTCCCGCCTTACTGACATCGCAAGGAATAACGAAATCAAATCCTAAGGAACTTGCAAGGGGTCGGACGCGTTTTTCCAAAGCTTCTGATTGAAAGGTAAAAGCAATCTCAGCGCCATGCTCCGCTAAGCTTTTTGCGATTCCCCATGCTAATGAATGATCATTGGCAACACCCATGATTAGTCCACGTTTTCCAGCCATTAGCTTTGTCTTTGTGCCCATTTCTGTCATTATTTCGGTCCTTTTAATCATTTTCTAATATATAAATCTTATGGTTTATATATGGCGCAAAGTAGGTCTCTCATTCAAGCAAATCTTGCTGCTGTGGGATTAGAAAAAAAATTATAAGGATTTTCAATGCAGAATTCTCGAGGGTTTTATAAGGAAAACTCTATAATTTGACTTGAGTAAAAATCTAAATTTTAAATAAAAACAAGTATGTAGATTGCAATTATCTCAGTAAAAGTGCAGATTTGATATTTTGGCTTATTAAAAATTTATTAATGATCAATTGACATAAGAAAGAAAAAACCTATTTTGTAACCTGCAGATATTTACTGAGGGAGTTACAAAAATGAATTTAAAATCATTACTCATTGCTGGTATGTTTGGGATTGTTTCTATGTGTGGAACATCTGTTTTAACTCACCAAACACTCGCTATGACAGTTGATGGTGGTCAAGTTACGCTTATAAAGCATGATCACGGTCGACATTGTGAAGGTGGACATTGTTACCATAAGCACCATCGCGCTGGACATCATCACCACAAACACCACCATAAACATCACCATAAGCACCATCATGATCAAGGGCATCATTATGGTCATTATAAGCATCATCCGGGACTTCATCATGGTTCACAGACGCACGCGTATAATCCGGCCTATAACAGCCGTGCCCAATATTGTCACACCAACCCAATGGCTGGGGATTGTCAACGTTTTTGCCTCTTTAATCCAAAAATTTGTCATTCCTAAGGAATAACAAGTTTTGTAAACCGGGGCGAATGAAAAGTATAAGGTAAAAAAAATGAGAGGCAAATATATATTGCCTCTCATTTTCTTATGTTAAAACGAAATGATTTTTAGTAAGGACGGTTAAATCCACCGGGGTTGCGACCACCAGGACCGCCTCTTCCGCCACCGTTTCCACCACCAAAACCACGATTTTCACGTGGCTGTTGTGGGCGGGCTTCAGAAACGCCAATTGCGCGTCCCAAAACTTCTGTACCATTCAATTTTTCAATGGCATCGGCTGCTTCTGCATCTGTAGACATTTCAACAAATCCAAAACCCTTGCTGCGTCCGGTATCACGGTCTGTGATAACCTTTGCTGAAACAACTTTTCCGATAGAACCAAACAGTTCTTCTAGTGTTGAATCGGACAATGCGAAAGCCAAATTGCTAACATATAATTTTTTACTCACCAAACAAGACTCCTTTAAGTACTAAACAATAGGGCCGCTTAAAGAGGTCTTAAGTCAGGACTTGGGACTTCTAAAGCAACTTACAATGTAAGTATAGCAGAATTTTGGGTTAAAAAGTAGGGAAAAATGCAATAAAGCTAAAATTAAGTTGTAAATAAAAGACTTTTAAGGGAGTGGGCTCTTCTTAAATGGCGTCCCCTACGGGATTCGAACCCGTGTTGCCGCCGTGAGAGGGCGACGTCCTAGGCCTCTAGACGAAGGGGACACGCAGAAACACTGAGAAAGTACGCAATTTCTTTTGAAAATGCAAGTGTTAAACGAATGATATCTTTTAAAATAAAGCCCTGTTTTAGAAATCGTTTAGCTAGTCAAATAATAAAATTTTACGTAGAATTTATAATATAGGAGACCTTTATTAAGGGAAAATTAAATGAAAAAGCAATTGAAGAGTAGACCTTCAGATCGTTTTCTTAAAATTGCTTTTCGGATATCCATTCTTCTTAATATTATCTTAATTCCAATGGTTTTTCTAAAAGATCATTTCCTTTATTATCTCCACCACAGTCACAGTCACGATTGGCTTACAAAGCCAATTATGAGCAGCTCTTTATATAAATCCCTTTTTAAGGCTGAGCTGACAAAATCTGATAAAATCTTAAAACTTTACCAACTGATGAAAGATGTTCATGAAATTTTTGAAAAAAATGGTGTAAAATATTGGATTGACTCGGGAACATTGTTAGGAGCTGTGCGTCACAAAGGAATTATACCTTGGGATGGGGACATAGATATTGGGATGCATTTTGAAGATGGCTTTAAGTTTCAAAAAATGATCCCACAATTTCAAGAATTAGGTTACGAAGTAGATGAGGCGTATTTTGGCTTTAAAATATATTTAATCGAAAACAAGGAAGATCGTCTCCACAATGTCTGTTGCGATGTATTTATGGTAGCTAAAGATGTTGATAAATATTTTTATTATAGCCCTGGGGCCTATCAGCACTGGCCCGCCCATATTCTTGAAAAAGACATGTTTCCTTTAAAAAAATACCAATTTGGGGACATTGTGGTATGGGGGCCAAATGACCCAGAACACTACTTGAATCAGCTTTATGGGAATTGGAAGACCACAGCCTATAAAGGGGGAGAGCACTTTAAGCCGGGGGATGATAAAGATTTTGATTATACGCCCTTTACTTTAGAGAAGAATGATTTTGAGCCTGCCCAACCAACTGGTTCTCTTAAAGATCGGGTTGGTTAAGAAGTATTATGAGCGGTAAAAATAGATAATATATGGACCGATTATTTAATATTTGTAATTGATTCCTTTTATTTAACTTTATTGTTTACTAAATTCATTTACTTTTCGTGGATGATATGTTACAAAAACCCTTGAAAAACCTATATTCATTTCATAATTAAAAGTTATTATGTCTCAAAAATATTTAAAGATTATCATAGGAACTGTCCTTGCTTTTCTTATTTACTTAAATTCCAATGCTATTGAAAGACCTAATGTGGAAAGTAAGGCGAATCAAGAAAGTAGAGAAAGTATCTCTCCTAAACTCCTTCATGCACAAACACTTTCAAAAGTGATGATTGATTTGAAGATTCCTTTTTCAGTTTCTCAAGATGCTTTTAAGAAAATTTATACTCTTACAGATGATATCGTTACTCTTTTTGAGAGAAGTCCTTCTCTACCGATAGGACTCTATTCCTCAGCGTGGCAAGCAGTTGAAAGCTTGAAAGAGATGAAAAAGGAAGATGCTGAAACTCTTATGGAAGACCGCCTGAGAGAAATAAAAGATGAAATTATATTTTTATCCTCCTTTCTAACCAAACTTTCATCTCCAACGCTGTCTTTAGCGCCAGATTTAGATGTAGGATACAGATTAGAGGAAGAACATGAGCCTGAGAAAGGAGAAAAGAATCTTAAGGTTGAACCCGGGCTTAAAGTGCCAGGAGCAGATTTAACAGGCTATCCATTTGTACTCTTTGATGGAAATGAAACGGAAGATAATAAGGAGTATTACAAAGCTCTTAGGGATTTCCAGGGTGATGCCCATCCTTCTCGTGTTCAATACAAAATTTTAGTATATGGTAAGAAAGAGGCAGGGAACAAATTTACCCTGGCCATTCGTGCCCATGATTTAACTCAGGGTAACGAGCGTACAGTCCTTTGGTTCCCAGAGCATGAGAATCTAGATTTTCGAGATATAAATTCTCGTTTAGCTATCTGCAGTTTCTTTTTATCAAATACACTTTTATTTGGGCTTTATCATCTGGACCCACTGGAGCCTATACGTATTTTAAGCTCGAATAGGTTTTCATATGATGATCAAGCAAAAGAAGTCTTCCGTGTGGCTCGGGAAAGACTCCGCATAGAACATCAGGAAAGAGAAGCTAGAAAGGCGGCAAGGAAAGCTGCTAGAGGAGATTATGAAGCATTAATAGATCTACCGGGCTCTGAGCTTACAGGCTATCCCTTTGCACTCTTTAATGGAGATGAAACGGAAGATAATAAGGAGTATTATAAAGCTCTTAGGGATTTCCAGGCTGACACGCATCCTTCTCGTGTTCAATACACAATTTTAGTACATGGTAAGAAAGAGACAGGGAACAAATTTACCCTGGCCATTCGTGCCCATGATTTAAATCATGGCAAGGAGACAACAGTTCTCTGGATTCCAGAGCACGAGAATCTACATCGGCGAGATATATTCTCTCGTTCAGTTAATTGCACTTTCTTTTTATCAAATGCCCTTTTATTTGGAATTTATAATTTTGACCAATTGGAGCCCGTACGTATTTTAAGTTCAAGTGGATTTGCATACACTGAAGAAGCAAAGAGGATCTTCCAGATGGCGCGTGAAATAGTTTTTCCCGTATTGTAATTAGGACACTGTAATTTAGACCCTAAGGCAAAAAAATTACGGGACCTGGACGAATTCTTTTAGAATGGTGTTTTTGAGCTGAGAGGGGTTTGCAACAATTTCATCAGCTCCATGTTCTCTTAACAGAGATTCACCATGATAGCCCCAGGAGACACCAATGGCTTTTACACCTGCGCTTTTCGCCATGGCCATGTCCATGAGTGTGTCTCCCACCATAACTGACTTTTCAGCAGGACACATCATTTCCCTTAAGACACATTCCAATTTATCGGGATGTGGTTTCCCTCTATACCCACGTAAATGAATATCATGATCTGAACGGATGGTTTGAAAAAATCTACGAATATTATAGTGCTCAAGCTGAGCAAGAACAGGCTTTAAAGAACGAGAAGTTACAATTGATAAAATATATTCCTGACTCAGTTCATTTAAAAGATCATGAATTCCTTCAAAAAGAGGCATATCTGAAGGTTGATCACATATAAGATCATCAGTTATTTTATATATTTCAGTCAGATGTTTTATAAAATCGTTTATATCTCCCCATCCTTTGAAAACTATGGGAGGATTTGGATTCCCCATCACTAAATCCATTTCTGGTTGAGAGGGAGGTGAGAAGTTGTTTTGTTTGCTGTAAAACCTGGTCGCTTTATAATAAACAGACCTGCTGTCTGCTAAAGTTCCATCAAAGTCAAAGGCACAGAGCATTTTAAAACTCCTAATTTTTCTTTTTTCGAGGGAAGTTTATGTGCAGGTAATTTTTAGCGATATATGAGGAAATAATCAATATAAATATAAACCAAGGGCCCCACCATAGGGTAAATGTATTCCACTGATAAGGAGGAGATATTATAATCTGTGGACCATATTGGTCTATAAATTTATTCATAATTTCTTGGTCGGTTTGACCTTCATTTAACGCATTGCGGATTTGAGATCTTAATATCGCCGCGAGTTCAATAGGAGAATCATCGAGAACTTGCCCATGGCAAACCGGGCATAAAATTTTTTGACTTAGAGCGCGTGCGCGCGCTTCGAGGGCAGGATTTGCATGTTGTTCATGAGCCTCAAAAGCTAGGCCAGTGTTCATAAAAATCATTCCCAATATTAAAAGCTTCTTTTGCCGCATAAACCTTTTAATAAGAGCAATAACTCCTCCCAATGCAACTAAGAGTGCACCTACCCATAGAAGATTTATAAAGGGTTTATAGTAAGCATGAATACTCCATTGATGATTTTTATATTCGTCGCCGAGCGTAATATAAACATGACTCAAGTTTCCTAAACCAAATGAACGGATAGCAGACTCGCTGTGAATAATATTTTGCGTCCAATAAAATCTCTTTTCTGGAATGAGCAAAGTGTCGCCAGGCGTCAATCTAAAGGACAGTTGTTGGGCATTATAATTTTTTCCTTTATAAGTGCTGGCGTTCTCTAGGAGAAGGTGCCCTGGACCTATAGAAAAAGATTCTCCCAAGGCGACGGCTTTTATAACTTCTTTTTCTCCTAGACTGGATCCAATCATTCCTAAAGTTGCGATTCCAATGCCGAGATGAGCAAAAATCATTCCTGAAAAAATTTTTCTCTTTTTAAACGCATAAGCAAGCGTGGTCAAAATTACCCAAACGGAGCATGCAAATGCTGCAAGCCCTAAGATATGACGAATTCCAAATCCTGCATAAAGGATAAAAAGTAATATCAAGGTTAAACAGAAAAGGGAAAGAAGCCAGCGCGCATGGGTGGTGGGGAGATCTTTCCATGTGTACCATGTTCCAAGGCCAACCAGTGCAAGAAGAGGAAGCATCATAGGGACAAACGTTGCTTGAAAATAAGGACTTCCGACGGTAATTTTTTGACCAAAAGCTTCCAAAATAAGGGGATAAAGTGTTCCAAGTGCAACGGTGAATGTTCCAACCATTAAAATAAGAGTCATCAATAAAATGAAGCCAGAGCGCGACAAAGGAATGGTTGGAATTTGTGAACGTAGTTCCTTGAGTCTCCAAAAAAATAATCCAAATGCTGGTAATATGAGGAATGAAGATAAAATTAAAATGAAAGCTCCTCGTTCTGCATCAACGGCAAAATTATGGACAGAAACGAGCAAGCCGGAGCGAACTAAGAAAGTTCCAAGCAAACACAAAGCAAAGGTAAGTATGCTTAAAAAGAGAGTCCAACTTTGTAAAGATTTGGTTGTATCTAGAGAGCGTATGGTATGAATTAATGCCGTTGCAGAGAGCCACGGCATAAGAGCTGCATTTTCGACAGGATCCCAAAACCACCATCCTCCCCACCCTAATTCATAGTAGGCCCAGAAGCTTCCTAAAGCTACACCAACGGTAAGAAATGTCCAACAAAATATAGCCCAAGGTCGTAAAGTTGATGCCCAAGTTTTTGGTATTTTGCCAGCAATAAGAACCATAACTGCAAAAACAAAAGGAACGGAAGAACCGGCATACCCTATATAGAGAAGTGGTGGATGAACTGCTAAGCTTGGATCTTGGAGAAGAGGGTTTAAATCTTGTCCTTCTGTTGGTATGGGATCAACAAGAGCGAAGGGATCGCAGGCCATAAGAAGAAAAAGATAAAAGCAAAAATTAATAAATCCAAAGACAGGAATAGCAAGGGAGTATGGAAATTCTAAATTCTTTATATGTCTTATGACAAGGGCACCAAAAAGAGTCAAAATTAAAATCCACAAGAGCATAGAACCTTCGTGATGTCCCCACACACCTGAAATTTTGTAAAGCAATGGTTTTTGAGTGTGGGAGTGCAACGCAACGGTAAGGAGAGAAAACTGATCAAATACGTGAGCATACAGGAGGAACAAGAAGGCGAGTGTTACGAATATTACTTGCCCGTAAGCGAGTCGTAATGGATTTAGCAAAGATAAAGGACGTAATCCCACTGTTTGCAAAGTTGCAAGCAATAAAGCACCCCCAAGACAGGCTTGACCAATAAAGGCAATCATCATGAAGATTTTTCCATAGCTGATTCTTGACGTTGACATTTCTCTTTTGTTTTTAAAGATGCGGCTACTTCTCTTGGCATATAGTTTTCATCATGCTTGGCCAAAAGATAGGAGGCTTGAAATTCACCTTTTGAAGATAGTATTCCTTCAGCTACAACCCCTTGCCCTTCTCGAAAAAGATTAGGAACAACTCCTATGTATCGAACAGGAATTTCATGAAGACCATCAGTAATTTTGAACAGAATTGTGGTCGGATCAGGGTGTTGGAGACTGCCCGATTTTACGAAACCACCTAATCGAATTTTGTTTGTAGGCTTTGAGGCTAAAACATCTGTCGGCATCATGAAAAAAAGTAGGTGATTGTTTAGGGTAGTTAAAATAATCAGAGAACACCCACCTAAAAATAATGCGATAAGTATTAAGTACCAAAGACGCTTTTGCTTGGGGGACATTTCAGTTTCCCCGCTTGTGAAAAACGATGGCAAGAGATTCTCTTTTTTTCAATTGGATGCGTATTTTGCGATCTGTATGTTTCGTCCAATAGGATAAGGCAATCAAAATACAAGCTGCAAATATAAAGGCATAAAAAATATATACTATGTGTTCAGATGTCATATCGATCATGCAGCTAACTTCTCGTTTTGATTTATTCCTTCTCGCAATTGGTGAGAGCGGATTTTACGTATATTAATTTCTGTGCGAATGCGTATAACAGCTATTGAAAAACCATACGCTGCAAAAGCCATGGCCATGGAAAATAGGGGCGCTAACATTGTCCAATGTATGGCTGGTTTTGCTAAGCGAAAAACACTGGCTGGTTGATGTAATGTATGCCACCACTCAACAGACCATTTAATGATAGGGATATTAATCCACCCTATCAAAGCAATGACTGCACCTGCAGATAACGCTTTTTCCTCGTCATCAAAAAGTGTAACTAAAGTCCAATATCCTAAATATAAAAATAACAGAAGCAGCATTGACGTTAACCGAGCATCCCATGCCCACCAAGTTCCCCAGGTTGGTTTTCCCCATATAGCACCTGTTCCAAGGCTTATAAGAGTGAAAGCTATACCAATAGGGGCAATTGCTTTTGTGATAAGATGAGGTAAAGAAGCGCGCGTTACAAAACCCCAGCCACTTAAAATGGCCATAAAAGTATACACACTGAGCGCTCCCCAAGATGCTGGCACATGAATATACATGATGCGCACGCTCTCACCTTGTTGGTAATCTGGAGGGGAAAAGAAAAAGCTGAGCAGCAATCCCACGCATCCAAAAAGGCCAGTAGCTGCCATGCTCCAGGGAAGTAAGGCTTCTCCTTTTCGCAAGAGAAATTTAGGATGTGTCAGTCTTCGGATCATATCTCACTCTATTTATCTTAAGGATAATCGTAATGCAAATGGACAAGCAACCAGCGAAAGTGCACAGGCAATCAGGAGGAGCCCTCCTTGGAGCAAAAAATAAGGAAATGCGCCGCCACTTACGGAAGTGTTGATAAGGGAGCCCATGCTGACAATCATAATGGGAATCCCCAGAGGAAGGGTTAAGAGTGGCAGTAAAATTGCGTTGTTTGCGCTTGTGTTCAAGCATAGAGCACTCCCAACTGCTCCTAGAAGCATAAGGGTTAATGTTGCAGTTGCCACACCGAAAAGGAGAAGATAAGAGGCGAAACCAGAAATTAAACCAACAAACAAGACCAGCGGTATTCCCAAGCGTAACCAGTGGGTGATAATTCGGGCCAAAATATAGATTTCAATGGATTTTCCCTCACTCATCAGCCATTCAATGCTTCCATCCTCCCAGTCTTCACGAAAAAGCTGGTCGAGGCTTAAACTGACAATGCCACAGCTCAAACCAATGAGCAGAATAGGCAGAAAAGCTTGCCATAAGTCGGGATGATTAGAAGATAATAAACCGAAAGCAATCATCAAGTTTAAGAAAACAAACAAAACTTGAAGGATTGATTGAGGGGTGCGATATAAGTCCTGGCGTATTTGTCGAATAAAATTAACCATTGAGAGTAATAACCTTTGTTTTTGAAAGGGGAACTGGTGCGTGCGATGTAAGAACAGCAGCACCCCCTGTTTTAAGATGTTTCTCCATCATTTCCCAAAAATGCGCGGCCGCTGTTTTGTCCAGATGTGTCGTTGGTTCATCAACGAGCCATAACTTTGTTTCTGAGAGAGGGAGTCTGGCAAGAGCGACTTGACGCCTTTGACCAACAGAAAGAGTGCGTACTTCACGATCTAGCAGAGAACTGAGTCTTTTCTCCAAAAGAATCTTCATTAAACGTTCGGAGGTAGCACCCGTTTGATTTAAAAGATTTTGGCGAACTGTTTGATGCAATTTTAAAGCATTCAAATGGCCAACATAGCTTTGTTTTAGTCCTTTATTCTTTATAATAGCTGGGCGGGATTCTGGGATACCTGCCATACACCGTAGAAGTGTTGTTTTCCCAGATCCATTGGGGCCCACTAAAACAATGGCATCACCCGGACAGACTTCAAAACATAAATCCCTAAATAAAAGACGCCCTGCATAGGTGTAGGTTAAATTTGATACAATCAAAATAGGATGAGATGTCATGACGGCAATTATAACAGAATTGATGTAAATGCTCTATATCCATTCTCATAAGAACATGAATGTCCTTGACCCTGTGTTTCAGCTTGACTAGTTTAAATTTAAGGTTAGGACACCGGAAGATGAGGTTAAAATGTCTTCAAAAACAAACGGAAGACCAAAATCATTTCAGCAAATGATCTTGGATTTGCAACAATTTTGGGCAGAATGGGGGTGCGCCATTTTGCAACCCTATGATGTGGAAATGGGAGCGGGGACCTTTCATCCTGCAACCACTCTTCGTGCTTTGGGGCCAAAAACATGGAATGCGGCATACGTCCAGCCATCTCGTCGTCCAACAGATAGCCGGTATGGTGAGAATCCTAATCGGACACAATATTATTATCAATTTCAGGTAATTTTGAAGCCTGGTCCTGAGGATTGTCAGCAGCTCTACCTGGAAAGCTTGAGAATGATGGGAATCGACATTGAAAATCATGATATACGATTTGTGGAAGACGATTGGGAAAGTCCAACCTTAGGGGCATCAGGGCTGGGATGGGAAGTGTGGTGTGATGGAATGGAAATTAGCCAATTCACTTATTTTCAGCAGGTAGGGGGGATAGAATGTGAAGTTGGGTCTGTTGAAATTACATATGGTTTAGAACGCGTTGCCATGAACGTTCAAGATGTAAACAACTTTTTCCTGCTAGATTGGAATGGTGCCGAGGGAAGTCGCAAACTAACGTACAAAGATATTTCTTTTCAAGGGGAAAAGGAATTTTCTGCTTATAATTTCCTACATGCAGATAGGTCCATTTTATTGCAGCATTTTGTTGATGCAGAAAAAGAATGTGGAAAACTATTAAAGTTAAATCTTGCATTACCTGCGTACGATCAGTGCATTAAGGCGAGCCATTTATTCAACCTTCTAGATGCGCGAGGCGTCATTAGCGTGATGGAGCGCGCGAGTTATATTGGACGAGTCCGATCTTTAGCAAAAGGATGTTGCGAAGCGTGGCTACAATGTGAAAACACGAGGAAATAGCCATGTCAGAATTTTTAATTGAAATTTTTTCTGAAGAAATTCCTGCCAGGATGCAAGTACAGGCCGCTGAGGACTTGAAGAAAATTGTATCTGATGAATTGCAGGGTCGAACTTTAACTTTTACAAGTATCAATACCTACGTAACACCCCGTAGACTCATGCTCCTTGTTGAAGGACTTATTGAATCAACGGTTGCAACGACTGAAGAACGTCGTGGACCAAAAGTTGGGGCTCCTGAAAATGCTCTCCAAGGCTTTTTAAAATCAGCAGGTATTAAACTTGAAGAATGTATTCAGCGAGAAGGTTATTATTACGCTCACATTGAAAAGAAGGCGCAAGAGACACGAGCGGTATTGCCAGAAATTGTGAAAACATTTTTTTCAAAAATGAGTTGGCAAAAATCCATGTTCTGGGCTCTCAAAAACGGGGAAAAATCCCAAGCGTGGGTGCGGCCAGTCCGTTCTGTGTTAACGCTCTTTAATGGGAAAGAAGTGTCTTTTGAATTACCAACTTTGGGAATAACGACAGGAAATAAAACCTATGGACATCGGTTCTTAGCCCCTCAAGCCATTGAGGTTTCCTCTTTTGCTGATTATCAAACAAAATTAGAGATATCCTTTGTTGTTCTTGATCATCAAGACCGGCAAACGCGTATTCGCGAAGGCTTGGAATCTTTAGCGCGCAAAGAAGGATTAACATTACAATTTGATGAAGGATTGCTCAAAGAGGTAGCAGGGTTGGTTGAATATCCAGTCCCTCTCCTAGGAAAAATTGATGCAGATTTTATGAGTTTGCCAGGGCCAGTGCTTTCAACATCCATGCGTGTTCATCAAAAATATTTCACTCTTCGAGATAAAAAGGGTAATTTTGCTCCGTTCTTTGGCGTGGTTGCAAACATTCAAGCAAGCGATGGTAATGCTAAAATGATAGCAGGATATGAGCGTGTTTTGCGGGCGCGTCTCAGTGATGCTGCTTTCTTTTATAAACAAGATATTGAAATTCCATTGGAAGAATTATCACAGAAATTACACTCAATTGTTTTTCATGCGAAACTTGGAAGTCTTGGGCAAAAGGTTGAACGTTTGTGGACATTGGTGAATTTTCAAAATATGGGACAGGACGGAAAACGAGCTGCAACTTTGGCAAAGGCAGATTTACATACATCCATGGTTGGGGAATTTCCAGAACTTCAGGGAGTGATGGGGGAAATTTACGCTCTTGCTCAGGGAGAAAATCCTCAAGTAGCGGCTGCGATTCGGGAGCATTACCAACCCCAAGGTCCCAACGATGATTGTCCTTCCGCTCCTTTAAGTGTTGCCTTGGCGCTCGCTGATAAAATTGATACGCTTGTTGGTTTTTTTGGAATTGGAGAGGAGCCAACGGGATCAAAGGACCCTTTTGCTTTACGTCGCGCGGCCTTGGGTATTATTCGCTTAATTCGTGAAAATAACTTCCAAGATTTTTCTCTTGAATCTTTGTGTCATGAAGCATCAGAAGCCTATAAAACTCAAAATATTTCTTTTAAGAATGAGTTTGAAATAACTTCAGTTCTAGATTTTATTAATGATCGTCTAAAAGTTGCCTTGCGCGGTGATGGCATTCGTCATGATTGTGTAACAGCAGTGATTGAGGGGAGCAAATCAACCCCATACCATTATATGCCGTGGGCAATTGCGATGCGCGCAAAAGCTTTACAAGAATTTTTGGAAACACTTGATGGTCAAGCTTTGCTGGCTGCATTTCGCCGAGCACATGGAATATTAAAAGAAGAACAAAAGAAGGATGGCATTTTTTATTCAGGTGGGCGCGTTGCCCGTAATCAGCTTGTAGAAGGTCAAGAGTTAAATCTATTTGACAACATAGAAAAAATTATTTCAGGAAGAGACGCGCTGTTAAAATCTCATCAATATGAAGAACTGATGTCTCAATTGGCCACTTTGCGTCCTGTGGTTGATGCTTTCTTTGATTTAAAAGTCAATCATGAAGATGCTTCCATACGCGCACATCGTCTTGAACTTTTAGGAAAGTTGGCTGCTCAAACTGCATTGATCGCAGATTTTTCACACATTGAGGGTTGAAAGATTGATTTATCTGTTGCTATAGAGAATTGATTAAATATTGCTTATTTAAACTTATTATTTTAATCTCCCGCCTGCCAGTCTATACTTATCATTCTTTGTGGATGGCTTTGTAAGTTGTAATTAAAATAATGAATAATTATATAGATGCTAAACCTCAATTATGTGAATAAAATTATTAATTATAAGTGTTTATTACGCAGCATTGCCTTGCTTTTATTCAGTGGAGTGATTTCTTCTGAAGGTATGGCAATGGAACAAGGTATCAAACGCTCTTTTGATGAAATTTTAGATGAAAAAGATAAGTCCAAACAAATTTCTGTGTCTAAAAGAGTCAGATATGAGTCGGATAAAAAATCTTTTGAACAGTCAATGGATTTTGAAGAGGATCAAGTCACGGGTAAAGATGAAATGCTTTCAGAGGAACCAGTAACTAAACAATGGTTTCAAGATGATGATCCTATGTCTCCCTCAGTACTCGACCTCTTTCCTCCAGATTTTGGAAGCGAAGGAACTGTAGGATCCGACTTAGTTTCCACAAACCTGATATATTTATTATCCAGTTCTGATTTTTATAGAATGCAACAATTTATGTTTACTACAAATCTACTTGACCCGGAGCCTATTGATCCGGAGCCTAGTTTGTTTGACATACCAGATGAGGTTTTCCATTCTGGAATATTCTCAACTTTTGATCTTTATGACCTTGGCCGGTTTGAAATGGTCTCTAAATCATGCATGAGATTATGCTCAGATTCTGTTTGGCAGCGAGTAGGGCATGTGATTCAGGAAGATTACGGGCCTGATGTTGTGTTAACAAAAGAATTAATTAAAGGTCATCTTATGAGAGGCATGTTATTAACAATGCCTAATGAACAGGCAACTGAAAAGGTCATCGAGTTGTCTCAAGGTCAGTCTCCATTGTTACCTAATTTATTATCGACACGTCCACCATTCTTCGCGAAATTTTATAATTGTATAAAGCCAATTAACAGAGGGATTCTTGAAAGTTCATTTGATAGTTTTTTTAAGGAGACTTTTAAGGAAGATTTTTATAAAGCCTATGCCTCCAAATTCATGATTTTAATGCAACCAGACATTATTAAAGAACGATTGTGGATGCTTATGTTTTTTCAACGTGGCGTAGTGAAAGGAATATCTCCTCGGTCCACGCCTCTCAAAGAACGTTTTAACCTCCAACATTTCAAGGTACTTAATGATTTCTTGATAGAAAGGGGAGATAAAGGGGCAACGAATGAAAAGATAAAGGATCTATGTATTGGATCTAATGGTTATCCACGTGATAAAAGTAAAGCAAGAGAACTAAATGAGCAATTAGTTTCGATGGGATATAAAAGTGCACTCCTTCGAAAATTTCTTATACTTCTTAATGGAAATGATTATGATGCATGCGATTTTTATAATCGCAACCCACGAGCAGCTAGGGACCTCAATGATCAATTAGTTGCGATGAGAGATAGAACTGCAATTGACAGAAAATTCGAAGGACTTATAAAGGGAAAGCATGGTTATGAGCAGAATCTTCAGGTCGCTAAAGTCTTTAATGAACAATTAGTTGCCGAGGGAAATTATGATGCAATTAATAAAAAATATTACGAACTTTTTCACGGAATGGATTGTTATGAGCAGGATCGTCAGGCAGCTAAGGAGCTCAATGAGCAATTAGTAGCGATAGGAGATAAAAAAGCAATTGAAAGAAAATGTGAAGGGCTTTTTTTTGGCATTTGGAATTATGAGAAGAACCCCCAGGCCGCCAAAGACTTAATAAAAGAGTATGGCCTACAAGGACATTGGAAAACATATGGTGGACCAGAGTATCTTCTAAGTGATTACCCTGTCCAGGAAGTGAGGGATTTCAATGAGGAATTAGTCGCTGTAGGAGATATGGTTGCAGTAGATAGAAAATATCGCGGCCTTTTTCACGGATTGTGGGGTTATGAGGTGAACCCCCAGGCAGCAAGAGATTTCAATGAAGAGTATGTTCGGCAAGGTAATGCTGAAGCGATTAATCGATGGCTGGAAAGAATTACTAAAAATATTGACGGTTCGTTTGAGCGTATTTCCCAGTATTTTGTTTATGAAGCCTGGCAAACGAATGTTAAACAAATTGGCCAGCAAATACTGCAATATGTGTGTGGGATAGAAATGAAGTATAGCGACCGCAATTCGTTATATAAGGAACTTACTTTGTTCGTGGAAGATTATGCAGCAAGAGACATTCGTTTAGCCCATTATATAAAAGCTTTGGGAATGTTAAAAGGAATATGGGGTTTCAATCAAGATCAGGCAGAAGCAATAAAGTATATGCGCCGCCACTATCTCGCACTTTAAATTACCAATCGGGCTTAATTTTTAATATTTAAAATATGAAGCTAAATTAAATTATTTTTTAAATTTTTTGTTGTTATCTAGGATAATACCAAAAGAATTATCGATTACGTATTTTTTGGAGAGTAGCTCGAGTGTTGTAGGAGTCTTCCATTCGTTTGTAATGGCGTTTTGTATCTTCATAGGATGTTGAGGAGTACGGATTATCACCTGCTCCTTTCAATATTCCATCTCTCTTAGGAGCAAGTGAATCATTATAAGATGAAGAAGAATTTTTTTCATATTTCTTTTTATTTCCTAATGCGGTGTCCGTAACCATCTTCGCATTTTTTTCTTTTGGAAAATTAACTTTATGTGGTGATTGTAATATTAAACTCTCTCCCAAAGAGGACTTTGAAAGAAAAAAAATTCCTCCTAAAATGATAAGATGTGTAAATTTTATTTTCATGCTGTTGGAACTTTTCCTTCTTCAACGAGTTGAGTTAAAACTTCTTCAAATGGTGAAACAACCTGGTTTTCACCTCCAAGGCGTCGAACGGCAACTGTGCCATTTTCAGCTTCACGCGTTCCAACAACTAAAATAACAGGAATTTTTTGTAAAGATAATTCTCGTATTTTATAGCTTATTTTTTCATTTCGAAGATCTAACTCAGCTCGAATTCCTTTTTCTTTCAGTTTCGATAGTATCTCTTGGGCATACTTATCTCCTTCAGAAGTGATAGTCGCCACAACCACTTGAATTGGGGTCAGCCAAAATGGAAATTTCCCTGCACAGTGTTCGATGAAGACGCCCAAAAAACGTTCAAAAGTTCCCAAGATTGCCCGATGAAGCATGACGGGGCGATGCTTTTTTCCATCTTCGCCAACATAGGATGCATCAAGACGCTCAGGCAAAACATAATCTACTTGGAGGGTGCCACATTGCCAATCACGTCCTAAAGCATCTGTTAAAACAAATTCAAGTTTAGGGCCATAAAAAGCTCCTTCACCGGGATTGAGAGTATATTCCAAGCCTGCAGCAGTGGAAGCTTCAACGAGGGCCTTTTCAGCTAAGTCCCAAATATCATCGGTGCCAGCGCGTTTTTCTGGACGATCTGAGAAGCGTACCTTAATATCTGTAAAACCAAGATCTTTATAAATGCCCTTTAGAAGATCACAGAATGATTTTGTTTCGGAGATAATTTGTTCGGGCGTACAAAAGATATGGGCATCATCCTGAACAAATGCTCGCACGCGAAGCAATCCATGCAAAGATCCAGAGGATTCATTACGATGACAAGATCCAAATTCTGCCATCCGTAACGGAAGATCGCGGTAACTTTTAATGCCTTGTTTAAAAATTTGGACATGACAAGGGCAATTCATAGGTTTAATGGCTAAAATTTTGTCTTCTGATTCAACGGTAAACATATTCTCTCGAAATTTTTCCCAGTGGCCAGAAGCTTCCCAGAGTGAACGATCTAACAATTGTGGAGTTTTGACTTCTCGATAGCCGTTTGCCTCTAGCCGCGTGCGAAGGAAGGATTCAAGACCACGATAAAGTGTCCACCCTTTTGGGTGCCAAAAAACACTTCCCACAGCCTCATCTTGTATATGAAAAAGATCAAGTTCTGCACCGAGGCGACGATGGTCTCGTTTTTCAGCTTCCTCTAACATATGGAGATAATCTTTTAATTGCTGCTCTGTTGCCCAAGCGGTTCCATAGATACGTTGCAACATTGGATTATTATGGTCGCCCCGCCAATAAGCACCTGCGAGTTTCATCAACTTGAAAGCTTTGCCAAGTTTTCCAGTGGAAGGTAAATGGGGACCGCGACATAAGTCTACAAATTGCCCTTGTCTATAAAAACTTAAAGCTTCGTCGCCTGGAATGGACTCAATTAATTCAGCCTTAAAATTCTCTCCCTGTTGTTTATAAAATTGAATAGCTGTCGGTCGATCCCATTCTTCACGGGTAATTTTTTCATCCCGGTCTACTATTTCGCGCATCCGTTGTTCAATTTTGCCAAAGTCATCGGGAGTAAATGCTTTTTCGCGATAGAAGTCATAATAAAAGCCATTCGTAATCGCAGGGCCGATAGTGATTTGTGTTTCTGGATAAAGTTCTTTTACGGCTTCAGCCAAGACATGGGCAGCATCATGACGTAAAATTTCAAGGCCATCCTCGTCACTTTTTGTCACGATTTCAATAGTTGAGTCAGCAGGGACAGGCAGAGCCAGATCCTTTAAGACGCCATTAACACGAATAGCCACAGCTTCTTTCGCAAGACGAGGGGAAATGGAGGCTGCAATTTCAGTCCCCGTGACAATTGAATCATATTGGCGTTGAGACCCATCTTTTAATTTTATCGCATGCATAATAAGCCTTATCTCTTTCATATTTTTAGATTTCTTCCTTCTTTATCAATAACGAAGTCATCGTAAAGATTCAAGACATGCTTGATAAAAGAGGAATATTACTTATTATTTTTTGCTATAAAGTAAAATGAAAAAATCCATCCATCTTTTTAGTTGTATTGAGTATACTGCAACAAGCAGAAGTCCAAAAAGGAGCAATCTATGGCGAAGACAACAACACGATATGTGTGTCAAGACTGCGGAACCTGGCATCCGAAATGGGGCGGAAAATGTGAAGGATGCGGCGCATGGAATCGCTTAGTGGAAGAGCAAGTTGAGAGTAAGCGAAGCACAACGCGCCCCTCTCCTGTTGAATTTGTAGGCATTAGCGGAGAGACACCTCTTGCACCTCGAAAGTTAACGAATATTAGTGAATTTGATCGTGTATGCGGGGGCGGAGTTGTTCCCGGCTCTGTCCTGTTGGTGGGCGGAGACCCTGGTATTGGGAAATCAACACTTCTTTTACAGGTGGTTGCAGCCTTAGCTCGGCAAGTTCCGTGTGCTTATATTTCTGGTGAAGAAGCCATAGCACAAATACGTCTCAGGGCCCAAAGATTGGGCGTAGAGGGAGGATCTCAGCTGCATTTGGCATCCGCCACTAATGTGAAAGATATATTAAATGCTCTCGATCAATTTGGTAATATTGAGCTTGTTGTGATTGATTCCATTCAAACGATGGTCACTGATACTATCGAATCTGCACCAGGGACCGTTTCGCAAGTTCGGACATGTGCCCAAGAATTGATAATTGCGGCAAAGAAACGTAACACGGTTGTTGTTCTTGTTGGGCATGTTACCAAGGAAGGAGTGTTGGCTGGTCCGCGTGTTTTAGAACATATGGTGGACACAGTTCTTTATTTCGAAGGAGAAAGCAATTACCAATATCGCATTTTGCGCTCAGTGAAAAATCGGTATGGTGCAACAGACGAAATTGGTGTATTTGAAATGACAGATCGTGGTTTGAGCGAGGTTTCAAATCCTTCAGCATTATTTTTGAATGACCATAATCAAGACGTCAGTGGATCTGCTATCTTTGCTGGAATAGAAGGGACGCGCCCAATTCTGACAGAAATTCAAGCTTTGGTGGCGCCAACGTACTTGGCGTCTCCTCGACGTACAGCTGTGGGATGGGATGCGGGTAGATTATCAATGATTTTGGCGGTCTTAGAAGCACGGTGTGGGCTCATTTTTGGAAACAAAGATGTTTATTTGAACGTCGCAGGTGGTTTGAAAGTTACAGAGCCTGCCGCCGATTTAGCCGTCGCAGCAGCATTAGTGTCAGCATTGGTAAATGTGCCAATTCCTTCCCAAAGTGTTTTCTTTGGGGAAATAGGGTTAGCCGGCGAGGTTCGTCCAGTTGCTCAAGCTGAGAACCGATTAAAAGAAGCGGCTAAGTTAGGGTTCTTAAGAGCTTATTGTGCTTTACCATCCCAGCAAAAAGCCACGCGAGGTAAGGAGGGGATCGAGTCTGTATACGTCATGAAATATTTGATTGAATTATTGGACTTGTTACCTAAATTACCTCATAATAAAGCAAAATCTATTGAACGATGAAGATCCTTGGGGCTAACTTTACATAATGAACGGAATAGACATCCTTATTCTTGGAATATTTACAGCTTCGAGCCTTATTGGTGCTTTACGAGGTTTTACAAAAGAACTTTTGAGTCTTTTTAATTGGGGTGGCTCCGCCTTCCTTTCATATGCTCTTTTACCTTTGGGAAGAGGTTTTTTTCAACATTACATTGCCAACCCAATGATTGTTGATGTCGTAACTATTTTCTGTATCTTTATCACCTCTCTCATTGTCTTAAGTATTATTTCCAACACTGTTGCAGAATATATTCAAGAAAGCTCTATTAAAGGGGTTGATCGATCTCTTGGGTTTGGTTTTGGAGTTGTTCGCGGTGTATTTGTGGTAAGTGCTTCAGAACTGCTCTTTAGTGTTTTCTTCCCGCGCATTTCACAACCTGTAACGATTCAAGAGGCTCGATTTGCTCCATTGGCACGGAAAGGGGGAGATACGCTTTTGCAAATTTTACCAGCATCCCTCCAACAAACCATTGTGAATCAAGCTATAAAAGTTGAAAACCAGCTGAACGCAAAAGTTATGAAAAATTTTTCGGGTGAGGGAGCAGGCTTGTCTCCTGACAACATATCTAGAGAAAATTTTCCACAAGAATATCCATATCCTAATGCCCAGCAACAGATGCAAGGATTTCACCCTTCTACACAACCGCCAATGCACCCTCAACCCCCTTTGCCTCAGACCGTTTATGGTCCGGGAGGGACTGTTAATCCACCACAGAATAATCAAATGCATTCTCCGATGGTTGTTATTCGACCCCCTAGTCCAGGCCAGCCAGCACAGCTATCATTAGATTCCGGTAATACGCCGCAATTTTCATCTCCACAAGCACCCCAACGTTCATCATCTTTGCCGCAGGGCACTATGGCAAATAGTCTTGGTCAGGCTATTTTACCTCAAAACAAACAATCAACAGTTGATAAATTATCTCGATTAGAACCGCAATCGTCAACAAAGGAAGAAACAGGATATACACAGAGTCAAAGGGCAGATATGAAGCGATTAATTCAAGTTGCAGATGGAGAGTGAAAAATGAAGTATGTGTGTTCATTAATTATTTTTATCTTATTAATTACGACGTGTGATGCAAAACCAAGTTCTTCTCAGCCTCTCACTGTTCCATTATGGACCTTGATGCTGGATACGAAAGATTCTGGCAAATTGCCCCGTCGATTTCGCACCACATATGACTCAATGCCCCAAGGGTTTGAACTCGCTGGGCTAGACTCTCTGAATATATCGGGTAGTGCGCAATTTTCCATTGAGCAGTTTGCGAACATTGTTGATTATCTTAATGGATTAGGATTCCCTCCTGCACAAGTTGTTGTTATCGATTTAAGAGCTGAGCCTCATGCTTTTATGAATGGTTTACCTATTAATTGGAGTGCTCAAGGTGCATGGTGGCTCCAGAGTGATCCTGTTGTCTTAATTCTTGCGAATGAAAAAAAGCGCCTTGAAAGCCTTTCGGTTGGACAAAATGTTTTAGTAAAAAGTGTAGACCAAAAGGATGACGCAGGCTACATAAAAACAGTCAGTTCGCTCGTGTACAAAATAACTTCTCTCAACACTGAAGAGCAGGTTGTCCAAAAAGCTGGCGCACATTATTTTCGCTTGCCTATTTCAGACCATATGCGACCGGAAGATAAAGATGTTGATCAGTTTTTGCTTTTCGTTAAAAACCTACCTGCGCATGTTTGGCTTCATTTTCATTGTCATGGCGGACACGGAAGAACTTCAACCTTTATGATTATGTATGATATGATGCGCAATTCGCATCTTTCTTTTGACGCAATTATTGACCGCCAGGTACAACTAGGCTCTCTAGATCTTCGTCATCTTTCTGGCTCTAAGAAGGCTTATAAGAGACCAGAAGAAGAATTACGCTATCAATTTATTCGTCAGTTCTATGAGTTTTTGCATGCATCAGATGGGTATGGTGTATTATCATGGACAAACTGGATCATGAACCGTCGTGTAAATCAGGAGAAGAGGGAAACTAATTATGAGGGAGACAACACTTTCGGAAGTTCAACAATATCTTCCCCAGCGAGGGTCCGCTCCTCATAAATATGAAAATGGTTATGTTTTTGGAATAGTTGGTTCCAAAGCATTTCCGGGTGCGGCTGTTCTCTCTGCCATGGCTGCAGCAAGAATGGGTGCAGGAGGAGTCCGTTGCTTAGTTCCTGACTCAATTTGGTCAACCATAGCTGCACATGTGGTTGAAATTATGCTTCAATGTGCACCTGAAACAGAAGATGGAAGCTTTTCATTAGAAGCTTTATCAGAAGTCTCTTCCTTTATAAATAAATGTAAAGCTGGATGGGCTGGGTGTGGGTTAGGTCAACATCCTGATACCTGTAGTTTTGTACGCGAAGCTTTAAAACAAATCCATGTTCCCATGGTTCTAGATGCAGATGCTCTAAATGCCCTTGACCCTCATTTTATTAAGGAGCATAGCAAGGGAAAATGGGTGCTCACCCCTCATGAGAGGGAGTTTGAGCGGTTAATTGGATCATCTCTTTCCACTTCAGAAAACAAGGCATCAGTTATTCAAGAATATGCACAGGAATGGAATTGCGTGATTTTATTGAAGGGATTCCCAAGCTTGATTGCAGGACCCAATGGGGAGATTTATAAAAACCCGACAGGTCATACATCTGCCTCAACCGCAGGATGTGGAGATGTCCTTGCGGGTATTTGTGCTGGATTTCTTGGCCAAGGTTTGCAGCCCTTACAGGCAGCTGTCGTTGGTATGTACTTAGCTGGAATGGCTTCCCAATTTTATCATGAAGCATATGGAGGCCACACCCTCATGGCCTCAGATCTTTTGTTGCAAATCCCTCTTGTCTTGGGAAAACTTTATGCTCATTAAAAATGGGTGTCCTTAATAGAGAAAGGAGAAGTCCGAAGAGCTTCTCCTCAGTCGTGTGAAAATAAACTAATTAAAATGGGATACTATTTTTCGTTACTATAAATGAGATAATGGAAAAAGGAACCCAATACAGCCCCCCCTAAACTGGTTAGTGCAAAAAATCCAAGTTGTTCTACGGCCCATTTGTTAGCAAATGCAGCTGTGCCAATGCTGCGTGCAAAATTTGCTGAGCCATTGGTAATGGGGATTGAAAATAAATAGATTCCAATGAACGTAACGCCGATGGCCAAGCCACCAAATCCTTTTGCAAATCCAGAGCTTATAGAGCTGAGGGTTACGAAGACAAGCAATGCTGTTATGCTGATGTCTGTGACAGCACAAGAGATAGGATTATAGTGACTTGGAGAGTGTTCACCATATCCATTTGCTCCAAAAACATCTGCCACAAATCCTGTTTGACCTGTAGCAATAATATAAAGTAGATAACCACCGATAATACTGCCTACTAACTGAAAGAAGATATAAGGAATAATCAACTTGACGTCAAATCGCTTGCGAAATGCCAATCCAAGTGTAATTGCTGGATTTATGTGTCCACCAGAAATAGGTCCCAATACGTAAGTTAATGCCATAAGTGTGAAACCAAACGTAAGTGCAATACCTAATGGACCAATTTCGTGTCCTGCAATAATGGCGCTTCCACATCCAATTAATACCAACATTAATGTACCTATCATTTCTGCAAAATATTTTGAAAAGGAACTGTACATTCTAGCCTCCATAAAGTGATCAATCTATTTCCGTTTTGAGCATAGACCAAAAAAAGAGATAAATCTTCTAAAATTTTATTTATTATTTTATGTTATCAAATTTATTTGTAAGAAAATCAGATATTTAAGTTTCTTGTGAGAGTAATAATAATGATTGTGGGGGAGAAAAGAATGGTGCCCCTCTTCTAAAAGGGGCTCATAAGTACAACCTTTATAATGCAAGGTTTAATTTGGGAGTATTATTAGTCATCCCTTTGAAGGCGTTCGCGTCTCTCATGGCGCTCTTGGGCTTCTAAGCTTAATGTAGCAATGGGGCGTGCCTCTAAGCGTTTAACTCCAATGGGTTCTCCTGTTTCATCACAATATCCGTAGGACCCTTCATCTATTCTTCTAAGAGCATCATCTATTTTATTGATAAGTTTTCTTTCGCGATCTCTTGCGCGGAGTTCGATTGTGCGGTCTGTTTCATTCGCGGCGCAATCAACCATATCTGCTTCGACTTGAGGCTCTTCTTGAAGATGGGTAATGGTTTCATTTGATTCATGAAGTAATTGATCTCTCCAAGACAGAAGACGCTGTTTGAAATACTCAATCTGTTGAGAATTCATAAATGGTTCGTCATCCGAAGGGCGGTAGGTATCAGGCACGTTTACTGGCATACACACTCCTCAATTAATAATTGTTATTAACCTCAAAACTGTCATAATACTAGTTAAAATAAAGTTAATATTTGTTTACTATAGGGTGCGACAAAATGACATGCAAGTCCCTAAAATTATCTACAATTTTTCTTAAAATGTTAAGAAAACTGCCATCCTGGGGAGAATCCCTACTGTGGCATATACGACACAAGCGAAAGGAATTTATCTTATTTCTTCCGTACTTTATAATATATATAATATCCACATTAAATTAATACAGGAGCTACTTGTGCGTAACGAAACAATTCATAATCAGAATGATTTTTCTACAGGAAATGTAGACAATGACAATAATGTTGATTCCGATAAAGCTACAGAAATTGCTGAGAAGTTAGAAAAGCAGGCTGAATCTGAAGAAAAGGAATTAACTTCTCTTGAAGAAGAAGTTGCATCCTTAAAAGATCAATGGCTTCGTGCCATGGCAGAGACAGAAAATTTGCGGCGTCGCGCTCACCGTGATAAAGAAGAGGCCCTAAAGTACGCAAGTACGAATTTTGGGCGGGATATGTTATCTATTGCCGATAATTTGCGCCGTGCGCTGGAGACTTGCCAGGTATCGGAGGATTTGCCAGAGTCAGTCAAAGCTTTAATACAAGGCGTGGAATTAACAGAGAGCGCTTTACTTTCAGCTTTCGAGCGTCACGGAATAAAGAAAATTAACCCTTTAAAAGAAAAATTCGATGCAAACTTCCATCAAGCGATGTTTGAAGTTGAGGATACGAGCGTACCAGTTGGTACAATTGTTGAGGTTTTGCAAGTAGGTTATACGATGCATGATCGTCTTTTACGTCCAGCTATGGTTGGTGTGGCAAAAGGGGGAGAGAAGTAATATTGACTTCCTTATGTATTGTATTTTTTTAACTTTTTTGGCCTAAAAGGCAGCTTCGCATTGAGGAACATTCTCAATGTAAATTCTTGATTTTTTAATGCCAATGTTTTATATTATTAGCAAATGAAGCTCGATGCTGCTAATTTAATTAGATAAGTATTATTTGTTTAGGAGAAGACTAATGGCAAAAGTAATTGGGATTGACCTGGGTACCACAAACTCATGTGTTGCAGTGATGGAAGGTAAAAATGCACGGGTCATTGAAAATTCAGAAGGCGCACGTACAACCCCCTCAATGGTATCCTTCGGAGAAAATAGTGAACGCCTAGTTGGCCAGGCTGCTAAACGCCAGGCAGTTACTAATCCTGAAAATACATTGTTTGCAATCAAACGCCTTATTGGCCGTCGATTTGATGATCCTATCACAAAAAAAGATATGGATCTTGTTCCTTATAAAATTATTAAGGGTGAAAACGGGGACGCATGGGTAGAGTCACGGGGAGAGAAATATAGCCCAAGTCAAATAAGTGCGTTCATTCTTCAAAAAATGAAAGAAACAGCTGAAGCCTTTTTAGGTGAAACTGTATCTCAAGCAGTCATAACTGTTCCAGCTTATTTTAATGATTCTCAACGCCAAGCAACCAAAGATGCTGGGCGCATTGCTGGCTTAGAAGTGTTACGCATTATTAACGAACCAACAGCTGCTGCGCTTGCTTATGGCCTTGAAAAGAAGGGAAGCGGTACTGTAGCCGTTTACGACCTTGGAGGCGGAACTTTTGATGTTTCCATTCTTGAAATAGGGGACGGTGTTTTTGAAGTCAAGGCGACCAATGGCGATACTTTCTTAGGCGGCGAGGATTTCGATGCCCGTATCATGGACTTTGTGGCTGATGAATTTAAAAAGGAGCAAGGAATAGATTTGCGACAGGATAAGTTGGCGCTTCAAAGATTAAAAGAAGCTGCTGAAAAAGCAAAGATTGAACTCTCCTCCTCAATGCAAACAGAAATCAATCTTCCCTTTATTTCAGCTGATGCAGCAGGACCAAAGCACTTAAATGTAAAATTAACACGTGCAAAACTTGAGTCTTTGGTTGCTGATTTAATTGAAAGAACAGTTGCTCCTTGTAAGGCTGCCTTGAAAGATGCGGGCCTATCAGCGGATAAAATTGAGGAAGTTATTTTGGTAGGTGGTATGACCAGAATGCCTAAAGTCATGGAAACTGTAAAAGCTATTTTCGGTCGTGAACCCCACCGTGGAGTCAATCCTGATGAAGTCGTTGCGATTGGTGCAGCAATTCAAGGTGCCGTGTTGCAAGGAGATGTTAAAGATGTTCTTCTTCTTGATGTTACCCCTCTTTCATTGGGTATTGAAACTTTGGGGGGTGTCTTTACGCGCCTAATCGAACGCAATACGACAATACCGACACGCAAAAGCCAAACTTTCTCGACGGCAGATGATAATCAAACTGCTGTTACAATCCGAGTTTTCCAGGGCGAGAGAGAAATGGCTGCTGACAATAAATTACTGGGCCAGTTTGATTTAGTTGGAATTCCGTCAGCGCCGCGCGGAATGCCACAAATCGAGGTAACTTTTGATATTGATGCCAACGGAATTGTGCAAGTATCTGCCAAAGACAAGGCAACGGGTAAAGAACAACAAATTCGTATCCAAGCTTCTGGTGGATTATCAGAAGCTGATATCGACAAAATGGTTCAAGAAGCTGAAGCCAACGCTGAGGCGGATAAGAAGCGACGCGAAATGGTTGAGGCAAAAAATCATGGTGAGGCTCTTCTTCATTCCACCGAGAAATCTCTTGCAGAACACGGTGACAAAATTTCAGCTGAAGAAAAGTCAGCGATTGAAGCTGATATTGCTGCTTTAAAAACTGCCCTTGAAGGTGAGGATGCAGCTCATATTCAGCAAAAAACCCAAAACCTCTCAACTTCGGCAATGAAATTAGGCGAAGCCATGTATAAGGACATGAAAGCTCAAGAATCTGCGTCGCATACAGAGGAAAGTTCTGCTGCTGAACCTAAAGATGGTAAGGTGGTTGACGCAGAATTTGAGGATGTTGAAGAACAGCCCAAGAAAAAGTCTCAATAAACAAGGTTGCTCGAGATAAATGAGTCCTTTAATAATTGGATAAATTGGTCTTTCCCTAAAGGTTTTAAGTGCATTCTTGTGCTCTTAAAACCTTTTAGCTAAAGTAGTTTTTAGAAATTAAAAATGTAGAATATTTATGGCTAAGGCAAAACAAGATTATTATGAGCTATTGGAAGTCAGTCGGTCTGCAACTGCTGAGGAACTAAAAAAAGCCTATCGTAAGCTTGCGATGAAATATCATCCTGATCGTAATCCCAATGATAAGGCTGCTGAAGCCAAATTCAAAGAAATTTCAGAAGCTTATGATGTGTTGCGTGATGATCAAAAGCGCGCGGCATATGATCGTTTTGGTCATCAAGCATTCGAAGGGGGACACCCCGGTTCTGGAGCTCATCCTGGAGCCTCAGGTTTTGGTTTTGATTTTTCTGATCTTTTTGATGAAATGTTTTCTGGAATGAATGGAGGATTCCGTTCGCCTGAAGTAAATTTACGTGGGTCTGATATACGTTACAATGCCGATATAACCCTAGAAGAAGCTTTTAATGGGACGACACCGCGTGTCAAGTACACCACAGCTGTAGGATGTGATTCCTGCAAGGGATCAGGGGGAGAAGGGGGAGAAGAACCCAAAACCTGCGGTACGTGCCAAGGTCGGGGAAAGATTCGTACGCAACAAGGTTTCTTTACCATAGAGCGCACATGCCATAGCTGCCAAGGGGTTGGTAAGACCATCGAAAACCCTTGCAAAAGCTGCCAAGGAACAGGGCGCGTTCGTCGAGAAAAGACACTCGATGTTAAAATACCACCAGGAGTGGAAGATGGGACACGTATCCGCGTTGCAGCGGGTGGTGAAGCAGGCATTCGAGGGGGAGAACCGGGGGATTTATACGTTTTTGTGAGTATTCACCCCCATCGTTTTTTTCAAAGAAATGGGACGGATATTTATTGCCGGATTCCAATCGTTATGACAACAGCCGCATTGGGGGGTGAGATTGAAGTCCCCACCATTGAGGGAACACGAACGAAATTAAAAATCCCAGCTGGAACACAAAGTGGCCACCAATTCCGCTTGCGCGGGAAGGGGATGGCTGTATTTCGTCGTCCAAGTGCCCGTGGGGATATGTATGTCGAAGCATTAGTCGAAACGCCAATGAACCTTACAAAGCGCCAACAAGAGCTCTTAAGGGAATTTGAAGAAGGTAGTAAGCAGGAATCAACAAGCCCCCAATCTGCAGGTTTCTTTTCTAAAATGCGAGATCTTTGGGGCGACAAAGGGCTATAGCCTTCCCTTCGCACTTTTAAAACTTTTCATGACATATTATGGCAAGATGTTAACACTTTATTTACGCAAGAGTGCATTTATATTTTATTAACTATATAATACAAATTTCTTTTTAAGCAATTCTAAGACAATTTTAAGTAAAAACCATCTCACTATTGAAATAAATTTTAGCAAAACTATTTTAAGACATGTAAGTTTAACCAAACTTTTCTTAATCCTCTATTCACGGGAGATTTGAATAATGTTTACTTTATCAGATTTAACAGTAAAGAAGGTTATAAAAGCGGCTGCTCTGTGTGGTATCTTGTTGATGGGTCTTAGTGATAATACAAAAGCTAGTCCGGATGATCCTCCGCCAGCTATATATGTATTGCCACAAAATCCAGCGGCGGCTCCTCCTCCACCTCCTCCCGCTCCTGGCGGTGGTGAAGTCCCACCCCCCGGACCAGCTCCATGTGCACCACCCCCCTGTCCCCCTCCACCTCCTCCTTGTGGTGGATTGAACATAGCCGGTTTCACGGGTGGAATCCCTGGATTTACTGGTGGAATTCCAGGGCTTGGTGTAGGTCACTAAGACACCTTTAGTTATCCAATACTCTGCTTTCTCTCATTTTTGTGAAGAGGAGGCAGAGTATTTTTATGCAAATTGAAAATATTTAAAATAAAACTATATTAAATATTAAAGGTTTATAAATTGTTAATATTTTTATTTAATAGAGAGTTAAAATGCTTAATTTTTCCAAATTACTTCTGAATAGTATAGTAAAATCTATAGGCCTAACCTGTATCTTTGTTGTGGGCCTCTGTGGTGAAACGAAAGCTAATCCTGACAATCCTCCACCTGCGATCTATGTTTGTCATTGGTAATATGAAATCCCCACATAAAGGGCGTTAAAAATCCCCACCCCTGAAAAATAGGGAAACAGGATTTTAATAGTTCCATAATGAGACGATTATGGAGCCCTCAAATGATAGGATTT